>NZ_JBWKEZ010000087.1:0-14984 GCF_056434525.1 Streptomyces sp. NPDC044002
TCACGGGACCCCCCTTTTTTTACCCCCCCCCCCCCCCCGTCCTCCCGTCCCCCCCCCCCCCCCCCCACCGGACGCGAAAGCTCTCAGGCCAGCGAAAGGAACAGCTTCTCCAGCCGGGCGCGCATCTGCGCGGAGTCCTGCACCTGCGGGTCCTCGCTGCTCATGCACTGCTGCAGGCCCGTCGCGATGATCGAGAACCCGGCCCGGTCCAGCGCCTTGGAGACCGCCGACAGCTGCGTGATGACGTCCTCGCAGTCCCGGCCGTCCTCGATCATCTTGATTACTCCCGCGAGCTGTCCCTGCGCCCGTCGCAGCCGGTTCAGCGCCGACTTCAGTTCCTCGGCACTCATGTCGAGTTGCACACCAACCTCCTCATATACCCCCATGGGTATCCTACCCTGGGGGACCGCCCGGAAGGCATCTGCTCCGTGACCACCACCGCACTCACCCCCGCCCAGGCCACCGCCCGCTTCGGTCAGCTCACCGTGATCGACGTGCGTACCCCGGGCGAGTACGCCACCGGCCACCTGCCCGGCGCCCACAACATCCCCCTGGACCGTCTGGACGAGGCTGCCGACGTCCTGAAGAACGCCGCGCAGCGCACGCCGCTACTCATCGTCTGCGCCTCCGGAGCCCGGTCTGCCAAGGCCTGCGCCCAGCTGGCCGCCCGGGGCATCGAAGCCGCCACTCTCGAAGGCGGAACCAGCACCTGGGCCACCATGGGCCACGAGGTCGAGCGCCCGGCCGGTGCCCGCGCCACCTGGCCCATGGACCGCCAGGTCCGCCTCGCCGCCGGCGCCCTCGTCCTCGTCGGCTTCCTGGCCGGCCTCGCCTGGCCACCCGCCCACTGGCTGTCCGGGGCCATCGGCGCCGGACTCGTTCTCTCCGGCGTGACCAACGCCTGCGGCATGGCCGCAGCCCTGTCCAAGCTGCCCCACAACCGGCCCCCCAAGAACACGGTCTCCTTCCAGGAGACCCTGCTGCGCCTGGCTGCCTGATCCACCCTGGCACCCCTCGGCCGGAGGCCCGGAAGAAGCCATGCGCGGGCGACTCGTGAAGGTTGGCTGATATGGACGAGGAACGACGACTCTTCCTCGGGCCGTCCGACCTGGCTGGGAGCCCACGGCACCTGCCAATCAGCGGCCCGGGCTCGCAGGGCTGCCAGGAAGGCGAGTTCGGGGCTGTGTGTCACTCGTGGTGGGGCGGTCCGTACCCCTGCCGCGACGAAACCCCCGCGGGTGCCGACCTGCCCTGGACGGCGCACGGCCGGCGGTTGTCGCGTGGCGATCAACGGCGGATCGGCTTTACATGGTTGGGGGGGCGCGCCGGGCGCCCTGCGGACGGTAGGCGCTCAGACCTGATGTGTCTTTGAGGTGCATCCGTCGTGGGGGGCGGCCCATTCTCGAATGCCCTTACGTGCCTTCAGGCGACTCACCCGAGGAGTCTTCATGCCGAACGCCAATGGTCCGCACACGGCTGTATCCAACCAGCCCGAGGAGCTCACCGTCGTTGCGGAACAGCCGATCTTCGAAGGGCCCTCCGAGGGTGTGCAGGGCAGTCCCACACCCTTCACCTCCGACGGGCTGGAACAGGTCGGCCACACCCGCAGCCTGTTCGACGAGGTACCGGCCGAGACGTGGGTGGCGCCCACGGCACCGCTGTCCGACATCGGGGAGGCCTCCTTCGGTCCCCTGGACATGCTGGAGACGGTGCACGGTCCGGACGACCGGGTCCAGATCACGGACACCACGAGCTATCCGTGGCGGGCCCACGCCTCGCTGCTCATCACCGCAGCCGACAACTCTCAGTGGATCGGCACCGGTTGGTTCATCGGGCCACACACGCTGGCCACCGCAGGACACGTCGTGCACATCAAGAACAGCGGCGTGCCCGGACGCGACGGCTGGGTCAAGAGCATCCAGGTCATGCCGGGCCGCAACGGCACCTTGCTGCCCTTCGGCTCTGTCACCAGCACGAACTTCCGCTCTGTCACCGGCTGGACCAACAGCGGCGACGAGAACTTCGACTACGGCGCCATCATCATCCCCACCGAACTCGGCTCCACCACCGGCTGGTTCGGCTTCGGCGCCTGGCCGGATGCCGATCTGCTCAAGATCTCCGCCAACATCTCCGGATACCCGGGCGACCAGCCCGTGGGGACCCAGTGGTACGACGGCCGAGGCATCAGCTCGGTGAACCCCCTGAAGGTCTTCTACGACATCGACACCTTCGGCGGACAGAGCGGCAGCGCCGTCTACCGCATCCACAACGGCGGCCGCTACGGCATCGCGGTCCACGCCTACGGCGGCGCGACGGTCAACTCCGGGACCCGCATCACCAGGGCCGTCTACGACAACCTGCTGCTCTGGAAGGCGTGACCCGGCCCATGAGCGCGGATGGCGGCGGCCGTACGTACCCGATCAGCGGAGCGGTGCGCGACGCGCACGGTGATCCGGTGCCGGGCGTGGCCGTCGCCATCGCCGACGGGCCCGGGCCCTTCCCCGACATCGCAGCCCTGACCGGCGCCGACGGCCGGTTCTCCTTCTCCGTGTCCACCGAGGGCGTCTACACGGTGCAGGGCACCGCGGCGGACGGAAGGAGCGCCCGGGCCTCGGTCGAGGTCGGCACCAGGGGAACGACCCCGGCCGCGACCTCGGCCTCAGTGGAGCTTCGGCTTGGTTGAGCCCTGGCGGCCTCGGCCTGGCTGCCGGCCACGCACCTGCAGCGACGAGGGAACCGTGCCCGAACGCAGCGTCGGCTGCACGCCGACGGGAACGAACTCGCAGCCGTCACTCGGTGTACGGCTCCGTGGCGCTTCCCCGGTTGCCGCTCCCCGGCAGCGGGGGCGACAATGGTAGGTGAGCTCCGGCAGGAGCGTCTTCGCAGAAACCGTCCCACCACTCCGAGGGTCGATGATCGGGGTCGCATGCCCAGGATCCCGCGCGGCGTGGCCGACGGGCCCGCCGGGCGGGCCGTGGTGCACGATCGTCAGGGAACTCTCATCGCGCTGGACCTGGAGACCGGCGCGGTGATGTGGCGTCACGGCCGAGGGCTGCGGCCCTGCTCGATCGTGGACGGGAACGTGGTGGCGTTGCGCGTCGGTGCCTCACCGGTGCTGGAAGTCGAGCTGCTCGACCTGGACGGGGGCACCGGACGCTGGGCCTCGCCTCCAGTGGGGCTGCCCGCGTGGGCTCGGCCGACACTGGACGATTCGCCCGCCTTCACCGTGGATATTGCTGCTGATCAGGACCCGCTCGTGCTCCGGTGGACGGCCAGGGCCCTGTACCAGGGCGGCGCGCCGCCCGGCCTCGCTGAGGCGGGAAGCGGGCCCCTCGTGGCGCATGGGGCTCTGCGTGTCGGCGTGGCGACCCCGTCGGTGGAGGAGCTGACCACAGCGCCGATGGAGATGGAGACGGAGCCGGAGGTCGCGCCGCCGGCGTCGCGGCTCGCGCGCGACGTGCTGGACTACGGGCAGGTCGGCGACATGCGGTTGGAGCTCACGGTCCGCCGGGGCCCCGGTGGCGAAGGCGCTGTCGTGCTGCGGGCGGTGGACGTGCGAACCGCCTCGGCGGTCTGGGAGGTGGTGCTCGACGAGACGGCCGAGAGCCGTCCCCGCAAGCTCCGCCCGTAGCCGTACCGAACAGGATTCCCTTGCACCCAGAGGTGCGTCATGACCATCTCCGACGAACAACTCGCCCGAGCCAAGGACATCAGCGTCGAGCAGGTGCAGCTGCTCCGGAAGAGCCGGGGCGCAACGAACGAGACGCTCGACGGGCTTCCCGTCACGTCCGTGCGACGGGCACTGCGCCGCCTCGACTACCCAGACCTGCCCAATGCGCGAGTGCAGTTCCGGCTCGAACAGCAGCGTGGAGATGACGGGGAAGTGCCACCGGATGCCCAGGGGACGGCACGTGCCCGGATGCGCTCCCTGGCGCGGAGCACCGCCCCGGCTCCGCAGACGGCCGGTGTGCCCACGGGCCGTCACCGCGGCGCGCGTGCGGACCGGCCGTCGCCGACGGCCGGCATGACGCTCACCCAGTGGGAGTGGCTCGGCCCCGGCAACATCGGCGGCCGCACCCGGGCCATCGTGGTCGACCCCGGTCATCCGGCCAAGATGTGGGCCGCGAGCGCCGGCGGCGGCGTTTGGATCACCCGCAACGGTGGCGCGAAATGGGCACCCGTGGACGACTTCCTCGGCAACCTCGCCTGCGCGTGCATGACGATGGACCCCGCCAACCCCTCGACGATCTACGTGGGCACCGGCGAGGGATTCTCGAACACCGACGCCCTCCGCGGCAACGGCATCTTCCGCACCACCGACGCGACCACATGGGCGCCCCTGCCGGCGACGCAGACCCCGGACTTCCGTGCCGTGAACCGGATCGCGGTGTCCGCATCGGGCGCCGTAGTCCTCGCGGCCACCGACAGAGGCCTCTTCCGCAGCTCTGATCCGGCACGGGCGGCATGGACCCGGGTTCTGGGCATCCCCCTCGGCCAGGTCGCCTTCGAACCGGGCGGTGACGACCGGGCGGTCGCCGGCGCACTCGACGCGGGCGAGGCGTGGTTCAGCACCGACGGCGGGCTCACCTGGCAGGCCGGGGCGCACGGTCCGTGGTCGGGCCGGGTGGAACTGGCCTACGCGGTGAAGGACCCGAAGGTCGTATACGCCTCGGTACAGGCACAGACCGGTCAGATCTGGCGCTCCACCGACGGAGGCAAGACCTACAAGAGCAGGAAGACCCGGACCCCGAGCGGCCAGGTTGCCGACTACCTGGGCGACCAGGGCTGGTACAGCAACGCGATCTGGGCCGGGGATCCGACGGACGCGGATCTGCTCGTCACCGGTGGTGTCGACCTGTGGCGCAGCACGGACGGCGGGGATCACCTGACCGAGATCAGCACCTGGTGGGACCCGGACTCGGCGCACGCCGATCACCACGCCATCGTTTCGCACCCTTCCTACGACGGGGTCGACAACAGAACGGTGTTCTTCGGCAACGACGGCGGGGTGTTCAAGGCGGCAGACCTCGCGGAGGTCGGTACGGAACCGAAGGCGCCGTTCGTCTTCGGCTGGACCGAGCTGGTCAACAACTATGGCGTCACGCAGTTCTACGGCGGCGCCGGCAGCACCACCAGCGGAAAGATCATCGGCGGCGCGCAGGACAACGGAACGCTCTGCTTCGATCCCGCGGCCGGGACCGAGGGGTGGACGGAGTTCCAGGGCGGTGACGGCGGCTGGTGCGCGTGCGATCCGACCGACCCCGACGTCCTGTACGGCGAGTACGTCTTCCTGAACATCCACCGCAACGACGACGGCGGTGCCACCAATGACCCCGACCGGTACATCAGCGGCCAGTTCTGGAACCCCGCGATTCCCGGCTGGGACTGGAAACCGCTGCCGTTCCGCATCCCCGACGCCAAGAACCAGAAGGCGCTCTTCATCGCACCGTTCGTCATGGATCCCGGAAACCCGCAACGGCTGCTGGCCGGGGGCCTGTCGCTGTGGCGGACGAACAACGCGAAGGCACCGAACACGCCGACCTCGGGACCCAGCTGGCAGTCGATCAAGCCCAGCGCGGGATCACTGATCACCGCGCTCGCCGTGGCCCCCGCAGACTCCGATGTGGTGTGGGTGGGACACCGGAACGGCATGGTCTTCCGCACGGCCAACGGATCGGCGCCGACCCCGACCTGGGACCGCGTCGGAGTGATCGGTCCGAGTCCGCTACGGCCACAGCGGTACTGCGCGTCCATCACTGCCCACCCGACGGACGTGAAGACCGCCTACGTCGCCTTCGGCGGGTTCGAGCCCGGCAACCTGTGGGTGACGCGTGACGGTGGCGCACAGTGGACCGACCTCTCCGCCACGCTGCCCGCCGCTCCCGTACGGGCTCTCGCCGTGCATCCCCGGCGTCACGATTTCCTGTACTGCGGAACCGAAATAGGCCTGTTCGCGAGCGAGGACGCCGGTACGACCTGGTCTCCGACGAACGAGGGCCCCACCAACTGCTCGGTCGACGACCTGTTCTGGATGGACGAGACCCTCGTCTGCGTGACCCACGGCCGCGGCATGTTCCGGATCGATCTCTCCCCGGTCTGACGGTCTTCGATTGCGAAGGTGAGCACGATGATGCGCAACATACGTGCGCGCGGCTGGATCGAGGCGATCGCCGCCGCCCTCAGCGGATTGCTGCTCCTGTTGACTGCCATCTGGCCTGACTGGATCGAGTCGGTCTTCGGAGTCGATCCCGACCAGCACAGCGGGGCGCTCGAGTGGGTCATCGTCGGGGTCGCGCTCTGCGCCACGATCACGTTCTCGCTACTCGCCCGCGCCGAATACCGCAGGGCGCGCGTTCTGCAGACCTGAGGTCCGGCGCGTCGAGCGGGCCCAGAACGCGGACCCCTACGACGTGCCCCCGGCCGGTCCTCCCGCCGGGGGCAGGGCCGTTCATGACGCGTTGGCCTGCTCCGCCTCGTCGGACCGCAGGAAGTGGAAGCCGGGCCGCGGGTGCATCAGGAAGTCGTGGTGCGAGATGTTCCAGGCGTAGGCGCCCGCGAGGCCGAAGGCCACTCGGTCCCCGGCGCGCAGGCCGGGTGCCGGTACGCCGCGGGCGAGCAGGTCCTTCGGGGTGCACAGCTGGCCGGTGAGGCTGACCCGTTCCGCGCCGGCGGCGGGCCTGGGCCAGGGGTGGGGCCATCCGTCCACCGGGAGGACGGTGCAGGGCTGGTCGTGGCCCTTGGTGGCGGGGGTGCGCAGGTGGTGGGTGCCGCCGCGGACCACCGCGAACTCCTCGCCGTGGCTGTGCTTCACGTCCAGGACGTCGGTGGCGTACCAGCCGCAGTACGCGGTCATGGCGCGGCCGGGCTCGATGCGCAGGGTCAGGCCCGGGTGGGCGTCGACGAGCCGGGCCAGGCCCTGGCCGTAGGCCGTCCAGTCGAAGCGGGATTCCGGGTCCGCGTAGTCGACGCTCATGCCGCCGCCCACGTTGACCTCGGCGAACTCGACGCCGTGGCGGGCGGCGAGGCCGGTCGCCCAGGCGAGCACGGACTCGGCGACCGCGAGCTGCTCGGGGGCGTCGAGGCCGCTGGCGAGGTGGGCGTGGACGCCGAGGAGGCGCAGCTGCGGGTAGGTGCCGTCGGTGAGCAGGCGTACGGCCCTGTCGGCGTCGGCGGGGTCCAGGCCGAAGGGGGTGGGGCGGCCGCCCATGGCGAGGGAGCTGCCTTCGAGGGAGGCGGCGGCCAGGGGCAGGTTGAAGCGGAGCAGGACCCCCCTGGGGGCCGTGTCCGGGGTGCCGGGGGTGGTGCGGGCGACGAGGTCGGCCAGCATGTGGAGCTCGTACAGGCTCTCCACGTGGAAGCGGTCCACGCCCAGTTCGAGGGCGGAGACGATCTCGGCGGGGGTCTTGCCGGGGCCGCCGAAGGCCAGCGGGCGGCCCGGGACCGCCTTGGCGACGTGGGCGAGTTCGCCGCCGGAGGAGACCTCGTAGCCGTCGACGTACGGTTCGAGGGCGGCGAGGATCTCGGCTTCCGGATTGGCCTTGGCCGCGTAGTACAGCTCGACGCGCTCGGGCAGGGCGGCCCGTACGGCGGCGGCGTGTTCGCGCAGGGCCGTCAGGTCGTAGAGGTAGGCGGGCAGTTCCGTGGCGGGGAGGCCGAGGGCGCGTTCGCGCACGGCTGCGGTGGGGGCGGTCAACGGGTGCTCCGGGCGTCGTCGGCGTGGGCGTCTTCGGTGTGGCCGCGCAGGACCTGGGACAGCACGTCCTCGGTGAGCGGGGAGGCCAGGCGGACGTAGCCGGCCTCGCGGTCGGCCTTGCGCTCCCAGCGGGTGAGCAGGTTCGCCTTGGCGGGCAGCGGCACGCCGGCCAGGAGGGCGGCCAGGCGCGGCGGGCAGCCGTGGCGGTCGGCGTGCTCCTGGACGGTGGCGCGGACCCGGTCCCACAGGGCGGCTTCGGTCTGCGGGTGCAGGTCGGCGAGGGCGGCGAGCATCTCGGCGATGTGGTTGACGAGGAGGCAGTACACGACGCGGTCCCAGCCGCGCTGGGCGTCGTACGTCATGGGGCCGGCGACCTCGGCCGGGAGGCTGGCGAGGAGGTCGGCGTGGTGCTCGGGGACGAGCTTGGTGCCTTCGAGGTCGCGGAAGAGGACCTGGGCGGGCATGCCCTCGTCGTCGACGCAGACGACGACGTTCTGCAGGTGTGGCTCCAGGACCAGGCCGTGGTCGAAGTACGCGGACAGGACGGGCGGGACGAGCAGCTTCACGTACGCGGCCCACCAGTCGAGGGCGGCCTGCGGGTCGGTGGTGTCGACGAGGCGGGAGATGTGTCCGGGCCCGGTGGGGTACTCGTCGGCGACGGCGGCGGCCAGCAGCGGGGTGGTGCCGGGCATGAGCCGGGCGTGCAGGCCCTCGCGGACGATGACGCCGAAGCCTTCGAGGAGGGCCCGGTCGGGGGTGCCGTCGGGGCCGGGCAGCGCGATGCTGCGGTAGGCGGGCTCTCGGAGCATGGCGGTGCCGGGGAAGCGGGTCTCCAGCTCCTCCAGGACGGGGGCCAGCAGCCGGGTCAGGGCGACCGCGCCGGACAGCTCGTAACTGGCGTTCTTGCGCAGGCAGTTGGTGATGCGGACGTTGAGGCTGAACTTCAGGAAGGTGTTCCCGTCGTACAGCGTGCGGACCGAGGCGGTGGCGGCGAAGGGCTCGCCCCCGTCGCCGAGGTCGAGGATGTCGCCGCGTTCGAGGGCCGCCCGCAGGCCGGGGTGCTCGCCGAGCATCTCGTACTGCCAGGGGTGCGCGGGCAGCAGCCGGTAGCCCTCGGGGACCTCGTCGGCGAGGGCGTCGAGGGGCCGGGTCGCGCCGTCCTGGGCGGTTTCCTCGATGACCAGGTGCTCGCGGACGGCGAGGTGGCGCAGCCGGAAGGAGGCACCCGTCTCGGGGGCGTACGCGAGCCAGGAGGCGGTGTCGCCGCTGCGGGCCTTGGGAGTGGGGTGGAAGCGGTGCCCGAGGATGAGGGACTGCTCGGACTCCAGGTAGGCGGCGAGCGTGTCGCCGTCGCCGACCTCGGTGTCCGTGTCGGGCCGGCCGGCGCGTACGGCGAGGGCGGCCGACACGGCCTCGTGGCTGGAGGCGATCTGGTCGAGGAACTCCTCGTTGTGGACGTCGGTGCGCAGCGCGAGTTCGTCCTGAACGTACTCGGCGAGGCGGCGCCAGCCGACCTCGGCCCAGCCGTCCTGCTGCCGCTCGCGCACCGGTCCGGTGAAGCGGTGGGCGCCCAGCAGCGAGGTGCGGCGCAGGGCGGCGCGCAGCAGCACCCCGCGACGCGGCAGCCACAGCAGCAGGTGGCCGTCGGCGACGGCGGTCTGGTGTTCCGGTCCGGACAGCTCGCGCAGCAGGCAGTTCAGGAGGGTGTGGGCGACCGCGTCGTCTGCCGTGGGCAGTCCGGCCGGGGATGCGGCGGCTCGGGTGGCGACGGGGGCGGCACCGATCGCATCGATTGCATCGGTCAGGGACATCAACGGCTCCAGCGGGTGCGGAGAGAGCGGAGGGAACGGAGGTCGAGGGCCGGGACGGCGGTCGCGCAGACGGTGACCACGGCCACGGCGGTGCCGGTGAGCACGGGCGCGGAGGGCCCGTACAGGCTGTTGCCGGCGGCGGCGGCGAGGCCGGCGACGACGGCTCCGGCCTTGGAGAAGAACTCGATCGAGCCGAACAGCCCGCCGGGGGCGCGGCCCTTGGCGCAGTCGGAGGCCATCACGGAGAGGCAGACGAGGCCGAGGGTGAGGCCCGCGCCGAGCAGCAGGCGGACGGCCGCCAGGGTGGCGAGGGAGTGGGCCAGGCCGTGTCCCGCGAGCCCGAGGGCTATGCAGGCGAAGCCGAGCGCCACGCCGAGGCGGGGGCGCCGGTGGAAGACCGAGTGGACCCACATCGCGGCGGCGAGGTAGCAGAGGTGGGGCAGGGCGAAGAGGATGCCGGAGACCAGCGGCGAGGTGCCGGGGATCCGCTCCTCGACGAAGGAGATCAGGTACGGGAAGGAGATGACCGTGGAGAAGACGAAGGCGAACTCCAGGGCGTAGAGCCCGCGCAGGGAGGTGGTGCGCCCGCGGCCCGTCTCCTCGGCGGCGGCCGGGAGCCCCGCCCCGTCGGCCTCGGGCTTACGGGGCTCCGCCCGCATCCCGCGGGATTCGGGCAGCGCGGCGATCAGCGCCGCGGCCGTCAGCGGGAGGACGGCGAGCAGGGCGTACTGGCGGTGCGGGGACAGCCAGGGCGAGAGGCTGCCGACCACGATGGGGGCGAAGACCAGCGCGGCGCGCGCGGCGCCCTGCATCAGGGTCAGCGCCTTGGACAGCTGCGGGCCCTCCAGGGAGGCGCCCAGGTAGCCGTTGGAGGCGGCGAAGGTGCCGCCGAGGATCCCCTGGAGGATCAGGGCGACGGTGAAGGTGGCGATCGAGTCGGCCCAGCCGGCCAGCAGGAACGACACGGCCAGGCCCAGCTGGGCGCGCAACAGGAGCCGTTTGCGGCCGAACCGGTCGGCGAGCCGCCCCCAGAAGGGGGCGCCGACGGCGGCGAAGATGGTGGGGACGATGTAGAGCACGCCGGCCCAGCTCGCGTCGCGGTCGCCGAGTTCCGGGAGGATCTCGGTGAGGAAGGGCGGCAGGCCGAGGGCTGCGAAGGAGGCCACGAAGTAGCAGCCGGCCACCGCGTGCACCTGTCTGCGGCCGAGGACGGGGCGGGGCTCGGCCCCGGCCGGCGCCGCCTCCCGCCGGCCGGTGGCGATGCTCATCGCGAACCCTCCGGCCGCAGCAGGTAGTTGGGGCCGGTGGTGTAGTGCTTGTTGATGTCGGCGGCGCCCGAGCGCTCCTTGCTGAGCAGGGTGCCGGCGGTGACCATCGCCTTGACGGGCAGCTCGGGTGCGTCCAGGACGCGGGCGCGCAGTACGGCGCCCGGTTCGCCGGGGGCGGTGCCGAGTCGTTCGGCGGCCTCGGCGAGCCGGTCGCGTACGAGGTCCAGCAGGGCTCCGGTGCCGGCGCGGCCGTGCCGGGCGAGGCCGAAGGCGTACGAGCCGGCGCACAGGTGCAGGGTGATGGTGGTGAACAGGTCGGTGAGGGGGCGGTCGTCCTCGCAGAAGGCGCGGGGGTCGTCGAAGCCGAGGGGGGCGTCGGCGCCGAGGGCGGCGCGGACGCGGGCGGCGTGGACGCGCGGGCCGTCGTCGTCCTTGAACAGCAGCCGCAGGCGGGTGTCGCCGGCCGGGTCCCGGTCGAGGACCAGGGAGATGTTCTGCTGGTGGGATTCCAGGGCGGCGCCGTAGCCGAAGAGGGTGGTCTGCCAGTCGAACAGCAGTCGCAGGTAGGCGTCGAGCAGGGCCACCGGGTCGCCGCCGTAGAAGCGGTCGGCGAGGTGGTCGATCAGCAGCCGGCCGCCGGGGGCCTCGGCGAGGAGCGCGGCGAGCGGGGTGACGACGGCGTTCTCCAGGCCGGCCGGGTAGCGGCGGCAGAGCGCGGCGAGGAGCTCGTGTCCGGCGTGCGCGTAGACGGTCTCGTCGGCGTGCAGGACGACGCCCTGGAACCGCGGTTCGCGGGCGACGACGGCTTCCACGAGGCGCTGGCCCGCGACCCCGTCGGCGAGGAAGCCGGGCCGGATGATGCGGCGGTTGCGCAGGCCCAGGGTGGCGGTGGCCATCGGGACCTTGATGTGCAGGGTGGGGTCTTCGGTGACGGCGACCGTGCGCATGGACAGCGTGGGGACGACGTCGAGGTACGGGCGCTCGGCGAGGACGGCGCGTCCGGCGAGGCCGGCGGCGCTCAGGGCCTCGTCCAGCGGGGCGCCGACGGTGAGCGGGTGGACGGGGAGGGCGAGGTGGCTTCCGTCGAGGCCGGGCAGGCCGAGCGCGGCGGGGGTGGGCCAGACGGAGGGCAGCGCGTCGGGGCCGCCGGCCACCGTGAGGGCGTCCTGCGGGACGGCGATCCAGCGCAGCGCGAAGCTCGGGTGGAACTCCGGGGCGTAGGCGCGCAGTTGGCTCTCGTCGAGGCCGGAGCGGCCGCGTGCGGTGGGGTAGACCGGGTGGTCGAGGCGGGCGGCGAGGGTGTCGTGGGCCAGCCCGCCCGTCAGGCCGGTCCAGTCGGCGGGGTCGGCGCCGTGGCGGGCGGTCAGCGCGGCGCCGGCCTCGTCGGCGGTGTCGGCGTGCAGCCGCATGGTGGCGAGGGTCTGGCGGCACTCCTCGGCGAAGGCGTCGAAGCCCCCGCGGTCGACGGGGTCGGCGAGCGCGGCGAGCGCTTCGAGGACCTCGTCGTGGGTGGTCAGTTCGCGGCCGTCGGACTCGCGGACGAGCTGGGGCAGGCGGGCGGCGTGGACGCTCTGGTAGCCGTCCTCGGTGACCGGGAGGAGCAGGGCGTCGCCGTCCTCGGCCGGCAGCCGCAGCCAGCGGCCGTCGGGGCGGTCGAGGAGGGTGGTGCGGGTGCGCAGGCCGACGACGTCCTCGCGGAGGAGGGCGCCGAGGACGCGGAGCAGGAGTTCCGCCTCGGTGGTGGCGGGGGCGGCCTGGGCGGCGGCCTGGGTCGTCGTGCTCACGGGGTGATCTCCCAGCGCTGGGCGGCGAGGAATTCGGCGACGACGCGGTCGACCGTCTCCTGGTCGGTGTCGCGTCCGAGGGCGCGCAGGGCTCCGATGAAGTCGCGGTTGGTGTGGTAGAGCTCGTGCCGCTCGCCCACCGCGCGCAGCGGACGGTAGGTCAGCTCGACACCGTCCACGACGAGGTCGGCGGCCTGGGGCGCGGCGGTGAGCGTGCCGGCGCTCTTGGCGCAGGGGTTGTCGACGAGGGCGACGCCGTCCGTGCGCGCGCCGAGGTCCGCGGGGAGCGGCTCCCCGAGGTGCGTGCGCAGGACGTGTTCGAACAGCGGGATGTCCAGCAGCTGGGCGAGCATCAGGTCGGCCTGGTCCCCGATGGCCCGGTAGTTGACCTCGATGATGCGGGCCCGGCCGTCGCCGTCGACGACGAACTCGGTGTGGCAGATGCCGAATCCGACGCCGAGGGCGTCGAGCTGGGCCAGGATCTGCGCGACGACCGGTTCGGGGTGGGCGGCGACGAAGGTGCAGCGCTCCTCGATGAAGTAGGGCGGCGGGGACAGCCGGGTCCGGAAGCCGCCCAGCACGTGGCGGATCCGGCCGTCGCCGAGGGTCTCCAGGCTGCGCAGGTCGCCGGCCAGGTACTCCTCCACCACCAGGGCGGCCTCGGGGCGGCGGACCTGGATCTCCTTGCAGCGCAGGACGAGGTCCTCGGGCCCGTCGACCAGCACCACGTCCTCGCTGGCCACGCCCTCGCGGGGCTTGACCACGCAGGGATAGGGCACGTCGAGGGCAGTGAGGCCGGCCGGGTCCCGGCCGGGGGCCAGTTCCGTGGACCAGACGGCGTCGAGTCCGGTCCCGGCGAGGTGGCGGCGCATCTGGGCCTTGTCCTTGACCCGCAGGGTCGCCCGCCAGTCCTTGGCCGGGAGGCCGAAGTAGTCGGCCGCGAGGGCCGCCTGGGTCTGGAGGTGGTCGCTGTTGGTGAAGACCGCATCGGGCGCGTGGTGGGTCGATATCCGGGTGATGACGGCGCGGAAGTCGCGTACGTCGCACTCCAGGACCTCCACGTCCGGCGCCACCTCGCCGTGCGCGTCGGGCCGGTCGGTGAGGAGGGTGACCTCGAGGCCGAGTCGAGCGGCGGCGGGGAGGAATCCTTCGGTGACCGAGTCCGTCGGGTTGAGCGCGAGCAGGTACAACCGCATTGGGCTGGAGCCCCTTCCGAGTCCTGAGCTGTGGGGTTGCGTCGGTGGCTGTTTTCAGGCATGCCGATGCACCGACGGCGTCCGCGTCCGGCGCCAAGGTCAGCTTAGGTTAGCCAACCCTTAGCCTCAACTTGCCCTGGCGACACAGGACCTGACGTGGCGACCATGATCATAAGACATTGCGCTAAGGTAAGCCTTACCTATTGCCTTCACGCCAGAGCTCCCCACCGCACATGATCGGGAACCGATGACCGCGCTCTCCCGCACCGCGACCGCCGCCCCGGGCGCCGCCGCCCTGCTCGCACGGACGTACGGGCGCCTCGCGGACCACTGCCCGGCCCTGGACCTCCACGTGGCCGCCGGCGGGCCCGGGCGGGGCGTCAGCGGCGCCGCGCTGGCGGAGGACCCCGAGGCCCTGGACGCCTTCGTCGCGGCCGAGGCCGCCCGCATCCGGGCCGGCCACGGGCACGAGCCGCGCCCCGACGTCGCGGCCTCGCGCGCCCTGCACGACTACCTCTGGTCCGTCAGCCTGCTGATGAGCGGCGCCTGGTACCTGGAACGGCGCGTGCCCCGGGTCCGCCCGCGCGAGGTGCGCGTGGACCTGGCGACCGGCGCGTTCGAGGTCGTGCCGGGGGCCGGGTTCGCCTGTCTGCCCGGCGACAGCGCCGCGCGGCTGCCGGGGGTCCGGGTCGTGGCGGACGAGGAGGCGCTGCGCGCCGAGCTGCGCGCGGCCGTCGCCGATCACGTGCGGCCGCTGCTGGCGGCCGCCGGGCCGCGGGTGCGGCGCCGGGACCGGGCCCTGTGGGGCATGGCCGCCGACGACCTCGTCTCCGGGATCTGGTACCTGGGCCGCGTCCTCGGCCAGGAGGAGCGGTCCGTACGGGAGGCGACCGAGCTGCTGCCGACGGCGATCGCACCCTTCCCCGGCGGCGCGGACTTCAGGCGGCTCGCGACGCGTGACGGACGTACGCACCCGACGCGCACCCGGCTCGGCTGCTGCATGTACTACACGCTGGACTCGGCCCGGGCGTGCGCGACCTGCCCCCGGACCTGTGACGGGGAGCGGATCCGCCGTATCGACGACGCCGGCTGAGCGGGCGCCGGCTGGGCGGGCGCCGGCCGGACGCGCCCCGCGAACGCACGACGGCCCCGGGGGGGGGGGGGGGGGGGGGTGGGCGGGGGGGGGGGGGGGGGGGGGGGGGGGGGGGGTGCTTGGTGGGGGGTAGCCGGGG
>NZ_JBWKEZ010000087.1:14994-28756 GCF_056434525.1 Streptomyces sp. NPDC044002
CCCCTCCGCCCCCCCCCCCCCCCCCCCCCCCCACACCCCCCCCCCCCCCCCCTCCCCCCCCCTCCCCCCCCCCCCCCCGGGGCCGTCGGCATCAGGGGGCGGGCTCCGCCTACTTGGCGGGGTCCACCTGGAAGGCCTTCGCCAGGTCGTCGAGGACGATGTCCGCGCCCTGGAGGGAGACCGAGGTCATCCAGATCGAGTCGTCGACCTCGTGGACCTGGTTCTTCTGGACCGCGTTCAGGCGCTGCCACAGCGGGTTGGCCGTGAACTTCTTCTTGCGCTCCTCGCCGCCCGAGAAGCTGGTCATGAAGATGTGGTCGGCGTCGGCCTGCTGGATCTGCTCTTCGCTGATCTCGATGTTGAACTTGACCTCGTCGCGCTGGTTCTCGGGACGCGTCAGGCCCATGTCGTTCAGGATGATGCCGCTGAAGGTCTTGGGCAGGTAGATGCGCGTCGGACCGTCGACGAAGCGGACGACCGAGAAGGTGGGCTTGCCGTTGGCGCCGCCGCCCTTGGCGTTGATCGCGTCACCGATCTTCTTGGCGCGCGTCTGGTAGGCCGTCAGCTTGGCCTGGGCCTTCTCCTCCTGACCCAGCGCCTGACCGAGGAAGGTGATGTTCTCCTTCCAGATCGGGCCCGTGGTCTTGACGAACACGGTCGGCGCGATCTGGCTCAGCCGGTCGTAGAAGTCGGCGTGACGGACCGTCGCCGAGACGATGAGGTCGGGCTTGAGGGCCGCGATCGCCTCGAGGTTGGGGTTGTCGAGCGGGCCGACGTCCTTGGTTTCCTTCACCGCGTCACCGAGGTAGGCCGGGAAGCCCTTCTGGTCGCGGTAGGCGCCGATGCCGCCCACCAGCGGCGCATCGAGGGCGACGACGGCCTCGACGAGGCTGTTGTCCAGCGCCACCACGCGCTTGGGCTTGGACTTGACCTCGGTCTTGCCCTTGTCGTGCGTGATCGTGCGCGGGAAGCCCGCCGACTCGGCGGCGGCCGGCTTGGACCCCTCGGCGGCCGGCTTGGCGTCCTCGCTGCTGCTGCTGCCGCCGCATGCGGCGAGCGAGAGGGCCATGGCCGCCGTGAGGAAGGCGGCGGCGATCCGGCCCGGCCGGCGACGCTGGGTGAAGCTGTTCATCGGTTCTCAGTTCTCCAGAGGGAGCGCACGCTTGAAGGTGAGGCACTCTTAGGTAAGGCTTGCCTGAGTAAATGCGATGTGAACAGTAGCGGCTCTTCGTGTCCAAATCCAGGTGGGGTCCGAGGCGTGAATTCGGTTAGGCATCCCTTACCTTGTCCTAGTGTCTCTGAAGCCCGTCACCGCCGATGCCGCCGCGGTCCCCGCCCCAACTGTTCCGCCACCCCGACGAGTTCTGTCGCGGACCCTCGTGCTCACGGTGCTGCTCGCGCTCGTGGCCGCCATGGTGTGCGCCTCACTGGCGATCGGAACGAAGTCCGTCCCGCTCTCCGACGTCCTGGCCGCGATGGGCGGCAGCGACGAGGGCGACGCCGTCGTCATCCGCGAACTGCGCATGCCCAGAACCTTCCTGGGGCTGCTGGTCGGCATCGCACTGGGTGCCGCGGGCGCGGTGGCGCAGGACATCACCCGCAACCCGCTGGGCGATCCCGGCCTGATCGGCATCAGCGCCGGCGGCTCGTTCGCGGTCGCCGCGAGCATCGGCGTGCTGGGGCTGACGAGTTCGTACCAGTACATCTGGTTCGCCTTCCTCGGCGGCGCGTTGGCCGGACTCATCGCCTACGCCGTCGGCGGCACCGGCTACGGCGGCGCCACCCCCGCCAAACTCGCCCTGGCCGGCGCGGCCGTGACCGTCCTGCTCGACGCGGGCACCAACACGCTGGTGCTCATGGACGTCCGCACCCTGGACCAGTACCGGTTCTGGGCGGTGGGCTCCCTGGCCGGCCGTGACGCCGGACTCGGCATGGAGCTGCTGCCGTTCGTCCTCGTCGGGCTCGTCCTCGCCCTCGGCCTCAGCGGCCGGCTCAACTCGCTCGCCCTCGGCGACGACCTGGCCAGCTCCCTCGGCACGCCGGTCCGCTCCACCCGCGCCCTGGGCGCGCTGGCGGTGGTCCTGCTGACCGGTGCGGCCGTCGCCGCCGCCGGTCCGGTGACCTTCGTCGGCCTCGTCGTCCCGCACGTCGTACGGGCCTTCACCGGGCCCGACGCCCGCTGGCTGGTGCCCTGTTCGGCGCTCGGCGGGGCCTCGCTGATGCTGGCCGCCGACGTGGTGGGCCGGATGGTCGCCCGCCCCGGCGAGCTGGAGGCGGGCGTGGTGACCGCGCTGCTCGGCGCGCCGTTCCTCGCGCTGCTGGTCAAGCGCGGCAAGCTCAAGGAGCACACCCGATGAGCGCGACGAGCACCACCGCCGCCCCGGCGGCCGGGACGGTCCGCCCCGAGTCCGGGCGACGGCTGCGGTTCGAGGCCGGGCCCGTCGGCGTGGCCGTACGTCCCCGGGTCGCGCTCGTGGTCGCCGGCCTCGTGGCCGTCGGCTTCGCGGGCCTGATCGCCTCGGTCTCGATGGGCACCTTCGCGATCCCGGTCGGCGACGTACTGGCCGCCGTGCTCGGCACGGGCTCCGGGTCGGCCGACCTGATCGTCCACCAGCTGCGCCTGCCGCGCGCCCTGACGGCCCTGCTGGTCGGGGCCGCGTTCGGGCTGGCCGGGGCGGTGTTCCAGGCCGTCACCCGCAACCCGCTGGCCAGCCCCGACCTGATCGGCATCGCGGCCGGTTCCGGAGCCGGAGCGGTCACCGCCATCCTCGTCGGCGGGGTCACCGCGGCGGGCGCGGGCACCTTCGCCGCGGTCCCGTTCGGGGCGCTCGCGGGCGCCCTGCTGACCGCGACGGTCATCTACCTGCTGGCGTACCGGGACGGCACCATCACCGGCTACCGCTTCGTCCTCGTCGGCCTCGCCGCGAACGGCGCCCTGATGGCGCTGACCCGCTGGATGCTGGCCCGCGCCGACATCGACCAGGCGTCCCGCGCGATGGTGTGGCTGACCGGCAGCCTCAACGGGCGCGGCTACGAGCACGTCCAGTGGGCCGGGCTCGCCCTGGCCGTGCTGCTGCCGCTGACGCTCGCACTGGCCCGCCCGTACCAGCTGCTCCAGTACGACGACGACACCGCGCGCAGCCTCGGCATCCCGCTGCGGCACTCGCGGATCGTGCTGCTGGTCCTCGCCACCTGCCTGACCGCGCTCGCCGCCTCGGCGGCCGGACCGATCGCCTTCATCGCGCTGGGCGCCCCGCAGATGGCCCGGCGGCTCGCCGGCACCGCCGGGATCCCGCTGATCACCAGCGCGCTGACCGGAGCCGTCCTGCTCATCCTGGCCGACCTCGGGGCGCGCACCGTGCTCGCCCCGACCGAACTGCCCGTCGGCGTGCTCACCGGCGCCATCGGCGCCCCGTACCTGCTGCTGCTACTCGCCCGTACCAACCGGGCCGGAAAGGGAGGCTGACATGACCGCCCCGCTGACCGAGACCCAGCCGACCGGCACCGCTCCCGCCACGCTCACCGCGGCCGGGCTGCGGCTGGGGTACGGCGACCGGATCGTCTCCGAGGACCTCGACCTCGACATCCCGGCCGGGAAGGTCACCGCCCTGGTCGGCCCGAACGCCTGCGGGAAGTCCACCGCCCTGCGGGCCCTGGCCCGGCTGCTGAAGCCCGCCGGCGGCGCCGTCCACCTGGACGGAGAGGACATCGCCGGCCTGTCCGCGCGGGAGTTCGCGCTGCGGCTCGCGCTGCTGCCGCAGACCCCCAGCGCCCCGGACGGCATCTCCGTACGCGACCTGGTGGCCCGGGGCCGCACCCCGCACCAGCGGTGGTGGCGCCAGTGGTCCTCCTCCGACGAGGCCGCGGTGGACGCGGCCCTGGCGGCGACGGGATCCCTGGAGCTGGCGTCCCGCTCCATCGACGAGCTGTCGGGGGGCCAGCGCCAGCGCGTGTGGATCGCGATGGCGCTGGCCCAGCAGACGCCCGTGCTGCTGCTGGACGAGCCGACGACCTACCTGGACCTCGCCCACCAGGTCGACGTCCTGGAACTCGTCGCGGAGCTGAACCGCGCCGAGGGCCGCACGGTGGTCATGGTGCTGCACGAGCTCAACCTCGCGTGCCGCTACGCCGGACACCTCGTCGCCATGCGCGGCGGCCGGGTCGTCGCCGCCGGGCCGCCGTCGGAGATCGTCACCCCGGACCTGGTACACGAGGTCTTCGGCCTGCGCGCGGCCGTCATCGAGTGCCCCGTCGCCGGGACCCCGCTGGTCATCCCGGAGGGCGGGCGTCGCAGCGAGGTCGTCTGACCCCGCCGCTGTCGGCGCCCGGTCCGGTCATCCGAAGTGGGCGGTCATGCGCTGGAGCGGTACGAACTTGAAGTTCTGGTTGCCGCTGCCGCCCGGGGTGCCGTTGGAGCCGTCCTGGCAGACGAAGACGCCCTGCGGGAAGGCCGGGCCGAGGTCGGCGGCGGAGGCGTCGATGCCGTCGGTGTCCTCGCAGTCGTCGGCGGCGCTGCCGCCCGCGACGGAGAAGCGGCCGAGGTAGGCCCGGGTGGTGCGGTCGTACACGGTGAAGTCGTTGCTGCCCTGGGAGGAGACGTAGATCCGGTTGCCGGCGGCGGTGATGCCCTCGGTGTCGGCGGTGATGTGGCCGCCCGAGCCGGTGGAGTCGAGCTTGGCGCGGCCGGTGCCGGCGGTGGGTTCGGCGCCGTACACCCACACGCCGACGTCCTCCTCGCCGAGGTAGAGCTTGCCGGTGGTGTCGTCGGCGTAGCAGCCCTCGACGGCGGAGCCCGCGTCCCACAGGCGGACCGACGTCGCCGTCACCGTGTCCCCGCTGACGCCCAGTTCCCACTGCTCGACGCGGCCGGAGGTGGAGTTGGGGAAGGCGTACAGCTTCCCGGAGGCGGGCGAGGTGTAGAGGCATATGCCATGCGCGGTGACCTCGGTGGGCACGTCCTTCAGCCACTTGAGCTGCCGGGTGGCCGGGTCGATCCGGTACACGTGCATGGCCCCGTTGCCGCCGGCGGCCTCGTCGTCCGCCGAGACGACGATGTTCCCGCGCAGGTCGACGTTGTTGCCGTAGTCGCCGCTGATCCGCTGGATACGGGCGCCCGTCATGTCGTAGACCTCCAGCGCGCCCTTCTTGTCCGTGCCGATGACCACGGACTTGGCGGGGTCGGTCGGGTGGACCCAGACGGCGGGGTCGTCGGCGGCGTCGCCGCTGTGCGAGACCGGGGTGGTCTCCACGGTGGCGGTGACGGACACGGCGGCCGCGTACGCCGGGGAGGCGGGCAGGGCCAGGACCGCCAGGACGGCGGCGGGCAGTGCGATGGCGCGGACTGCGGAGGTGGTGGAGGACACCGGGTTCCCCTCGGTCGGGTGATGGACAGGGGGAGGTTAGGGAGGCCCGGCGAGCGGCGCGTTAACGGCAGTTGAACCGTCCCGCCGACGCGCACCGCCGGGGACGGCCACCACGATTCCCCCACGGTCCGCGGCAGGGCGGCGGCCCGCGAGCCGCACGGGCCGGTCTCGACGCCGCCGCGCTGCTCCCGGCGGCTCAGCCGGTCCGGCGCCGGCCGCGGCGGCAGCGGGCACGCCAGCGGGTCAGCAGTGCGCCGGGGTCGCGGGGTGGGGGTGAGGGTTCCGGGGGCCACGCCTCTTTGCCGGGGATGTCCGGGCGGCCGAGCCGGACCGTGAAGGGGTGCACGCCGCCGTCGCCGTCGGCGGTCTCTCCGCGTAGCTCGGTCGTCGCACCGCGCCGAGTCCGCGCCGCCGACACCACCTTGCCGTCGCCGAGCACGGCGGCACGGTGACGCCGGGCACTCAACACCGCGGTGATCGAGTGTCCGTCCTGCTCCAGGTGGAAGCGGTGCTCGCGAGCGTGAACCAACACGGCGGCCTCCCGGAGTCCCTGCTGCACCGCCAGCCTAAGAACTCCTAACGAAATACGGGTTAGGGCCAGTTTGCGACTCGTGCATGATGATCAGGAACGTAGGGGGGCGGAAGGATGTGTGGATGAGGTAGAGGGCGTGGACCTGATCTGTCTGATCGACCCGGACGGCAGCGTCCGGGTGCGCATTCTGGGGCGGAACAGGCCCGGGGACACGCCGTACAACGACTACCTTGATGCCGAGCTCGTCATCACGAGCGTCTTCGTCAGCGGGCGCCTTGGGCTGTGCTTGTCGCCGGAAGTCATGGACGACTGGTCAACGGCCCTGAATGGGCTCTCCGACAGGCAGGGCATCCGCTGGACGGCCATGGGCGAGACCGAGATCCGGATTGATATCGACCGGCAATTCTCGGTGCCCCGTCCCATCGTCACGGTGGACGACGGTGGCGAGTCCGGGGTCTCGGTCCGCGTCGTCCTGGATCCGGGGGAAGGCTGGGTGGACGAAAAGCGTGAGCAGCTCGGACGGGTCCGGCAGACGTGGCCGAACGAGGTGGTGACAACGCCTCGGCCAAGGGGCTACTGGCAGTGAGTTCAGGCGTCGCCAGCAGATGAGTGCGCATCCCAGGGTGAGGAAGGCTTCGTGGATGTCGTCTCGTATCTCCCAGCGGATCCGCAGGCGGCGGAACCAGTGCAGATGGGCGAACGCGCGTTCCACGACCCAGCGTTGGGCGGCCAGACTGCAGCCGTGCTCGGTGCCGCGGCGGGCGATCAGTGGCTTCACGCCGAGGTCCCAGACCAAGCGGCGGTACTTGTCGTGGTCGTAGCCACGGTTCGCGAGGACCACGTCCGGGCGGCACCGCGGCCGGCCGCGTTTGCCCCGCACTGGCGGCACGGCCTGAGCAGCGGGATCAGCTGGGTGACGTCATTGCGGTTGCCGCCTGTCAGGGTGGCGGCGAGCGGGATCCCGGTGGCGTCGGTGATCAAGTGGTGCTTGCTTCCCGTCCTGCCCCGGTCGACAGGGCTTCGTCCAGTCTTGGAGACCCCTTTAACGCGCGGATGTGGGAGCCGTCGACGGCCGCCCCGGAGAAGTCCAGAGCGTTCACGCTCCGGAGCTTGGCGAGGAGGACCTCGTGCAGCCGGGGCCAGAGACGCCAGCCTCGCTCCACCCGGCCAGGCGCCGCCAGCAGGTCATGCCCGACCCGAAGCCGAGTTCCTGCGGCAGGTGTTCCCAGGAGATGCCGGTGTGCAGCACGAACAGGGTGCCCTGGAACATCAGCCGGTTCGGATGCCGCTTGCGCCCAGGGTGCCGGGTCCGGCGCTCAACCTTGGGCAGCAGCGGCTCCCGTGAGCGGATTCTTTCCTGCTGGGGGTACAGCCCGGCCTTGCCCTCGTCCCAAGCGCGTACAGCCTGCTTCCGGATGGCTGATGTCGTAGGCCGCCTCTGCCGTGGTGGGTGGCTTTGCACGTGCCGCAGACTCGACTGAGATCGCCGAGGTCGGGCTATCCTTTTCGCACCGCCGCCAACGAACAAGGGTGGGCCGTACGGACCGCAAGCTGCGCCCGCTGGCAGCCCTGCGACTTCGAAGGGCTGATCCTTTCGGCCCGCCCCCAGACGCAACTAAACGAGAACAGCCACCTGGGCCGAGAAACCCCCAGCTCAGAAAGCGTTGACCCCGCGCCTGCGGGGATGGTCCGCTCAGCACGGCGACGTTGTCGGCGCTGCGGGGGTTGACCCCGCGCCTGCGGGGATGGTCCCCCTCCTTCGGGCATGGCGAAGTAGCGGGAGATGTTGACCCCGCGCCTGCGGGGATGGTCCGTCGTCCGGGCTGAGCAGAGCACGCGCGTCACGGTTGACTTCGCGCCTGCGGGGATGGTCCGTCGCCGATGAGGACCTGGCGGCCGGTCCCGGTGTTGACCCCGCGCCTGCGGGGATGGTCCGGCCAGTCCCAACGAGTGCACGTTGGTGGCGGAGTTGACCCCGCGCCCGCGGGGATGGTCCGCACGGTCTCCCCCGAAACGTCGGCACTGGTCAGTTGACCCCTCGCCCGCGGGGATGACCCCACGACGGGCACCCAGCCGTAGCCGCACTCCGGGTTGACCCCGCGCCCGCGGGGGTGGTCCGGTGCCCATGTCCGCGTCCATACGGAGCCCGTCGTTGACCCCGCGCCCGCGGGGATGGTCCCTGGACCAGGCTGGAACAGTCGAAGCCCTTGGTGTTGATCCCGCGCCCGCGGGGATGGTCCGACGGTGAGGCCCGAGTCGAGGAGGAAGGCGTCGTTGACCCCGCGCCCGCGGGGATGGTCCGCGCACCAGCCTCCCCAGGCAGGTCCTGGAGCGGTTGACCCCGCGCCCGCGGGGATGGTCCGAGCGTCGACAACCCCGCCTACAGCGGGCCTTGGTTGATCCCGCGCCCGCGGGGAAGGTCCGGTGGGACACCGGTTCGTGATGACCAGCCGGTCGTCGGCCCCGCGCCCGCGGGGATGGTCCGACCTCGTCCACGGGCAGGCCACGGACCCGCAAGTCGACCCCGCGCCCGCGGGGATGGTCCGGGACTGGGACGTAGCGCCGAGGCCGTTTGCAGGGCGACCCCGCGCCCGCGGGGATGGTGCGGTGTTCAGCACGATTCGGGCTCTGCTGAACGTGTCGATCCCCCAGCTGCGGTGTTGGTCCATGGGCTGCTCCAAACCTCGGCGGAGGCTAGATCTGACTTTGGTGCTGGCTTCCTTAGCTTGATGGTTTCAGCTGGGAGGTTAGGTTTTCGCAGGTCAAGCCGCGTTGTCAGCAGTAGCCCCTACGCTCTGGGTGTTCTTCGGACGTTCGCGGAGGCCTGATGGATTTGCGGCAGTTGCATGAGCGATATGAGCCTTGTGTCGTTGGGGCTCTGGAGTCGTTGTGGGGAAAGTCGCGCGAGCGGGCTGCGGGCAGCACGAACCTTCTGATGGCGCACCTTTTGGACACCGCTGCGGTTGCCGAGTTGCTGTGGGACAGGTTTCTTGCCCCTTCGGCGCGGTCGGCCCTTGATGTTGTTGCCGGGCCGGGCCGTGGACGACTGTTACTTGCCTGGTTGTGCGGGGTCCACGATTTGGGCAAGGCGACGCCGGTGCATCAGCGCCTGTGGTCCGAGGGCGCGGAGGCGGTGCGGCGGTCGGGGCTGGCCTGGGTTGAGTCGAGTGCTGCGGCGGGGGTGAGGAGCCAGAGGCGCTGGCGTCACGACTGGGCCGGCGGGTTGCTGGCGCGTGAACTGTTGAATTCGGCCGGCTGGGGCTCGGAGCAGGTGGACTGGGTGTGGCCTCTGGTGGCTGGCCATCACGGTACGTTCCCGTCGCTGAGGGACATTCAGGAGCCCAAGACGGGCAAGGGACAGCTGAGGGGGAGGGGGCCCTGGCGTCCGCTCCAGCAAGCGGTGCTGGATGTGTTCTCCCGGGAGCTGGGGTGCAGCAGCCTCCGCGAGATGCAGCCTGTGGCGGTTCCGTCGAGGGCGCTGCAGTTGCAGCTCAGTGGTCTGGTGGTCATGGCGGACTGGATTGCGAGCGACGAACGCTTCTTCCACGGCCTGGACGATTTGTGCCGGGTGAGTTTGGATGCTTCCCGTGAACGGGCTGCTTCGGCATGGAGCGCACTGGGACTCGAGCGGGGCTGGGGGGCACTGACCGCTCTGGCGCCCGAAGCGTTCCGGAATCGGTTCGGATACGCGCCGCGGCCGTCGCAGTCCATGGTTGTCGACGCTGCACGCAGCATGGGTGCTCCGGGTCTGATGGTGATCGAAGCTCCCATGGGGGAGGGGAAGACGGAGGCTGCTCAGGCAGCAGCGGAAGTCCTTGCGGCCAGGTTCGGTGCGGACGGCGTCTTTGTGGGGATGCCGACTCAGGCGACCAGCGATCCGATGTTCACTCGCACTCGAAGGTGGTTGCAGGCGATCGACCCGGACCTTGCCTCCCGGGTGGTACTGCTGCACGGCAAGAGGGCTTTCAACCGCGAGTGGAAGGCTCTGCTTGAGAACGCGGGAGCATCCGCGGACGAGGCGTTTCAGGGAGTCGACGAGTTCGGGATGGACGACGACCCCTACGGCGTCCGGCATGAAGGGTGTGACGAGCAGGAGCGCAAGGCTCCCGCTGAGTGGTTCCTCGGGCCGAAGCGCGGGCTGCTGGCTCCGTTCGTCGTGGGCACCGTCGACCAGCTCCTGTATGCGGCGACCCGTACACGGCATGTGATGCTGCGGATGGCCGGGCTTGCGGGCAAGGTGGTGGTGTTGGACGAAGTCCACGCATGCGACGTGTACATGAGTCAGTTTCTGGGGGAAGCGCTGCGCTGGCTGGGTCAGGCACGCGTTCCCGTGGTCGTTCTCTCCGCGACTCTTGCCCCCGATCAGCGGCAGGCACTGTTTGAGGCCTATCTCGCCGGCGCCGCGTCAAAAGAGGAATTCCAGCCGCACGTTCCGGGTCCGCGAGGCTATCCGAACATTACGACCGCGTGGTTGCCCGCCACTGGGCAGGCGCAGTTCCACGTGGAAGCGACAGAGAGCTGGCGCGAGGACATCCCTGTGGAGGTGCGCGTCATGCCTGAGACGTTGCCGGGCCCGAGATCCAAGCGCGCCGAACGAGAGCGGCTGCAGGGCGAGGCGGACACGGCAGTAGGTGATCTCCTGGCGGCCGAACTCGCCGACGGAGGAACCGCGCTGGTCATCCGCAACTCCGTCGCGCGAGCGCAGAGTCTCTACGAGGAACTGCGCAGCCGGTTCGGAAGCGCCGACGTCCGTCTCGTGCACGCGCGCTTCACCGTCGCCCGACGTGCTGATCTGACGGAAGAGGGCCTGCGCCTTCTGGGGCCGCAGACGCCGCGGCCTAGGGGAGGACGGCTGATCCTGGTGGCGACTCAGCTCGCTGAGCAGTCCTTTGACGTTGATGCCGACCTGCTGGTCACGGATCTGGCCCCCGTCGACCTTCTGCTGCAACGCATCGGACGGTTGCACCGGCACGAAGGGACGTGGCGTCCGGCACGGTTGAGAATGCCCAAGGTGTTCGTTACCGGCCTCCAATGGTGCGCAGGCCGTGAGCCGGCCTTCACCTTCGCCAGCGAGGCGATCTACGGACGCCATCTGCTGCTGCGGACTGCTGCCGCACTGCCCGGTGAGGGCGAGACATGGTCGGTTCCTGGAGACGTACCCGGGCTGGTGGAGAAGGTGTACGGGATGGACGCGTCACTGCTGCCCACAACGTGGCAAGAGGCCAGTGAGGCTGCCGCGAGAGAGCAGAACGACCGGGATCGGAAGCGCGCCGAGGTGGCACGAGAGTTCCTTCTGACTCAGCATGGCGAGCATGAGCGCCGCACCCTGGCGGGTCTGCACTCTGGCGGATCTGCCGCGAGCAGCCATGACGATTCGCTGCGAGCAGCGGTGCGTGACGGCGACGAATCCGTCGAGGTCGTTCTTGTGGTCCGGGACGAGGATGACGCTGTCTTCCGGACGTTGGCCGGGCGTGCCCTGAGCGTCAACGGAGATGTGGCACCGGACGTGCTGGACGAGGTACTCGGATCGATCGTTCGGCTGCCCACCAAGCTCACAGAACCCGCCCTGGAACTGCGTCCTTTGCCCGGATGGCACGGCCATCCATGGCTGAGACAGACTCGTGCGCTGGTGCTGGACGCATCACGCACCGCTCGTGTGGGCGACTTCACGGTGTCGTACGACGAAGAGTTCGGGCTGCGGCAGACGTAGAGAGCGATGGCCGATCGCGGCGGCAATCGCCCACGGGCAACGCGGTGAGCCGCCGGGCCGGAGCCCGGCGGCTGCCCGGTACCCCCGCCTGAAGCGGGGACGACGTGAGCCCCGAGCTGTGGTGCAAACAGAAGAGGGGACCATCCCCGCCAGGGTTGTCCTGACCATGTCCTTGCGGGGTCAACCACTGGATTGTCGCACCCGGTTGAGGAGAATGCACCCGTGCTCATCGAGGCTGCTGCTAGCGTAAACAGAAGAGATTCCATCAAGGGGTTCCGATGACGCATGGTTTTTCCCTGACGGACGATTCCTGGCTGCTCTTACCGTCGGTGACGGGAGAACCGGCACAGGAACGCTGCCTGCGCACAGCGCTGCTGGAGGCGCACCAGTTAGGCGACCTGGTGGTGGAGATTGCCACACAGAAGCCGGCTGTGTTCCGGCAGATCCTGCTCCCCATCGTGGTGGCCGCACTGGGTCGCCCGGCGGATGAACGCGAGTGGATGAACTGGTACTCCAGGGGGCAGTGGTCGCCGCAACAGCGTTGCAAACTCCAGGAGTATCTGGACGTGCACCAAGGACTGTTCGACCTGCTCGATCCGGTGCAGCCCTTCGCTCAGGTCGCAGGGCTGTCCACCGCGAAAGGCGAGACGAAGAATGCCGGGCTGATCGTCGCGACCGCTGCCGTCGGCAACAACGTACCTCTGTTCGCTTCGCGTACGGAGGGCGACACCTTCTCGCTGACTCTGCCGCAGGCAGCGCACTGGCTGCTGCACACGCAGTGCTGGGACACCGCGGCGATCAAGACAGGCGCCGTGGGAGACCCACAGGCCAAGGCAGGAAAGACCACGGGCAACCCCACCTCGCCCCTCGGCCAGATGGGAGTCACCTTACTGGCCGGCAGGACACTGTTCGAGACCCTGCTGCTGAACATTCCGGTCGGAGCCCCACCGACATCGACCGACCTCCCGCAGTGGCAAAGACGAGATCCCCAGGGAGCACGTCCGGTCGGCACCCCCCAGTGGCAGACACGAGCCCCCACTGGCCTCCTGGACCTATGGACCTGGCAGTCCCGTCGTATCCGTCTCTTCCCGGAAATGACGGAGGAAGGTCTGCGGGTGGCCCGGGTCCTGGTTGCCGCAGGGGACCGGATGCCGTATACGCCCGAGATCGAACCGCACACCATGTGGCGTGTGGAGCCGACCAGCGGCCGGAAGACGACCAAACACAAGGATGCCACCCCCCGCCGTCCCTTGCGCCTCCAGCCGGGGAAAGCCACGTGGCGCGGGCTCGACGCGCTTCTGGCGCCTGAGAGGCAGTCCCGGGAGGCTGGAGAGAAGACGAGCGGGTTCGCCACCAGCAAGGTTCTGGACCAGGCAGGTGGCCTCATGCCCGAGCTGGGCGAGGACTACCCGCTGCGGGTGGAACTCTACGGTGTCGCGTACGGCAACCAATCGGCTGTCATCGACGACGTGATGTTCGACGCGCTGCCCCTGCCGCTGGCAGCCCTCGAAGCCGACAGCGACGTACGCTCCGCCCTCCTCGAGGTAGCCGAACAAGCCGAACAGCTCGCGACGGCAGTGAACTATCTCTCGGCCGACCTGCGGCGCGCACTCGGCACAGACCCGATCCCCTGGGACAAAGGACAGCGCCCCGGCGAACTCGTCCTGCATGCCCTGGACCCTCTGGTGCGAAGGTTGCTGACGGGGATGAGGGGGGTAGCCGACCTCGAGCGCATCGAAGCCGGCCAGCTTGCATGGGAACAGCTCGCCTGGCGCCGAAGCTGGGAGGTCGCTGACCGCCTTCTGCAGGCAGTCCCCGTCGGGGCCTTCGCGGGGAGAAGCCTGCCCCAGGGGGAGGGGAAGCCGGAGCGCATGCATCGCGTGCCGCTGGCCGAGGCCTCCTTCCTCAAACGCCGAGCAGAGATCCTGCACCGAGCCGCCGCCCTCCGGCGCGACAGCGCCCATCTCGGCAGCGATTAGAGCGACAATCCACAGCTCTTCCGAGCTGCCACAAGACCCACCGCATTGGGGGGGGGGGGGGGGCGGGGGGGGGGGGGCGGGGGGTGGGCAGCGGGGCCCTTTTGGTCCAGGGGGCGCACTGCCCGTTGGCGAAGACGAGAAAGAAAGAAGACACAAAAAAAAAAAAAACTGGGAACCG
>NZ_JBWKEZ010000088.1:0-10096 GCF_056434525.1 Streptomyces sp. NPDC044002
GGGCTATAGATAGCCCCGCCGGCGTTTGAGGCGACCGGGGTCAGGGGCGGAGCCCCTGGGAACGGTGGAAGGGCGGGTAGGGGACCCCGCACCGCGCAGCGGCCCACCCACCCGCAGACGACGCACCGGCACCAGCCACGCGAACCGGCCCCGCCCCACGTCCGACGGCCGGAGGCTGTCGCAGCGGCGCGAAGCCGGGGAGGCCGCCCGCGGCCGAGCCGCGCGAGCGGCGCGTTCAAGAAGGAACGAAGCGGAGCCCGAGGCCCGGGCGGGCCTGGGCGGCGGCGTCCAGGGCGGGTCCCGCCGGGACGACGCCGACCACCGGGTAGCCGCCCGTCACCGGATGGTCGGCCAGGAAGACCACCGGCAGCCCGTCCGGCGGCACCTGCACCGCCCCCAGCACCATCCCCTCGCTCGGCAGCTCCCCGCCCCGCGCGCGGGCCAGCGCCGGACCCCCTTCCGTGCGCAGGCCGATCCGGTTCGACGCCGGGGACACCCGGTACGCCGAGGACAGCAGCGCCGCCACCGAAGCCCCCGTGAACCAGTCCGCCCGCGGCCCGAGCCGCAGCGGGAGCACCAGTTCGCCTGACGGCATCCCCGCAGGGGCCACGGCGTCGGCGGACGGTACCGGGTCCGGGCCCGGCGGGCCGACCTCCAGCACCGACCCCGCCACCGGCACCGGCGGGCCGAGCCCCGACAGCAGGTCCGTCGCGCGGCTCCCCAGCACCGTCGGCGCAGCCAGACCTCCCCGTACCGCGACGTAGCTGCGCAGCCCCGACTCCGCCCGGCCCACGTCCAGCTCCGCCCCCGCGCGCAGCCACACCGGCGCACTCCAGGCCGCCGGGCGCCCGCAGACGCGTACGGCACAGGGAGCGCCCGTCACGGCCACCGTCACCGGGGCCAGTGCGCGCACCCGCACCCCGTCCAGGGTGGTCTCCAGCGCGGCGGCGCCCGCCGGGTTGCCGACGAGCCGGTTGGCCAGCGCGTACGCCCCCGTGTCCAGCGCCCCCGAGCGGGGTACGCCGAGGTGCGCGTACCCGGGGCGCCCCGCGTCCTGGACGGTGGTCAGCGCCCCCGCCCGCAGCACCAGCAGCCCGCTCACGCCGCCCCCGCCTCCTCGAACCGCACCCGCACCCCGGGCGCGAACAGCGCCGCCGGCTCCCGCGCGGGGTCCCACAGCACCGCGTCGGTGGAGCCGATCAGCTGCCAGCCGCCGGGGGAGGAGCGCGGGTACACCCCCGCGTACTCCCCGGCCAGCGCCAGCGACCCCGCCGGGACGGCCGTGCGGGGCGTCGCCCGCCGGGGCAGCCACAGCCGCTCCGGCAGCCCCGTCAGGTAGCCGAAGCCGGGCGCGAACCCGCAGAAGGCCACCCGGAAGACGATGCCCCCGACCAGCCCCGCGACCTCCCGCTCCGCGACGCCCCACGCGGCCGCCGCATCCGCCAGGTCCGGCCCGTCGTACCGCACCGGCACCGTCACCAGCGGCCCCTCGGCCTCCGCGAGCGGCGGCACCTCCCAGCCCGCGATCCGCGCCGCCAGCGCGCCCGGCTCCCGGACCCCGTCCAGCAGCACCGTCCGCGCGGCCGGCACGACCTCCCGTACGCCGCCCAGCTCGCCCGCGTCCCGGCGGCGCAGCAGCTCGGCGTGGAGCGCGGCGACCTCCCCGGCGGTGTCCACCTCGACCAGCAGGGCCTCCCGGCCCACCGCCAGGGCCCTCACGCGAAGGCCTCCACCCGCACCCCGGCCGCCTCCAGCGCCTCCCGCACCCGCCGGGCCAGCCCCGCCGCCCCGGGGGTGTCCCCGTGCAGGCACAGCGAGCGCGCGGGCACGGCCACCGGGGACCCGTCGGAGGCCGTCACCGACCGCTCGGCGGCCATCCGCACCGCCCGCCCGACCACAGCGTCCGGGTCGTGCAGCACCGCCCCCGGCTCCCCGCGCGGCACCAGCGTCCCCAGCGGGGTGTACGCCCGGTCGGCGAAGGCCTCCGGCACCGCCTCCAGCCCCGCCTCCGCGGCCGCCGCCAGCAGCAGCGACCCGGGCAGGCCCAGCACCGGCAGCCCGGCTTCCCCGGCGGCCAGCCGGACCCCGGCGACGACCGCGGCGGCCTGGCCGGCGTCGTGCACCGTGCGGTTGTACAGCGCACCGTGAGGCTTCACGTACGACACCCGGGACCCGGCCGCCCGCGCGAACACCTCCAGCGCCCCGATCTGATAGGCCACCTCCGCCGCCAGCTCCCCGCCCGGCACGTCCATCGACCGCCGCCCGAAGCCCGCCAGGTCCCGGTACGAGACCTGCGCGCCGATCCGTACGCCCCGCTCGGCGGCCAGCTCGCAGACCCGGCGCATGATCGACGGATCGCCCGCGTGGAAGCCGCAGGCCACGTTGGCGCTCGTGACCACCGACAGCAGCGCCGCGTCGTCGGTCAGCGTCCAGCGCCCGAAGCCCTCGCCCAGGTCGGCGTTCAGGTCGATCAGAGGTGTGATCATGGAAGCCATGCGGTGAGCGTAGAACAGCCGGCGACGGCGGGGCCGCGCCGCTCGGCCCGCCGCCGGGGGACGGTCCGGCGGAAACCATGCCGTTTGGGTTGTTGTCCGTGACACCGCCTACTCTTTCCGACGTGACTCTCCCAGCCCCGGCGAAACCCCTTCCGTCCCCGGCGCCGGGCCCGGCCGCCGACGAGGGCCTCGCCCGGCGGCTCCGTGCCCTGGCCTGCACCGCCCCGCTCCACGACCTCGACGTACGCAAGGCCAACCTGGCCGGCGAGTACGGGGTCTACGCGATGGCGGAAGTCGCGCTGTCCGCGATCGACCTCGTCACGCTCAACATGGACTTCGACACCGGCGCCGACCACGAGCAGATAGTGGCCCGGATGCTGCCGCGCGTCGCCGCCCAGGCCCCCCGGCGGCCGGCCGCCGAGCACGAGCGGGTCGCCCGCTGGGTCCTGGAGAACCTGATCAACGTCGGCAGCGTGGACCGCGGCTTCCGCGCGGTCTACGGCACGTTCGGCCCCGACGGGGTCTACGTCCGCCGGGACTACGACTTCAAGCTGATCGAGGAGGTCCCCGGCCACGGCGGCGCGGTCTACCTGCGCACCACCGACGAGGCGGTCAACGTCCTGGTCGGCGCCCTCGACACGGACGTCACCAGCGCCCAGATCGCCGCCGAGGTCAAGCTGGAGGTGCTGATCAGCCGGGGCCGGCTGGCCGACGCCCAGCTCGCCGCCGAACAGGCCCGCTACCGCACCGTCCAGTACGCCGAGACCCTGCGCCGCACCCTCGACGCGACCCGGCGCAACGTCCGCGCCGTCGACTGGCTCCAGGCCGTCCCGGACATGATCGCCGAGGCCCTCGACCACGTCGCCGACCGCTACCGGCACGAGAACGCGATCCTCACCAACATCCGCAAGGCGCGGGACGAGGCCGAGGACCCCGAGAACAAGCGGCGCGCCGCCGAGCTCGTCGACATCGTCAAGGACTGCATCCGCCGGCACACCCAGCTCCAGTCGCGGCTGCTGGACGCCGGCCCGCTCTTCCGCGCCGAGCAGGACCGCCAGGCCTTCGCCGCGCCCGCCCCGCGCTCCGGGATCGACCTGTACGGCCAGCTCGTCGCACCCCTGATGCCGCTCCCGCTGGAGCGGGCCACCCGGGTCACCGACGCCTTCTTCGCCGCCGGCACCGGCCTGCGCACCCCCGTCTCGGTACGGGTCGCCGACCTGGTGGACATACTCCTCACCCCGCCAGTGGAACGGGAGCACCTCGGCGCGGAGATGCCCGAGCCGGACCTCATCGCCACCCCGGACGACAGCCGCTTCAGCGAGGAGCAGCTCGCCGCCGCGACCCAGCTCCTGGACCTGCCGCACGACGCCCCGCGCCGGCTCTCCGGCCTCCTCGCCGAAGCCCGCCGCGACGACCCCGACCTCCCGTACCTGGTCGCCCTGCTCGCCGTCCACGCGGCGAGCCCGGCGGTGGGCACGGCGTACCGCCAGGGCGAGGAGCGGCTGCTGTTCGCGGTGGACGACGGCACGCAGCTCGACGACCCGGAGTTCGGCGGCGCCGACCTGATCGTCGGCACGGCCCTCCTGGACGCGGCAGGCATGGCCGCCGACCGCGCGGAGTCGGCATGACCCCGCAGTCCCGGCCGGCCATCGCCCCGGACACCCCGCCCCGCACCCAGACCCCCACCCGCACGGGGGCTGCCCGTACCCGTACCGCCCGCACCACCGAGGAGACCCACCCGTGAGCGACCACCACGCCGAGCACCCCGCGTGGAGCGAACGGCACCCCGCGTGGAGCGAGCCCGACGCGCCGTCGGCTCCCGCCGCGCCCCCCGCCGCCACCAGCGGGTCCCTCACCCCGGCCGACGCCGCCGACGCGGCCCGGCTCGTCGGGTTCGGGCTCCAGCCCAAGCTGCTCCCCGCCCGCGACGCCGAGTACGCCGAGCTGCTGCGCCGCTACCGCGAGGACCCCGCCTTCGGGCGGCTTGCCGACGCCGTCGCCACCGGCCTCGGCCTCGTCGTCCTGGAGGTGTCCCCGCGCGCCGGGATGGCCGTCGCCGCCGGAGAGGACTCCGTCTTCGCCGTCCGCATGGGCGACTACGCCCGCCGCACCTCCGCCGACGGCGGCGACCGCTTCCTGCACGGCCTCGCCCACCTCGCCGTCGCCGCCCTCGCCTTCCCCCGCCCCGAGGACCTCGCCGACGACGGCTACATCGGCCGGATCACCGTCAACGGCGTCGACGCCTTCGTCAGGCAGACCTGCCGCCGCCTGGAGGAGCGCGCCGAGGAGCTCGGCGAGAACACCGACCCCGCCTCCGACGCCCCCGGCCTGGAGGCCGCCTGGCGGGTCTACGCCCGCCGCAGCGCGACCGGCGCCACCAAGGACGCCCGCCGCCTGGCCGGCTCCACCACCGGCATCGTCGGCAAGGCCGCCGCCTTCCTCACCGAGTCCGGCTTCCTCCAGCGGACCGGCGACGACTCCGGCGGCACCTACCGGACCACCCCCCGCTACCAGCTCCAGGTCCGCGACATGGCGGGCACGGCGGCCATGGCCGAACTCCTGGAACTCGGCGTGGTCCCCGTCAGCGACGGCTCCGCCACCCTCCTGCCGCCGCCCGAGGGCGACGACCTGGAACTCGCCGCCGACGCCGGCCTGCCGTTCCACGCCTGACCCACCCGCGTCCCCGCACCGAGAACGCACCGAGAACACCGAGAAGCAACGAGAGTCCGCCGCCATGTACGAGCTGTCCCGGATCCGCCTCTACTCCATCGGGCCCGCCGGCGCACGCTACGCCGACACCGTGCTCGACCTGCGCGGAGTCGGCGAGCCGGTGCCCCACCCGGCGCCCACCCAGGCGGAGTTCTTCGAGGACGAGCCCACCGGACCGCCGCGGCGCCCCGCGCCCGCCGGCGTGCTCTTCCTGGAGAACGGCGGCGGCAAGTCCGTCCTGCTCAAGCTGATCTTCTCGGTGATGCTCCCCGGCCACCGCAACACCCTGGGCGGCGCCAGCTCCGGCGTCCTGCGCAAGTTCCTCCTCGCCGACGACTGCGGCCACGTCGCCCTGGAATGGCAGCACACCCAGACCGGCGAGTGCGTGGTCGTCGGCAAGGTCAGCGAGTGGCGCGGCCGCCAGGTCTCCAACGACCCCCGCAAGTTCGCCGAGGCCTGGTACTCCTTCCGCCCCGGCCCGGGCCTGAGCCTGGACAACCTCCCCGTCGCCGAGGCCACCTCCGTACGCCCGCCCGTCGAGGGCGCCTCCGGAGCCCAGGGCCGCCGCCGCACCATGAAGGGCTTCCGCGACGCGATCACCGAGGCCGGCAAGGCGTACCCGCACCTGGAGGTGTACTGGGAGGAGATCCACGACCGCTGGAACGAGCACCTCACCGAACTCGGACTCGACCCCGAACTCTTCCGCTACCAGCGCGAGATGAACGCCGACGAGGGCGAGGCCGCCGGCCTCTTCGCGGTCAAGAAGGACTCCGACTTCACCGACCTCCTGCTGCGCGCCGTCACCGACACCCGCGACACCGACGGCCTCGCCGACCTGGTCCACGGCTTCGGCAACAAGCTCGGCCGCCGCGCCGAGCTGATGGCCGAACGCGACTTCACCGCCGGCTCGGTGGACCTCCTCACCCGCATCGTGGAAGCCGCCGAGACCCGCTCCCGGCTGCGTGACGTCCACGCGGGCGCCGAGCGCCGCACCCGCACCCTCGCCCGGCGGCTGTCCGCCCGCGCCTCCGAGGAACGCGGCCGCGCCGCCGACCTCGCCCAGCGGGTCACCGGCGCCGCCCACGAGGTCACCGCCGCCGAGTCCCAGCGCGCCCGCAGCGCCGCCGTCTCCGCCGAACTCGCCTACCGGCACGCCTCCCTGGCCCTGACCGTCGCCGACAAGGCCGCCGCCGCCCAGCGCCGCGAGCTCCTCGAAGCCCGCACCCTGCACTCCGCCTGGCAGGCCGCCGAGACCGTGCTGCGCCACCGCGCCGCCGCCGACCGCTCCGCCCGCGTCGCCGCCGCGATCCTGGAGGCCGAACGGGACGCCGCGCCCGCGCTGGCCGCCCGCGCCACCGCCGCCGCCGAGCTGGTACGGGCCCTGCACGCCGCCGCCGAGCAGGGCGAACGCGCCGCCAACGAGGAGGAGGAGCGTTCCGCCGAACTCCAGTCCCTCGGCGAGGGCGCCCACCGCGACGCCACCTCCGCCGCCACCGCAGCCCAGCGGGCCCGCAGCGAGGCCGAGCACCTGCGCGCCCGCCTCGCCGAGGTCGAGCAGGAGACCGCCGAGGCAGTGAAGGCCGGCTGGCTCGACGACAGCGCCCCCGACGCCGACCCGGCCCGCGCCGCGCTCGCGGCCAGCGACGCCGAGAAGGCCGCCGTGGCCGCCTGGGACGAGTCCCGCGAAGCCGCCCGCTCCGCCGCCGAGGCCGCCCGCGAGGCCGCCTCCGCGGAATCCCGCGCCGAACTCACCGCCGCCCGCGCCGCCGACGCCGCCGACGCCGCCGAGGCCGCCCACGCGGCGGAGCACCGCGCCGCCGAAGCCCTGGCCGCCTCCCCGCGCCTGGCCGAGCTGCTGGGCCTCCCGCAGGCCCCCGACACCTTCCTCCCGCGCCCGCGCGGCGGGGCACACCCCGGTTCCGGCGCGGCGGAGCCCGGCGCGCCGGCCGGACCGGGCGCCGCCCGCGCCGCCGTCCCGGCGGGCACCGGCCCCTCCGGTGTCCAGGGCTCCGCCGCGGCGGCGGGCGCCGTGACCGCCCCCGCCCCCGGCGGCCTGGGCGTCGCCGACCTCGACCGGGGCTCCGACGAGCTGGTGCGGATCCTGGCCGACACCGTCGGCTCGGCCGAACGCCACCTGTTCGAGCTGCGCACCGCCGCCGCCGACGACGCCCGCATCCTCGGCGCGCTCGGCGACGGCGGCCTGCTCCCGCCCGGCCCGGACGTCCTCGCCACCGTCGAGTACCTCGGCGAGCACGGCATCCCGGCCCTGCCCGGCTGGCGCTACCTCGCCCAGTCCGTGGACCCCGCCGACCACGCCGCCGTCCTCGCCGCCCGCCCCGAACTCGTCGACGGTGTGGTCATCACCGACCCCGACACCCACGGCCGGGCCCGCGAGGTCCTCTCCGCCGCCGCCCTGCTGCCCCGCTCCACCGTCGCCGTCGGCACGGCCGCCGCCCTGCTGGCGCCGGCCACCCCGGTGGACGCCGATTCCGCGGTGTCCAGTGTCTTCATCGTGTCGCCGAACCCGGCCATGCACGACGAGCACGCCGCCGACGAGGAGCGCCACGCGCTGCGCGCCCGCGCCACCGCCCGCGACACCGAGATCCGCGAGCTGGCCGCGCGCCTCGCCGGCGACCGCGAACTCGCCGCCCGGCTCTCCTCCTGGCGCACCGGCTGCCCGCCCGGCCGCCTCGCCGAACTGGCGCAGCAGGCCGCCGCCGCCCGGTCCTTCGCCGAGGAGGCCGACGCCGAACTCGCGGAGGCCCGTACCGTACGCGCCGAGGCCGACGAGGCCGCCGCCGACGCCGCCCGCGTCCGCGACGAGCGCCAGGACGCCGCCCAGCGCGCCCGCCGCGCCGCCGACGCCCTCGCCGGCCTCGCCCACCGCCTGCGCGAGCGCTCCGGCTGGCAGGCCAAGGTCCGCGAACTCGCCGACGAGGCCGCCGAGTCCGAAGCCCGCGCCGAGGTCTGCCTGGACCGCGCCCGCGCCGCCGACGAGGACCGCCGCGCCGTCCAGCGCGCCGCCGACGACGCCCGCCGCACCGCCCGCGCCCTGCGCGCCGAACGCGCGGAGATCGCCGGAGCCCCCGACCCCCTCCCCGAGGACGACGGCACCGCCAAGGCTCCGCTGCCCGACCTCCGCGAGGCCTACCGCACCGCCTCCCAGGTCTACGAGAAGGTCGGCGTCGGCGCCGACCTGCGCGCCGAACAGGCCCGCGCCGAGGGCGACGAGAGCGCCGCCCTCGCCGAACTCGACCGCCTCACCAACAAGGTCCGCACCCGCGCCGCCCAGCTCCTCGAAGGCACCGACGGCGCCGACGGCCCCTCCCGGCAGGCCGCCGCCGCCCGCGCCGAGGCCCTCGTCCAGATGCTGGAGTCCCGCGCGTCCACCGCGAGCGAGCAGCTCGGCCGGCTGCGCGGCGAAGCCGAACGGCACGCCCCCGCCGAGGGCGAGGCGCACACCGAGCTGCCCGAGGAGCTGATCCCGGCCGACGTGGAGCAGGCCCAGGGCCTGCTGCGCACCGCCACCGCCCAGCTCGCCGCGCACTCCGCCGCCGTGGAGGCCGCCCGGGCCGCCCACGCCGACCTGCTGCGCGCCCACCGCGCCGCCGAGGACGGCGCCGGTGGCTTCGACGAGACCGCCGCCCTGCTGCGGGACCTGCTGCGCGACCACACGCACCCCGAGGACGAGCAGGAGCCGGTGGCCCACCCCGGCACCCTGGAAGAGGCCCGGCAGTCCGCCGCCGAGGCCCGCCGGTCCCTGCGCGGCTGCGCCGCCGACCTCTCCGCCGCCGAGTCCGCGGTGCGCGAGGCGAGCGACGTCCTGGTCCGGCACGCCAACGCCAACCGCTACGAGCAGGTACGCACCCCCGCGCGCCAGCAGATCCGCGAACTGCCCGCCTCCGCCCTGCCCGAGCACGCCGCCGCCTGGGCCGCCGCGTTCGCCCCGCGCCTGCGCGTGCTCACCGACGAGCTCGCGCAGCTGGAGCGCAACCGCGACAGCATCGTCGACCGGCTGCGCGGCCTGGTGGAATCCGCCCTGGCCACGCTCCGCTCCGCGCAGCGGCTCTCCCAGCTGCCCGAGGGCCTCGGCGAGTGGTCGGGCCAGGAGTTCCTGCGGATCCGCTTCGAGGAGCCCGACCAGGCCACCCTCACCGAACGGCTCGGCGAGGTCATCGACGAGGCCACCCGCACGGCCGTGAAGAAGAACGCCGCCTTCGGCGAGGGCCGCCGCGACGGCATGTCCCTGCTCCTGCGCGGCGTGCAGGCGGCCCTGGAGCCCAAGGGCATCGCGGTCGAGATCCTCAAGCCCGACGCGGTGCTGCGCGCCGAGCGGGTCCCCGTCGGCCAGATGGGCGACGTCTTCTCCGGCGGCCAGCTGCTCACCGCCGCCATCGCCCTCTACTGCACGATGGCCGCGCTGCGCAGCAACGACCGCGGCCGCGACAAGCACCGGCACGCGGGCACGCTCTTCCTTGACAACCCGATCGGGCGCGCGAACGCCACGTACCTGCTGGAGCTCCAGCGGGCCGTCTCGGACGCCCTCGGCGTCCAGCTGCTCTACACCACGGGCCTCTTCGACACCACGGCCCTCGCCGAGTTCCCGCTGGTCATCCGGCTGCGCAACGACGCCGACCTGCGCGCGGGGCTGAAGTACATCAGCGTCGAGGAACACCTGCGCCCCGGCCTGCCCCAGCAGTCCCCGGAGGGCGAGACCATCCACGGCGAGATCACCGCGACCCGCATGTTCCGCCGCGCGCCCGCCGCACAGGCCTGACGCGCCCCGGCCGCGGGGCGGTCACCGCTCCCGGGCGGTGGCCGGCCCGGGGGGGGGTTTTGCCGGTTCGCCAGGCGCCCGGCGGCTGTGGGAACATCTCCCCCCCGCCCAAGGA
>NZ_JBWKEZ010000088.1:10106-28598 GCF_056434525.1 Streptomyces sp. NPDC044002
ACCCCGCCTCCTCGCTCCCACCCCCCCCCGGTCTCCTCGCTACCCTCCCCGGCCCCCCCCCCCCCCCCCCCCCCCCCCCCCCCCCCGCTCCCGGCCGGTCAGCGGCGTCCGGAGCGCTGGTGGACCGGTACGCCCCCGGCCAGGGGAGCGGCCGCCAGGCGGCTCTCCCGGGCCGGTATGCGGCCGCGCCGGGGCTCGCGGGCCGCGCTGCTCGGCTCCGACAGCACGCCGTGGCGCTGGTTCCACATCTGCCGGGTGATCCACACGTCCAGCACCGACCAGGTGGCCACGATCGTCGCGGCTATCCCCACCAGCACCATCGGGAAGGCCAGCCAGGACCCGGTCAGCGCGAGGAAGAAGGTGATCGTGGCCTGCGTCAGCGTCACGGCCACGATCAGCACCGCCCGCACCGCCGACGAGCGCACCGGGTCCGGCATCCGGCGCCGCCGGGCCGGCTCCTCCACCCACAGGCCCCGCCCCGGAGCCTCGGCCGACGTGCCGTCCTCTTCGTACATCCTCATGGTCCGCCCACTCCCCGCCTCTTCTCCCGCCCTGCTCCCCGCCCTGTCTGTCAGACGACCGGAACCCCCCGCGGAGTTCCGTATACCGGACCCGGAAGGCAGAATTCCAGCCATCCATCCGGACAACGGAACCGACACCCCACCAAGTGTCATCTGCCACATATCGGGCCTGACTTGACCGGAAACATCGGACAACTGGTGATCTTCGTACGGGGGTCAGGCCGAAAACGTCCGGACACCTCTGCGAAGCCGCTCCGTGGCAGTAGTAGGCTCACGCCGTTTAAATGACGGAACACCGACCTCTGACAACGGGGTTGAGCTGGGGGAGGCTGGGGAGGCCATGCGCTTTCGCGGGAAGTCCATCCGCCGGAAGATCGTGGCGTTGCTCCTGGTGCCGCTCGTCTCCCTGACCGCCCTCTGGGGCTTCTCCACGGTCATCACCGGCCGTGAGGCAGTGCAGCTGCTCGACGTCGCGTACGTCATCAAGAAGGTCGGCTACCCGATGGAGGACGTCGTCCGCGTCGTCCAGAAGGAACGCCGCCAGACCCTGGTCGTCCTCGGCGACCCGCGCGAGGTGGCCGCCACCGCCGAACTCACCAAGAGCCGCACCGCGACCGACACGATGGTCCGCTCCATCACTGCGAACGCCCTCGACCCCGAGGTCTCCGACGAGCTCAGCCCGCAGACCCGCCAGCGCCTCAAGTCGATCATCGAGGCCCTCCACGGCATCAACGCCCTGCGCCGGTCCGTCGACCAGGGCGGGGTCAGCCCCGGCCAGGCCCTGGAGCTCTACAGCCGGCTGGTCGACCCCTGCTACGAGTTCCTGATGAACCTCCACGCGCTGGAGAACGTCGAGATGGACAAGCAGGGCCGCGCCCTCGTCGGCATCACCCGCGCCCGCGAGACCCTCTCCCGCGAGGACGCGGTCGTCGCCTCCGCCCTCGCCGCCGGCAACGTCCCGGCCGGCGACCTGCGCCGCGTCTCCGACTTCGCCGCCAACCGCGGCCTGCTGTACGAGTTCAACCTCGCGATCCTGCCGCCCGACGACCGCAAGCTCTTCGAGCAGTACTGGAACGGCCCCCAGACCAAGGCGCTGCGCGACGCGGAGGAACGGTTCATCACCGGCGGCGCCGGCAAGAACCCGCGCGTCACCGCCGCCCAGTGGAACGAGGCCGCGAACAAGGTCCTCGGCGACCTCGCCACCATGGGCACCGCCGCCGGCGACCGCTACCAGAAGCGCGTGGAGCCCGTCGCCGTCGGCGTCCTCGTACAGGCCGCCGTGGCCGGCGTCCTCGGCTTCATCGCCCTCGTCTTCTCCCTCGTGATGTCCGTCCGCATCGGACGCGACCTCATCCGCGACCTGTCCCGGCTCCGCAAGGAGGCCCACGAGGCCTCCGGCATCCGGCTCCCCAGCGTGATGCGCCGCCTCGCGGCCGGCGAGACCGTCGACGTCGAGACCGAGGCCCCCCGCCTGGAGTTCGAGAAGGACGAGGTCGGCCAGGTCGGCCTCGCCCTCAACAGCCTCCAGCGCGCCGCCGTCGAAGCCGCCGTCAAGCAGGCCGAGCTCCGCCGCGGCGTCTCCGAGGTGTTCGTGAACCTGGCCCGCCGCAACCAGGTGCTGCTGCACCGCCAGCTGACCCTGCTCGACACCATGGAACGGCGCACCGAGGACACCGAGGAGCTCGCCGACCTGTTCCGCCTCGACCACATGACCACCCGCATGCGCCGCCACGCCGAAGGCCTGGTGATCCTCTCCGGCGCCGCGCCCTCCCGCCAGTGGCGCAAGCCCGTCCAGCTGATGGACGTCGTACGGGCCGCCGTCGCCGAGGTCGAGGACTACGAGCGCATCGAGGTCCGGCGCCTGCCCCGCATCGGCATCGAGGGCCCGGCCGTCGCCGACGTCACCCACCTCGTCGCCGAACTCCTGGAGAACGCCACGGTGTTCTCGCCCCCGCACACCGCCGTCCAGGTCCACGGCGAACGCGTCGCCAACGGCTTCACCCTGGAGATCCACGACCGCGGCCTCGGCATGAACCCGGAAGCACTCCTCGACGCCAACCTCAGGCTCGCCGAGACCCCCGAGTTCGAACTCTCCGACACCGACCGCCTCGGCCTCTTCGTGGTCAGCCGCCTCGCCCGCCGCCACAACGTCAAGGTCGTCCTCCAGCCCAGCCCCTACGGAGGCACCACCGCGGTGGTCTTCCTCCCCGCCGACCTCCTCACCGAGGCCCCCGACACCAACGGCACCGGCATCCGCCTCGACGCCGTGAAGGGCGTCCGCGGAGTCGGGACCGGCCCCGCCAAGAGCTCCGCGCGGCCCGGCCCCATCGCCATGGACCGGGCCCCCTCGGCCCGCCCGCTGCCCGCCGGCGTGCTCAACGGCCCGGTCGAGCTGGAGGGCCCCATAGGCCTCCTCGGACTGGACGGCCTCGACGACCCCGCCGGACTCGACGAGATCGCCACCGGCATCGCGGGCCTCACCGGCGTCGGCGGCCGCCCGCCCATGGCCAGCCTCGACGACGAGACCCCGCCCGGCGGCATCCCGCGCAGCGCCCTCCTCGGCACCGGCTCCGCGGACCGGCCCCTCAGCGGCCACCCGCACGGCGCCGGCCACGCCGAGCGCGGCGGCCCCTGGAAGCGCGACCGCGACCGCGGGCGGGAGCCCCTGGCCCCCACCGGCCCGGTCCGCTCGGAACGCCCCCGCACGGAGCCCCCGCACCCCGAAGGCACCCGCGCCGGCGGCCCCGTACCGCTGCCCCGGCGGCGGCCCACACCCACCCTGGTCGCCGACCACGGCCGCCGCGTGGAGCCCCGCCCGGCCGCCGTGAAGGCGGTCCCCGCGCCGCGCACGGGCTCCGAGGAGCCCGCGCCCGCGCCCGGCCCGGGCGGCCTGCCCCGCCGGGTGCGCCAGGCCAACCTCGCACCCCAGCTCAAGAACGCCCCGGCGCCCGCCGCGGCACAGTCCCCCGAGGACCCGGTGTCCGACCGGGACGCGGAGGACGTACGCACGCGCATGTCCGCCCTCCAGCGAGGCTGGACGGCGGGCCGCGACCAGCACGCACAGCAGCAGTCCGAGACCGAGGCCGGCCGCTCCGGCGCCGGTCCCGCGCATGAGAACGAAGGGGACGGTCGATGACCGCACCGCAGACCGGAAACGACACCAGGGGCCGCGGCTCCGGCCCGCTCAACTGGCTCCTCGACGAACTCGTCGACAAGGTCGGCAGCATCCGCAAGGCGGTCGTCCTCTCCGGCGACGGCCTGCCCACCGGCAGCTCGAAGGACCTCACCCGCGAGGACAGCGAACACCTGGCCGCCGTGGCCTCCGGCTTCCACAGCCTCGCCAAGGGCGTCGGCCGGCACTTCGACTCCGGGCGGGTCCGCCAGACCGTCGTCGAACTCGACGAGGCCTTCCTCTTCGTCATGGCCGCGGGCGACGGCAGCTGCCTGGCCGTGCTCTCCGACTCCGACTCCGACGTCGGCCAGGTCGCGTACGAGATGACGCTCATGGTCAAGCGCGTGGGCGACCACCTGGCGACCGCCCCGCGTTCCGGGCAGCCAGCCGGAGGGTGAGTCGGACGGCATGAGCGATCCAGGCCAGGACCACCCCCCGACCGACCGTCCGACGCCCGAGACCGGCCACCCCCACTGGTTCGACGACGACGCGGGTCCCGTCGTACGCCCGTACGCCATGACCCGCGGCCGGACCAGCCACGCCGCCCAGCACCGTCTCGACCTGATCGCGCTCGTCGTCGCGGAGGCGGCGGCCGACGATCCGGTCTGGGACATGACCCTCTCCCCGGAACACGCCCACATCCTCGGGCTGTGCCGGGAACGCCCCCAGTCGGTCGCGGAACTCGCCGCGGACCTCGACCTCGCCATCGGCGTCGTCCGGGTCCTGATCGGCGACCTCGTCGACGAGGAGCTGGTCCACGTGACCAGGCCGGTCCCGCCGGCCGAACTGCCCGATGAATCCATTCTCCGTGAGGTGATCGATGGCCTTCGGGCGCTCTAGCCGCACCGGTGCGATGCACGCCGTCTCGCCGGTCGAGCCGCTGACCCTGAAGATCCTGGTCGCGGGCGGCTTCGGGGTGGGCAAGACCACCCTGGTCAGCGCGGTCAGCGAGATACGTCCGCTGCGGACCGAGGAACGGCTCTCCGAACCGGGCGCCGGCATCGACGACACCGGGGGAGTGGAGGGCAAGAGCACCACGACCGTGGCCATGGACTTCGGCCGCATCACCCTCCGCGAGGACCTGGTGCTCTACCTCTTCGGCACCCCCGGACAGGACCGCTTCTGGTTCCTGTGGGACGAGCTGGCACAGGGCGCCCTCGGCGCCGTCGTGCTGGCCGACACCCGCCGGCTCGCCGACTGCTTCGCCGCCATCGACTACTTCGAACGGCGCGGCATCCCCTTCCTCGTCGCGGTCAACTGCTTCGACGGGGCCGACCGCCACCCGGTGGTGACCGTCCGAGACGCGCTCGACCTCGACCCCGAGGTGCCGGTGCTGCTCTGCGACGCCCGCGACCGGGAGTCCGTCAAGGACGTCCTGGTCGGGGTCGTCGAGCACGCCATGTCGCTCGCCCGGGCCCGCCGCGCGAGCCTGAGCGCCTCTTCCTGAGCGCGTGGAGGCGGCCCGTACCCCCGCCGACTGGGGTACGGGCCGCAGCTCTCATGGGGGGTCGCGGGGTCCCCGTCGCCGGGACCGTGGAGCGAGTGTGAACCCGCGGCCCGGGGCCGTCAAGCACCCTGACGGCAGTACTTGTCCGCGGCGCTCACCGCACCGCGACCACCGCCGACCCGTGCCCGAAGAGCCCCTGGTTGGCGGTGATCCCGGCCCGCGCCCCCGGAACCTGGCGCGCCCCCGCCGCACCCCGCAGCTGCCAGGTCAGCTCGCACACCTGGGCGATGGCCTGCGCCGGGACCGCCTCCCCGAAGGAGGCCAGCCCGCCGCTCGCGTTGACCGGCACCCGCCCGCCGAGCGCCGTCGCGCCCTCCCGTACGAGCTTGGCGCCCTCGCCCTCACCGCACAGCCCGATATCCTCGTACCACTCCAGCTCCAGCGCGGTGGACAGGTCGTACACCTCGGCCAGCGAGAGGTCCTCCGGCCCCAGCCCCGCCTCCTCGTACGCGGCCCGGGCGATCGAGGCCCGGAAGGACCCGGACGCCGGCTCCACGGCGGCCGCCGAGTCGGTCGCGATGTCCGGCAGGTCCAGCACCGTACGCGGATACGTGGGCGTCACCGTCGACACCGCCCGGATCCGCACCGGGTCCGCCACCCCGCGCGCCCGCGCGAAACCCATGCTGCTCAGCACCAGCGCCGCGCCCCCGTCGGAGGTCGCGCAGATGTCGAGCAGCCGCAGCGGGTCGGCCACCACCGCCGACGCCGCCACCTCCTCGGCGGAGACCGCCTTGCGGTAGCGGGCGTACGGGTTGTGCGCCCCGGCCGCCGAGTTCTTCACCTTGACCAGCGCGAAGTCCTCGGCGGTGTCCCCGTGCAGGGCCATCCGGCGCCGGGCGTACAGCCCGAAGTAGGCGGGATTGGTGGCCCCCAGCACCCGGAACCGCAGCCAGTCGGGGTCGTCCGGCCGCTCGCCCCCGGCCGGGGCGAAGAACCCCTTCGGCGCGGCGTCGGCGCCGACCACCAGCACCACGTCCGCCAGCCCGGCGAGGATCTGCGCCCGGGCCGCCCCGATGGCCTGGGCCCCCGAGGCGCAGGCCGCGTACACGCTGGTGACCCGGGCCCCCTGCCAGCCGAGCGCCCGCGCGAAGGTGGCCCCGGCGACGTAGCCCGGGTATCCGCCGCGCACGGTGTCGGCGCCGACGACGGACTGCACGTCGGTCCACTCCAGCCCGGCGTCGGCGAGCGCGGCCCGGGCGGCGGCCCGCCCGTACTCGACGAAGCTGCGCCCCCACTTGCCCCACGGGTGCATGCCGGCCCCCAGCACGGCCACGTCCCCGCTCACCGGGCGCCCTCCACCGGCCGGAACCACCAGGTGGTCCGGGCGGCACCGGCGTCCCCGCCGAGCACCCCTTCCACGACCTCCACCTCCATGCCGACGGCCAGGTCGGCCGGCGTCACCCCGGGCGCGGCCTGCCCGAGCACGACCATCCGCTCGGCCTCCAGCTCCACCGCGACCAGGGTGTACGGCTCCCAGGGCGCGTCCGGGTCGGACACGTAGGGGGCGGGCGGCCGGTAGCGCCCGTCGGTGTAGGACCAGACCCGGCCGCGCGGCGAGAGCGGCACCTCGGCGAGCTCGCCGCCGCCGGGGCAGTGCGGGTTGCGGCAGTAGGCGTCCTCGCGCGGGAAGAACACCGAGGCGCAGGCGGAGCACCGGGTGCCGAGCAGGCGGAAGCCGTCCCCGGCGTCCGTACCGGTGAACCACCCGCTCACCACGGGCGTGCGTGTGCGTTCCAAGACCCCTCCCGGACAACGTGATCTGACGAAGCGTCAGAAGTCTGCCACGGGCCGCCCCGCCGCGACAGGGGCCGGTACCATCGCCGCATGCCGGCACAGCTGAGGGACTCGCACTGCTCCACCTGCGGAACTCCGTTCGACGCGGACGGGTGGCCCCGCGCGTGCGCCGCGTGCGGCGCAGTCACCTACCGCAACCCGCTCCCGGTGGCCGTCGCCCTGCTCCCGGTCGAGGACGCGGCCGGCACCGGCCTGGTGGTCATCACCCGCACCATCGAACCGGCCCTGGGCGGCGTCGCACTGCCCGGCGGGTTCATGGACTTCGGCGAGGACTGGCGCACGGCCGTGGTCCGCGAACTCCGCGAGGAGACGGGCATCGAAGCCCCGGCCTCCGACGTCGCCCTGGCCGACGTCCTCAGCTCCCCGGGAGGCCACATCCTCGTCTTCGGCCTCCTCCCGCCCCGCCCCGCCTCGGCCCTCCCGCCCTCGGCCGCCACGGACGAGACCACGGGCTGGCACATCCTGCACGCCCCTGCGGAACTCGCCTTCCCCCTCCACACCAGGGCGGCGGCCTCCTGGTTCGCGGGCCGCTACGCGCCGGCGGGGGAGTGAGGGTAGCGACGGCCACCACGGGCGAAGCGGTCTTCCTGCACCGCGCGGATGGTCAGCCGGGGAAGGACCGACAACGCCGGGGCGTCAGAAGCTCACGGCGGCTCGGTCGGACTCGCCGCGCAGGACGCAGAATTCGTTGCCCTCGGGATCGGCGAGGACCGCCCAGCCCGAACCGTCGGGGTTGCGGTGATCGGCGACGAACGTGGCGCCGAGTCCCAGCAGCCAGTCGACCTCCTGGTCGCGCGAGGTCTCGGGGCGCAGGCACAGATGGATGCGGTTCTTGACCGTCTTGGCCCCGGGCACCTGGTTGAAGTACAGCACCGTGCCCTCTGCCGGCAGCACCTGGGTCTCCGGGTCACCCGGTCTGACGTCCGGGTCCATCGGACAGCCCGTCACACTGCTCCAGAACCGGGCCAGCCCGTACGCATCCGCACAGTCGATCGCCACGTTCTGCACTGTCGAAACCATGGGCCAAAGCCTTCCTGACGTCCACGCCGGAAGCCACGGGGCCGTGTGCACTGGGGCGGTGGCGGCCGTGTCGTCAGTGGCTCGGGATGTCGTGAGGTGTGTTGGGCCGGACGGAGTGCGCCAAGGCGATCAACGTCCGGGTCGGCGTACTTCCCACGACGTCATTCGGTCATCCCTCTCATGAACCCCACATCGGGCGGTCGCCGGACCTTAGTCTTCCGCCGAGTGCTGCTTCTGCGGCTTGTGTGACGAGATGAGGAGAGCTCTGCGATGGGATCCGTGCGTTCGTTAGTCCTTCGTACCGGTGTCGCCGCCGCTGCGTTGCTGTCGGTCGCCGCCTTGCCGGCCGTGCCCGCCCAGGCCGACTCCGGGAACTCCGACACCGCGGCATCGGTGGCCACCCGGAGCAGGTGGGCGAACATCGGCACCGGCAAGTGTCTGGACGTGCGGGCCGGATCGTTCAGTGACTTCGCGGTCATCCAGCAGTTCAGCTGCAAGGACGAGCTGCACCAGAAGTTCTGGACCGATCCCCTCGTCGGCGAGCCGTACACCTTCATCAATCCGGGGCACGCGACGCTGATGTGCGTCCAGCCGACCACCCTCGACTCGAGCGGGCTCATCGTCCAGCGGAGCTGCACCCACACCGACGGCCAGAAATGGGAGTTCATCTGGCAGAACGGCGGAGCCCTGATCAAGAGCAAGGTCAGCGGACTCTGCCTCGCGGACGCCGGCATGCCGAACGGCAGCCGCCGCGAGGTCCGGCAGCTGCCCTGCACCGGCGAGGCCGGCCAGCTCTGGCTCAACCGCGCCTAGGCCGCTTCCTTCGGATCACCGGACCGTTGGCTGACGCCCAGTGGGCGAGGACCGAGCCCTTGCTGCCGGACCGGACGCCACCACGGGGCGGGCGGTGGCGGGATCACCGACAGGTGATCGACGCGATCGCGTTCAAACGTGCCCACCAGCACGCCGCCGGGGCCCCAAGAGGGGCCCCGGCCGGCGAGTTCGGACCTTCCCGCGGCGGACTGACCACGAAGATTCACCTCGCCTGCGATGGCTACGCGTCGTCGAAGATCCCCGGGCGCCTCTGCAGGCGCGGCATCGCGGCCACGATCCCGGAACGGACCGACCAGATCAACGGCCGCCTCCGCAGGGGCGAGAGCCGGTGCCGGCTCGACCGCGCCGCGCACCAGCGCCGTAACGTCGTCGAACGCTGCCAACCGGCTCAAGCGGAGCAAGGCCCTGGCCACCCGCCACGACACGCGAGCCCGCCACCATCGGGCCCTGGTCACCCTCGCCTGCCCGCGGCCCTGGCTCCCATGGCCCGGCGGGCACGCCTCACGGCACCGGCAGGTCCATCACCAGCGACGCCAGCCCCACCACCCCCACCGCCGTCCCGGCGACCACCGCGCCCCGCGCCCACAGCGCGCCCGCCGGCACCGGCCGGGCCCGCCCCCGCAGCAACGTCCCGACCACCAGCGGCAGCACCGTGCCCGCCACGCACCCGGCCCACACCACGCCGAGGCCCGGCACCGGGGCACCCTGCGTCCCCAGCCACCACCGCACCACCCCGGCCGCCGGCACCGACACCGGGGCGGCCAGCACCGCCACCGCCACCGGCCGCGGCCACGCGCTCACCCGGGCGGTCCAGCGGCCCACCGCCGCGAGCGGCTTGACCAGCAGCAGCCCGTGCAGGAATCCCGCCGCGGCCAGCGAGACCGCCCTCACGCCCAACTCCCCGGCGTTCCCGGCCGGAACCACCCCGGTCACCAGCAGCAGGGCCCACACCGTGACCGGCTGCCACGCCCCCACCACCTCGGAACCCGGCACCCGGTCCCACCGCCGCGCGGCGGCCAGCACCCGCCGGCCCAGCGCCGACCGGTCCGGCGCGTACGCCCGCGCCGGGCTCGTTAAGACCATCACAGACTCCCTGCTCAAGCGACCAGCGACGGCACACCCGCCGCCGCCCGCAGCATCCTCCTCCTCCCTACACCGGACCTACACCCCTATAGGGGGTGGCCGGGACACCCCCTAGGAGCGGCCGGGACACCCCTGGCCCCGCACCTCCACCCCGCTCACCACACCCCCCGCCTCGTCCTCGACCACCACCGCGTCCCCGGCCCACCGCACCGTGTACCGCTCCACCTCACCCGCCTCGAACCCCGGCCCCGGATCACGGATCACCACCCCGCCACCGGTCCGCCCCCGCGCGGGGGCCCACGCCTCCAGACCCACCGACCCGTCCCCCCGCCGCACCGGCAGCACCGCCCCCGCCCGCGCCAGCACCGGCATCCGCCCCGGCGGGGCCTCGAACAGCACCTGCCCGGGCCCCTCGTACGCCGCCCCCGTCGCCGTGTCGTACCAGCGCCCCCGCGGCAGCCGCACCGCACGCCGGTCCGCCCCGCACTCCAGCACCGGGGCCACCAGCAGCGCGTCCCCCAGCAGGAACGCGTCCTCGCAGTCCCGCAGCCGCCGGTCCTCCGGCGCCCCCCACCACACCGGCCGCACGTACGGCGCCCCCGTTCGGCGCGCCAGATGCGCCAGCGTCACGAAGTACGGCCGCAGCCGCTCCCGCTCCGCCAGCACCGCCCCCGCCAGCTCCGCCACCTCCGGCCCGAACTCCCACGGCTCCCGCCGCCCCGCCCAGATCGCCGAATGCGTCCGGAACAACGGCAGGTACGCCCCCAGCTGGAACCACCGCAGGTACAGCTCCGCCGACGGCGACCCCCCGAAACCCCCCACGTCCGGACCCGAGTACGGCACCCCGCACAGCCCCAGCCCCAACACCAGCGCCAGGGACGCCCGCAGCCCCTCCCAGCTGCTCTCCACGTCACCGGACCACGTGCCCCCGTACCGGTGCATCCCCGCCCACCCCGACCGGGAGAACAGGAACGGCCGCTCGGCCGGCCGCAGCCGCACGAGGCCCTCCCAGCCGGCCCGCGCCATCATCAGCCCGTACACGTTGTGCCCGGCCCGGTGGTCCCCGCCCACCCCCTCCAGCGAGTGCCGCGCCGACCGGGGGAGCGTCGCGTCACCCCACGGCGCGAAGGACACCGGCTCGTTCATGTCGTGCCAGAACCCCGCGAAGCCCTGCGCCAGCCGCTCCTCGTACAGCCCGCCCCACCACTCCCGTGCCGCCGGATCCGTGAAGTCCGGGTACGCGCACTCGCCCGGCCAGACCTCCCCGCGCACCTCACGCCCCCGCGCGTCCCGCACGAACGCCCCCCGCGCCCCCACCGCCCGGCCCGAGGCGTGCACCGCGTCCCCCGCCTTCACCGCCGGGTCGACGATCGACACCAGCCGCACGCCGCGCGCCCCCACCTCCCGGGCGAGCCCGGGCAGATCGGGGAACGCCTCCCGGTCCACGGTGAACACCCGGTGCCCGTCGTAGTGGTCGATGTCCAGGTGCACGGCCGACAGCGCCAGCCCCCGCTCCTCGTACCCGGCCACCACCCGCCGCACCTCGGCCTCGCTCCCGAAACCCCACCGCGCGTGCTGGTACCCCAGCGCCCACTCCGGCGGCACCGCCGCCGCCCCCGTCAGCCCCGACCACCCCTGCATCACCCGCGCCGGCGTCCCCACCAGCACCCAGCACCTCGGCGGCCCGCCCTCCAGCCGCAGCTCGCTCGTCCCGGGCCGGTCCACCCCCGAACCGGCCCCCTCCTCGCCCTCGCGCAGCACGACCCGCCCCTCCCAGGGGTTGTCGTAGAAGGCCAGGTGCGTCCCCGCGTCCGCCACCACCACCTGCACCGGCATCGTGATGTACAGCGGGTCCGTGTCCGGCCCGAAGCCGCCCTTGGGATCGGTGTTCCACAGCCGGTACTCCCCGTCCCGCAGCCGCGGCCCCCGCGCCCGCCCGCCCAGCCCGAAGAACCGCGCGTCCGCCGGCACCTCCGACCGCTGGAGCCACCGCGAACCGCCCCCGTCCGCCACGGGAGCCGCGCCGCCCCCCGCGCCGCCGTCCTCGACGTCCCCGCCCCCCGCGTCCCCGCCCCCCGCGTCCCCGCCCTCCGCGCCACCGACCGGGTCCCACCAGCGCGGCGGCAGCTCCCTGCGCAGCACCGCCCCGCCCGGCGTCCGCACCTCCACCGCCCCGTGCCGGGACACCGCCACCGTCACCCGCTCCGACACCACCCGCCAGCCACCCCCGGTGTCCGGCTCCAGCACCGCCCGCGGATCCGGCGCGGGACCACCGCCCACCACCGCGTACGAGGGCACCGGCTCCGCCCCGTCCCAGCCCCAGAACACCGCACCGCCCACGGTCACCCGTACCAGCAGCTCACTGCGCGCGAACCGCAGCACCCCACCGCCCGGCCGGGCCTCCGTACCCGCCAGCACCCCCGGCACCCGCGCCCGCTCCGCCCCCCGGCGCGGCAGCCCCTCGGCGTCCGCACGCCGGTGGCGCCACGCCGAGCGCCAGGCCCGCCGCCCGCGCGCCGTACCGATCTCCTTCACCGCACGCACCAGATCACGACCGTCCATGCCGGTCACCCTGCCACCGGCACCCCGCCGCGCGGGCGGCGTTCAGCTGCCGTTCACCCGGAAAACGATCAACCCGACCGGCCCAGGACAGCTCTGGTGCGGATGTCGATCACATGGCATGGTCCCTGTGAGCCGCCGCGCGCACACCGACGCCGCGACGGAGCCGTCCGCACACGAAGCGCGAGAGCCAGACTTGACCGGGAGCCGACCCATGACCTCTGCCACCCAGCCGGAACCCCTCTGGTCCCCGAGCCCCGACAGGATCGCCGGAGCCCAGGTCACCCGCTTCCAGGCCTGGGCGGCCGAACGCTTCGGCGCCCCCGCCGGCGGCGGCTACCCGGCCCTCCAGCGCTGGTCCGTCGACGAGCTCGACACCTTCTGGCAGGCCGTCGCCGAGTGGTTCGAGGTCCGCTTCACCACCCCCTACGAGGAAGTCCTCGCCGACCGCTCCATGCCCGGAGCCCGCTGGTTCACCGGCTCCACCCTCAACTACGCCGAGCACGCCCTGCGCGCCGCCGAGGACCCCGCCCGCGCCGGGGACCCCGCCCTGCTCCACGTGGACGAGACCCACGAACCCACCCCCCTCAGCTGGGCCGAGCTCCGCCGCCAGGTCGGCTCGCTCGCCGCCGAGCTGCGCGCCCTCGGCGTGCGCCCCGGCGACCGCGTCAGCGGCTACCTCCCCAACATCCCCGAAGCCGTCGTGGCCCTCCTCGCCACCGCCGCCGTCGGCGGGGTCTGGACCTCCTGCGCCCCCGACTTCGGCGCCCGCAGCGTCCTCGACCGCTTCGAACAGGTCGAACCGGTCGTCCTCTTCACCATCGACGGCTACCGCTACGGCGGCAAGGAGCACGACCGCCGCGAGACCGTCGCCGAGCTGCGCGAAGGACTCCCCTCCCTGCGCGCCGTCGTCCACATCCCGCTCCTGGGCACCGAGGCCCCCGAGGGCACCCGCGCCTGGGCCGACCTGACCTCCGGCACGCAGGACCCCGTCTTCGAGCCGGTCCCCTTCGACCACCCGCTCTGGATCCTCTACTCCTCCGGCACCACCGGCGCCCCCAAGGCCATCGTCCAGTCCCAGGGCGGGATCCTCCTCGAACACCTCAAGCAGCTCGGCCTGCACTGCGACCTCGGCCCCGAGGACCGGTTCTTCTGGTACACCTCCACCGGCTGGATGATGTGGAACTTCCTCGTCTCCGGCCTCCTCACCGGCACGACCGTCGTCCTCTACGACGGCAGCCCCGGCTACCCCGACACGGGCGCCCAGTGGCGGATCGCCGAACGCACCCGAGCCACCCTCTACGGCACCTCCGCCGCCTACGTGATGGCCTGCAAGAAGGCCGAGGTCCACCCCTCCCGGGACTTCGACCTCTCCGCCGTCAAGTGCGTCGCCACCACCGGCTCCCCGCTGCCGCCCGACGGCTTCCGCTGGCTCCACGAGGAGGTCGCCGCAGACCTGTGGATCGCCTCCGTCAGCGGCGGCACCGACGTGTGCAGCTGCTTCGCCGGAGCCGTCCCCACCCTCCCGGTCCACATCGGCGAACTCCAGGCCGCCTGCCTCGGCACGGACCTCCAGTCCTGGGACCCGGCCGGCAAGCCCCTCACCGGCGAGGTCGGCGAACTCGTCGTCACCGCCCCCATGCCCTCCATGCCGATCCACTTCTGGAACGACCCCGACGGCAGCCGCTACCGCGACAGCTACTTCGAGATGTTCCCCGGCGTCTGGCGCCACGGCGACTGGATCACGATCACCGACCACGGGTCCGTCGTCATCCACGGCCGCTCGGACTCCACCCTCAACCGGCAGGGCGTCCGGATGGGCTCCGCGGACATCTACGAGGTCGTCGAACGCCTCCCCGAGATCAAGGAATCCCTGGTCATCGGCCTGGAGGAGCCGAACGGCGGCTACTGGATGCCGCTCTTCGTCCACCTCGCCCCCGGCGCCGTCCTCGACGAGGCCCTGCGCAAGAAGATCGCCAAGACCATCCGCGAGCAGCTCTCCCCGCGCCACGTCCCCGACGAGGTCATCGAGATCCCGGCCGTCCCGCACACCCTGACCGGCAAGCGCATCGAGGTCCCGGTCAAGCGCCTCCTCCAGGGCACCCCGATGGCCAAGGCGGTCAACCCGGGCTCCGTCGACAACCCGGAACTGCTCGCCTTCTACGAGGAGCTGGGCCGCACCCGAGGGTGACTGTCAGTGGCGACGGTTACCGTGAGTGAGCAATTGATCGCACGCTCAGGGGGAACCATGAACGCCACGCCCGACACACCAAGCACCGGCACGACCGCCTCGCTCCGCCGCGAGGTCCCCAGCACCGTCGGCCTCATCACCGACCCCGGGGACTTCGCGGCCATGCGGGACTACCGCACCTTCGCCTTCGGCCACCACGACGAATACCCCGACTACCTCCGCCGGATCGACGCCCTGCTGCGCTCCCTCGCGGCCCAGGGCATCCACACCACCGTCGCCCTCTTCGACCCGGAGGAGTACGCCGCCTACTGCGAGGAACACGGCCTCGACCCGGACAGCGCCCACACCCGCAGCCGCTTCACCGCCGAACTCGCCGGCGGCCCGACCCTGCCCTACGCGGGCCAGCCCGTCGAGGAACTCGTACCGCTCCTCGTCGACGAAGCCGTCCGCCAGTCCACCTGGGAGTACGCCACCGAGCTCCTCGCCGGCGTGGGCGCCTGCGCGGACTGCGGCGAGGACATCGGCGGGGCCTCCTTCGAGCGCGCCGCCGACATGCTCGAACGTCTCGTCGCCGGCGCCGGACCCGGCCACCACCACCTCGTGTGCAGCGTCCCCGCCGAGGAGCAGCAGCTCATCGCCGTCCTGCACGCCGAAGCGGCCGCCGAGCCCGCCGCCCGGCCCCGCGTCCAGGGCCGCGAAGGCCTCGACTTCGTGACCGTCCTGGCCGCCGGACTCGCCCTCGGCGGCGCCGGGGGACTGGTACTGCGGAGCACCACCGAGGGCTTCCGCGACCGGGTCCACGGCTGGCGCCTCGACCGGGGCCGCCTCGTCGCCCTCACCGCCGCCGCCGTGTTCGACGCCTACTGCACGGATGCCGACACCGGCGACCCCGTCGCCCCCGAACCCGGCGTCGAATACTGCCCCGGCTACGAGGTGGACGTCCCCGGCCCGCACCGCGAGTAGCCCGCCGGCGCCCGCCGTCCGGCCCCGCACCGGAAAACGCCCGAGGGGCCCCCGCCACCGGCGAAGGCCCCTCGGAACCGACAACGCGTACCGACCGCTACTCGCCGGACAGCACCGCCTGCGCGGCCACCCGCGCCTCCTCGGCGCTGTCCGCGGCCCGCGCGGCCGCGGCCGCACGCTCGCACTGCGCGAGGGTGTACTTGGCGAGCGTCGCCCGCACGTACGGGATCGACGCCGCACCCATCGACAGGGAGGTGACACCCAGACCCGTCAGCACACAGGCCAGCAGCGGATCCGAAGCGGCCTCACCACAGACACCGCAGCTCTTGCCCTCCGCCTTGGCGGCCTCGGCCGACATCGCGATCAGGTCGAGCAGCGCCGGCTGCCACGGGTCCTGGAGCCGCGACACCGCACCCACCTGCCGGTCGGCGGCGAAGGCGTACTGCGCGAGGTCGTTCGTACCCAGCGACAGGAACTCCACCTCCTGCAGGATCGAGCGCGCCCGCAGCGCGGCGGAGGGGATCTCCACCATCGCGCCGAACTTCGCCACCAGACCGGCCTCGCGGCACGCGTCCGCGAACGCCTTCGCGTCCTGGCGGTCGGCCACCATCGGGGCCATGACCTCCAGGTAGACCGGCAGCCCCTCGGCCGCCTTGGCCAGCGCGGTCAGCTGCGTGCGCAGCACCTCCGGGTGGTCCAGCAGGGTCCGCAGACCGCGCACGCCCAGCGCCGGGTTCGGCTCGTCCGCCGGGGTCAGGAAGTCGAGCGGCTTGTCGGCGCCGGCGTCCAGCACCCGCACGACCACGCGCCCCTCGGGGAACGCCTCCAGGACCTTGCGGTACGACTCGATCTGCTTCTCCTCGGACGGAGCCTTCCTGCTGTCGTCCAGGAACAGGAACTCCGTACGGAACAGGCCCACGCCCTCGGCCCCGGCCTCCACCGCGGCCGGCACGTCCGCCGGCCCGCCGACGTTGGCCAGCAGCGGCACCTTGTGCCCGTCGGACGTCGCACCCGGACCGGAGGAGGCGGCCAGCGCCGCCTTCCGCTCGGCGGCCGCGGCCTCCAGCTCGGCCCGCTTCTCCGCGGTCGGCTCCACGAACAGGTCACCGGTGCTGCCGTCGACGGCGATGACCGTGCCCTCGGCGATCTCACCCGCACCCGGCAGCGCCACGATCGCCGGCACGCCCAGCGCCCGCGCGAGGATGGCGCTGTGGCTGGTCGGCCCGCCCTCCTCGGTCACGAACCCGAGCACCAGCGCCGGGTCCAGCAGCGCGGTGTCGGCGGGAGCCAGGTCCCGGGCGATCAGCACGTACGGCTCGTCGCTGTCCGGCACGCCCGGCATCGGCACGCCCAGCAGCCGCGCCACGATCCGGTTGCGCACGTCGTCCAGGTCGGCCACCCGCCCGGCCATGTACTCGCCGGCCCCCGCGAGCAGGTCGCGGTAGGACGCGAACGCGTCGTAGACGGCGCGCTCGGCGGTGCTGCCGACGACGATCCGCCGGTCGACGTCCGACATCAGCTCGGGGTCCGTGGCGATCATCGCCTGGGCCTCGAGCACGTGCTGGGCCTCGCCCCCGGCCAGCTGGCCGCGTGCGATCAGGTCGGCCGACACAGCCTCCACGGCCTGACGGGCGCGCCCCTGCTCGCGCTCCGCCTCGTCCGCGGCGATCTGCTTCGCGGGCGGTTCGAGCACGGCCGTACCCATGTGCCGAACCTCGCCGATCGCCACACCGTGGCTCACGCCGACGCCTCGCAGCGTTGTCTCCATTACACCCGTCTCCGATTGAGCGGCGGCTCCAGCCGCCGTGATGGATATCCGACTCGCCTGTGGGACCAGGCGGAAGGGCTACTGCCAGCTGAAGAGGACGTCGTCCGGCTTGACGTCGCCGGACTCGACGACGCCGGAGAGGGAGTCGCTCGTCGCCTCGAGCGCCACGACGGGGCAGATCGGGGACTTGCCGGCGGCCTCGACCGCGGCGGGGTCCCAGCGGATGACCTCCTGGCCGCGGACCACGGTGTCGCCCTTGTTCACGAGGAGCTCGAAGCCCTCGCCGTTGAGCTGCACGGTGTCGATGCCGAGGTGGGTCAGGACACCGTGGCCCTCGCTGTCGACGACCACGTACGCGTGCGGGTGCAGGGAAACGACCACGCCGTCGACGGGAGACACCGCCGCGGAGGGTTCGCGCACGGGATCAATGGCGGTGCCCGGTCCCACCATCGCGCCGGAGAACACCGGGTCGGGCACTGCCGCGAGTCCGATGGCCTGCCCGGCGAGCGGGGACGTGACGCTGGTCATGGGGGCCTCCCAGGGGGTGGGGCTTCTTCGTGCCGCCGTCACTGCCTGTCGCGAACGGCGTACTCGTTTGAAGGATATTGCAGAGCTTGTACGGGTTCGCCCGATGTTGGTCCCGATCCGGACGGCCCTTGGACACGGAGACTAGTGGACTAGACCGGTGGACTAGACCATACGCGTGAATCGATTTGCCTGCGTCCCACGGGAGCTGTACTGTCGTGACTCCCGCCAGGACGTGCCGCGTGAACATCTCGCGAACAGTCGGTGGCCGGGACTCCTCCTCAATCAGTGATCGTCCGGATCTCCGCTTGATCGCTTTCCGCGTGCCCTTGACGGCAAAACGGAGAGTGGTCGGAGAGAAGGAAATCCACTGATAGAGTCGGAACCGCCGGAAAGGAAAAGCGCGAAAGCGCAGGACCTGGAAAGCAAGCGAGAAAGACTCTGATAGAGTCTGAATCGCAAGAACGAAAGCCCGGAGGAAAGCCCGAGAGGGTGAGTACAAAGGAAGCGTCCGTTCCTTGAGAACTCAACAGCGTGCCAAAAATCAACGCCAGA
>NZ_JBWKEZ010000089.1:0-28335 GCF_056434525.1 Streptomyces sp. NPDC044002
CGCCCCCCCCCCCCCCCCGCCCCCCCCCCCCCCCCCCCCCCCCCCCCCCCCCCCCCCCCCCCCCCCCCCCCCGTCCCGCCGCCAGGGAGTCGTGTCGGTCACCGGCCGGCCGGTCCCTCGGCGGCCAGCGGGCCCTGCCCGGGCGCGGAGCCGGCGGCGAACCCCGGGGAGGGCAGGGCCCACCACGCCGCGAGTCCGATGATCACGCCGGTCAGCACGGTGGACGGCCCGCCGATGTCCGCGTACAGGAAGTCGGTCAGCTGCCACACGAACAGCCCGGTCGCGATCAGTCCGCAGTCCCGGACCGCCCGGTCGGCGCCGGCCGCGCACCGCCGCAGCCCGGCGACCAGCAGTGCGGCCCAGCCGCCCGCCAGCGCGAGCAGGCCGATCAGGCCCTGCTCGCTGAGGACGAGGAGGTACATGTTGTGCGGGGACAGCAGCGGCTGCTTGATGAAGGCCTGTCCGGCGCCGGCGGTGTCGCTGCCGGAGGACAGCCCCAGCGAGGAGTGGCCGTCGCGGTGCGCGGGGAAGCCCTTGAGGCCCACGCCCACCGCGGGGCGCTCCCGCCACATCGACTCGGCGGCGGCCCACATCGTGTAGCGGTCGGTCACGGACTGGTCGGGGGCGCTGGAGACCTGGGTGATGGAGGTGAGCCGCTCGGCGACCATCTCGGAGCCGACGCCGAGCCCGCCGACGAGGACGACGCCCAGCGCGGCCAGCGCGACGAGCACCCGCAGGGCCCGCCGGATCCCGGCCAGGAACATCACCAGCACCGCCGCCCCGAGGGTGGCGATCCAGGCGCCGCGGCTGAAGGACAGCACCAGCGGCAGCACCAGGGCGAGGGCCGAGGCCCCCGCAGCACGGCGGACCCGCTTGGACAGCCCCGGCGCGAGCGCGGCGGCGGTCGCGACGACGAGCCCGTACGCGACGACGGTGGCCATGCCCATCACGTCGCCGGGGCCGAAGGTCCCCACGGCGCGGACGTTGGCGCCCTGGTAGGAGGCGCCGGTGTGGGTGGCGTACTGGACGACTCCCACCGCTCCCTGGACCAGGGCCAGGACGACGAAGCACCCGGCGGCGATCCGGAACTCGCGGGCGTCGCGCACCAGCAGCACCACGGCCGCCGGGACGAGCACGAAGACCTGGAGGTAGCGCACGAAGCCGGGGAGGGCGGCGTACGGGTCGCCGGCGGTCATCGTGGACACCGCGAGCCCGACGCCGGGGGCGCCGAGCACGAGCACGCCGAGCGGGCTCAGGGTCCGTACCCGGCCGCGCAGGGCCTGGATCCCGCAGACGAGGGCGAGGAACAGCGAGGCGGCGTCGGCGGGGCCGACCTTGCCGGAGGCGGTCGCGTCGCCGGCGGGGAGCGGGGCGAGGAGGAACAGGACGGTCGCGGCGAGGGGCAGCAGCGGCCAGTGGCGGCGCAGCGCACCCGTGTCGAAGGCCCGTGCGGGGGCGGTCATGGCGAGGGTCATGCTCAGCTCCCTCCCAGCCGGAAGCGGAAGAAGGAGGCGGCGGTGCGGGCGAGGATCCACAGGTCCTGCCACAGCGACCAGGTGTCGATGTAGTGGTTGTCGAAGCGGGCCCGGTCCTCGATGGAGGTGTCGCCGCGCAGTCCGTTGATCTGGGCGAGGCCGGTGATGCCGACGGGCATCCGGTGGCGGGCCTCGTAGCCGGGGTGGACGGTGCTGAACTTGGCGACGAAGAAGGGCCGTTCGGGGCGCGGGCCGACCAGGCTCATGTCACCCCGTACGACGTTCCACAGCTGGGGCAGCTCGTCCAGCGAGGACTTGCGCAGGAAGGAGCCGACCGGGCTCATGCGCCGGTCGCCGGCGACGGTCCAGCGGGTGGCGGACTCGTGCTCGTCGGCGCGCAGGGTGCGGAACTTCAGCAGGGTGAAGGGCCGTCCGTAGAGGCCGACCCGCTCCTGCCGGAAGATCACCCCGGGTCCGTCGGAGAGCCGGACGGCGAGGGCGCAGGCGCCCATGACGGGGGCGGCGGCGAGCAGCGCGAGGGCGGCGAGGCAGGAGTCGATGGCCCGCTTCGCGGCGCGTTCCAGCGGCCGGGAGGGGCGCGGCAGGAGCGGCTGTACGGCGTATCCCCACAGCTGGTCGGCGGGCTGCGCGACGCGCATGCCGGTGACCTTGGCGGTCCCGGCGGGGTCGGCGAGCCAGAGCCGGCAGCCGTGGTCGTGGAAGAGCCGGACCAGGGAGGCGGTGCGTTCGTCGGCCTCGGGGGGACAGGTGAAGACGGCTTCGCGGACGGAGTTCTGGATGACGGCGCGGCGTACGTCCTCGTGGGTGGCGAGCACGGGGAGCTGGCCGGGGTCCCCGTCGGCGGGGGCGGCGGTGTCGGCGATCCCGACGGGGCGCAGTCCGTACTCGGGGCGGCCGTGCAGGGCGGCGGCGACGGCTCCGGTGCCCTCGCCGGGGCCGACCACGAGGGCCGAGACGGGCCGTCGTACGGCGGCGCGGCGGCGGAGCTGGTTGACGGACCCGCGTCCCGCGCACGCCAGTACGACCTGGAGGCCGATGGCGCCGAGGAGCGCGCTCCAGCCGAGGGCGCGCTGGGGTGCGGCGGCGGCGAGGAGGGCGGCGGCCCCGGCCCAGAGCACGGCGGCGCGTCCGGCGAGGGCGGGCAGTTCGCGCAGTGCGGAGGGGGCGAGGCGGGGCCGGTAGAGGCCGGCCTGCGCGTGCAGGGCGGTGAGGAGGGCGGCGGCGGGGAGTACGGCTTCGGGGGGCAGGGTGCCGGCGGGCAGGGTGGTCGCGGTGACGGCGGCGGCGAGCGCGTCGGCGGTGAGCAGCGCGGTGACGCCTTCGTGGCGGCGGGCCCGCTGCGGCCGGACGGCGGCGCGGGCCCGGTCGGCGCGGGGTCCGCGCGGGGGGTGGATGGCGGTCACGGCACGGCGGGTTTCGGCGGGAGCCGCGGGGGCGAAGGCGCTGCCGCCGGCGTGCCCCGTGCCGCCCTGCCCGGTGTGCCGGGCGGGTGCGCTGTCCATCGTCATCGGCTGATGCGCTCCTGGTTCAAGGGCCGGGGCCTGCCCAGCAGTTCGTGGTACAGGCCGGTGACCGCGTCCGTGGTCCGCCGCACGTCGAACTCGGTCCGGGCGTGCTGCTGGGCCTGCTCCCCGAGTTCGGTGAGCAGCCGCGGTTCGGCGAGCAGCCGTCCCAGGGCCTTGGCCAGCGCCGTCGGGTCCTCCGGCGGTACCAGGCAGAGCCGTCCCTGGCCGGACGGCAGGCTTTCCCGGGCACCGCTGACGTCGGAGACCAGGACCGGGCGGCCGCAGGCCATGGCTTCGAGCGGGGCGAGCGCCATGCCTTCCCACCGCGACGGCAGTACAACGAGATCGGCGGCGTGAAGCCACGGTCGGATGTCGGCGGCGGCTCCGGCGAAGTGGACGCCGGGGGGTGCGGTGCGCCGCAGCCGTTCGGAGTCGGGGCCGTCGCCGACGAGGGCGAGGCGGGCGTCGGGGACGGCGCCGAGGACCTCGGGCCAGGCGCGCAGCAGGACGTCCTGGCCCTTCTGGGGGCAGAGCCGGCCGACGCAGACGGCGAGCGGTCCGCCGTCGGGCAGCCGCAGTGCGGTGCGGGCTTCGGCGCGGCCGCCGTCGCCGCCGCGGGCGGGGCGGAAGCGGGTGAGGTCGACGCCGTTGCGGATCACCTCCCAGCGGGCGGTGATCCCTTCGGCCTCGCCGGCCCGGCGTTCGGCTTCGCTGACGCAGAGAACCCGGTCGGCCCAGCGGGCGCCGACGCGTTCCCAGCGCAGTGCGAGGGCGGCGGTGGTGCCGCTGACGGCGTCGAAGGACCAGGCGTGGGGCTGGAAGACGGTCGGCAGGCAGCCGCGTACGGCGAGGCGTCCGGCGAGTCCGGCCTTGGCGCTGTGGGCGTGCAGCACGTCGGGGGCGAGGCGCCGGATCAGCCGGGCGGCGCCGAGGACTTCGGCGGGCAGCCCGGGTCCCGGGGAGCGTCCGGCGCGCCAGGTGTGCACTTCGGCTCCGGCGTCGCGGGCGGCGTCGGCGAGCTGTCCGCCGCGCGGGCAGCCGACGAGGACGCGCAGGCCGGCGGCGGTCTGCGCCCGTGCGAGGTCGGCGACGACGCGGGCGACGCCTCCGTCGACGGGCTGGACGAGGTGGAGGACGGTGAAGGTGGAACCGGAACCGGAACCGGAAGCGGCCGGTGACGGGTCCGGCGAGGGGTGTTTCGGCACGTGGAGTGGTCTCCTGCGTTCAGCGGCGCGCGTCTGTCTGAACGAAGAGCACACCGAGGAATTGACCTTGGCTTTCGCCCGCGAACTTGAAGCTCAGGCTGCGGGCGCCACCGGACAGGGCGGGACTCAGGTCGAACACGTCCGCGTCATATCCGAGATTATTCATATGTTCGGGCTGTCGCACGAACGGGGGACGTCCGAATTCCGTGATCGTGGAATTCATAACATCATTAAAAGGATTTTCTGAATCGCTGACGTTGACCCGTCGACCACTGTCGGCGGTCACGGTGAGTGAGTCCCCGAGGGTCCCCCGGTCCCCGTCGTAGGCGACCACCCCGGCCTTCCCGGAGGCGCCGGGCGCCACGTCCAGGCCGGTGACCTCCACCGTCTCCCCCGCCGCCTCGCCGGCGCCGGCGGCCAGCGACTCGAAGCCGTCCCACACCGAGACCCGGCGCAGCGGCTCCTGCGGGTGCTCGTAGGCGACGACCAGCGTCCAGCCGCCCCAGGCACCCGCCTGCGAGTGGCCCATGGCCACGTTGAGCTGGGCCACGGTCCACATCCCCGCCCCGCCCTTGCGCACCATCGGGGTGACGTCGGCCGAGGCCTGGTAGGCGTCGCTGCCCTGGTCGGTGTGGTGCCCGATCACGGTGTCGGCCAGCACCGCCTTGTACGCGCCCCCGGGCTCGGCGACCAGCACCCGCCCGTTGTCCTCCGGCGGCTTCTGCTCCCCCACCCGCAGGTTCCCGCCCCAGTACAGACGGGCGTACGAGACCTTCGCGCCCTGCGGGACCTTCAGCTCGGCCCGGGTGGAGTTGTAGGTGTCCGGGTCCTTGTCGACCTCGTCGTAGAACATCTCGAAGTCGCCGTTGACCCCCGCGGCACCCTTCTTGACCTCGGCGCACGGCTCGGCCTGGTCGTTCTCCTCGCGGCGGCAGCTGATGGCGGAGTTGGAGGCCCTGACCAGCCCGCCGTGCTGGACGGCCTGGTAGCGCTGCGTGAAGGGCACCCGGGGCGATTCGCGGGCCCCGGCGGTCACCGCGGCGCCCGCCTGGGGCACCTGTGCGGAAAGTGTGAGGCAGGACAGCAGGCCGAGTGTGCCGAGGATTCTGCGGGAGGAACCCATGACCCTGTCTCCATTTTCGATCAAGGGGACAAAACAGGAGTGAACTTTGTCAGAAATCGGGCTGGAAATCACGTCGGACTCGCTCGTACGGCCTTTTGGGCGATAGCACGCACCCTCTCCGTGGGCGGGTCGTTATGCCGGTGCACCATCGTTCGAACCGAAAGGAAATACGGAGATGAAGAAGAGGCTGATGCGCGGCAGCACCGTGGCGGTCGCGGGCGCGGCGATGCTGATGGGCGGCGCGGGCCTCGCCTCCGCGCACGGCGGCGCCTCGGCGGACGGTGTCGCCGCGGGTTCCCCCGGCGTGGGGAGCGGCAACGTGGTCCAGGTCCCCGTGGACGTCCCGGTGAACGTCTGCGGCCTCACCGTCAACGTGATCGCCCTGCTGAACCCCGCGTTCGGCAACACCTGCGTGAACGCCTGAGCGTCAACCGCGCCGCCCGAAACGGCGGCATCCGGGTGAAGCGACGCAACCCGAGCCGGGCCGAGGGCGTTGATCCGGATGCTCCAGTACCGGGCAATCCTGCAAAAAAGGGACGATAATGATCAAGAAGTTTGCGGCCGGCGCAGCGGTTGCCGCCACCACCGTGGGCCTCGGCGCCGCCATGGCCCCGCAGGCGATGGCTGTCGGGAACGACAACGGCATCAACACCGTCAACGGCAACAACTCGGCGCAGATCTACGGCAACCAGGCCACCTACGGCAACATGAGCCCGCAGATGGCGCTGATCCAGGGCTCCTTCAACAAGCCCTGCATCGCCCTGCCGGCCAAGGTCAACGCGCAGTCGATCCTCGCGCTCATCAACGTCGGCGTCCAGGACATCCCGGTCCTGTCCAGCCCGCAGAACCAGCAGTGCACCGAGAACTCCACCCAGGCCAAGGGTGACGAGGCCCTGTCGCACATCCTGGACAACATCCCGATCCTCTCCGGCAACGTCTCCGCCGGCAGCTGATCGCGCAGCACCCCGAGCGAGGCCGTCGCACCCCCGGGTCGCGGCGGCCTCGCCGCATGCCGGGCCCACGCAATTCAGGCCCCCTCCCACGCCCCCATTACCGGCCGGAATTCACGTCCGGAACGGCCTCCTCGGGCATCGGAGTGAATTGCACAGAAGCCCCGAGAAATTCGCGGTTTCTTTTCCCTGGCCCACTCGTTGTTGTTTTTGCAGCGGATACACCTCTGCGGGAAGGATTGGAAAAGAAAATGAAGCACAAGAAGGCAGTGGTGCTGGCCGCCGGCGCGATGATGGCCGCCGGTGTCGCCTCCCCCGCCATGGCCGACGCCACCGCCGGCGGGATCGCCAAGGACTCCCCCGGCGTCCTCTCCGGCAACCTCGTGCAGGTTCCCGTGCACATCCCGGTGAACGTCTGCGGCAACACCGCCCAGCTGGTCGGCCTCCTGAACCCGGCCTTCGGCAACACCTGCGTCAACGCCTGACGTAGCCCTCGGCCCGCAAGGGCAGGGCAGACCTCCTCGGGGTGGCCTCGGAGTGCACGGCGGTGCACTCCGAGGCCACCTTCGATTCAGTACCGGCCCACGCGCCGGTGGACAGGGAAGGACCCATGCGACAGGTACTGAGCCGACAGGTACTGGGCAAGGGGGTGCTCACCGCTGCGGCCGCATCGAGCCTGCTGTCGATCGCGACCGGCGCGGCGTGCGCGCATCCAGGGGCGATGGCCGAGGCCTCGCATTCGCCGGGTGTGCTGTCCGGCAACAGCGTCTCGGTACCGATCACGGTCACACCGAACCTGTGCGGCAACAGCGTGGACGGGGGTGCGGCCCTCAACCCCTCGATGGGCAACACCTGCGTCAGCTCCACCGGATCCCACGCCGGCGACGACGGCGGCCGCGACTACGAGCGCTACCTGAGCCCGGAGCACCGGGCGGCCTTCGAACGCTACCTCGACGAACAGCAGGGCGGCCGGCACGCGCTGCCCCGCCAGCGCCACGAGGAGGAGCGCGGGTACGAGGAACCCCGCGCGCACGCCCCCAAGCACGCCGCACCGCGCCACGAGGCGCCCCGCCACGAGCCCCCCGCGCCGCCCCGCCACCACCAGGACGGCGGCGACGAGGGCGGCTACGGCGGGAACGGCTCCGGCGAGAACGGGGAGGAGTGCGACGACCACCCGCCGCAGCAGCCCCCGCACGCGGAGCACCCGGCACCCCACCCGGCACCGCCCGCCCCGGCGCCGCAGCACCCGAAGCCCAAGCCGGAGCCGCGGCCCGCCCCCAAGCCCGAGCCGAAGCCCGAGCCGAAGCCCGAGCCGAAGCCCGAGCCGAAGCCCGGCCCCGTGGCGGAGCACCCGGCCCCCGCCCCGACGCCGGCCCCCATGCCGGCCCCGGCGCCCGCTCCGGCCCCCGCCCCGCAGCCCGCGCCCCAGCCCGCACCGGCCCCGGCTCCCCCGCCGCAGCCCCCGCAGGCCGAGACCCCGGCGCCGCAGCCCGCCGAGCAGCCCCACACCCTCCCGGCACCGGTCCCCGCCCCCGTCCCGCAGCCCGCCCCGGCCCCGCAGCCCGAGGCGCAGCCGGCCCCGGCCCCCGCCCCGGCGGCCCCCGCCGCGGAGGTTCCGGCGCCGCGCCCGCCGCACGGCAGCCAGCCGGAGCGGCCCGCGCCCGCGCCGCTCCCCGTCCCGGAGGTCGTCCGCCCCGCGGACCAGCCCCCGGCGGCCCCGGCCGGCGACCTCCCGGTGCACCTGCCCCCGGCGTCCGGTCCCGCCCCGGCGCCGGCCCCCGAGGCCGCCCCGCCGGCCCCCGTCCCGGCTCCGGCCCGGGTGGCCGCACCGGAGCTGGCGGCCACCGGAGCGGGTGAGGTCTCGGCCATGGCGGCCCTCGCCTCGGCCCTGATCCTCGGCGGCGCGATTCTGTACCGCAGGTCCCGTATCGACTGACCGGGAATACCGGTAATCAGAAGAAATACCGGCCGGAGAATCCCCCCTCGGATTCTCCGGCCGCTGCCGTGCGCCCGGCCCGCGTTTCCGTAGGGGCCGGTAATCGTTAGCCAGGTCGAAAGCGGCGCGACGGTCGCCGCCGACACCTCTGTCCACGAATAGAAGAGGATTTTCGATAATGAAGCTCTCCAAGGCCGCCGCTGTCGTCGCCGGCTCCGTCGCCGCGCTCGGAGCGGCGGCTCCCGCCATGGCGGCGGAAGCGCCCGCCGGTCCCCCGATGAGCCTGTCGGCCGGATGGAACACGGCCCTGAGCGCCGTCGAGCCGGTCATCGCCTCGTCCCCCGAGACCGTGGGCATGGCCCTCGCCGAGCAGGGCGACACCGTCAACAAGGTCGTCGGCACCGCCCAGGGCGTCAACAAGCTCCGCAGCGACCCGGGCAAGCTCCTGGGCCTGGCGAACGGGGTGACCCAGGCGTCCCCGCTGCTCGGTGGCGTGCACGTCAACGGCAGCCAGAACTGATCAGCCCGGGAACGACTGTGGGCGCCCCCGGCATCGCCGGGGGCGCCCACAGTCGTGTGGTGCTGACCGATACGTGCGTCAGTCGTTGATGCAGACGTTGCCGAACGCGGGGTTCAGCGCGCCGATGATGCTCACGGAGTTGCCGCAGACGTTGACCGGAACGTGGACGGGGACCTGGACCAGGTTGCCCGAGAGGACACCGGGGGAGCCCACGGCCGCGCCCTCGGCCGAGGAGTCGGCGGAGGCGGCGCCGGCGGCACCGGCGACGGCGAGACCAGCGGAGGCCAGGGCCACAGCGGCCTTCTTGGCAGCAGTGTTCATGGGAAGTGCACCTTCTCTTCGATGTCCTGCCCCTGTCCGGGGCTCACACGAAGCGAAACGGTCCAGCTTCCCCGACGACACGGCCGCGAGCCGAAGAAGACCCGAACCAGACCTGTTCAGCCCAATAGTCGTAACCATGGCGCCGGCCGGACCCCGCCGACCCGCCTAGCTGCGGATGGGAATGTCGGGGATGTCGGGGACATCCGGGATGTCGGGCAGTCCGGGGATCACGTCGGTGGCCGGGAGTGCCGGAGCCGCCGGGACGGCAGGGACGGCCGGGGCGGCGGGGACCGCCGGGACGGCCGGAACGGCCGGGATGGCGGGGAGGTTGACCGACGGGAGGCCGTCCGGCAGCTTGATCTCGGGGAGCTTGATCTCCGGGATCTTGATCTCGGGGAGCTTGATCTCGGGAAGCTTCACCCCGCCCAGCAGGCCCGTGAGGGAGCCCAGCAGGTCCCCCAGGGTCTTGGTCAGGCTGGCGAGGAGGTCGTCGATCGGGCCGGCGGCGACCTGGTCGGGGACGGCCTGCTTGACCTCCTCCAGCCGGTCGATCCGCTCCTGCACGGCGGCCGCCCGCTCTTCGACGGCCGCCGCGGCGCCGCCGTCGGCGGCCACCGCGGGGACGGCCGCGCCGGACAGTATGACGACGGCGAGGGCCGACGGGACGAGGACGCGGAGGCGGGACGGCTTCGTACGCATGGGGGCTTCCTTCGGGTGGTCGCGAAAGCGGACGGGAACAATCCGCTTCCTCACCCACCGTGCGCAGCCCTTCTACGGAGCGCAACACGATCTTGATTGGCGGGGCGGGCCCTGGGGGCTGCGTACGGGCTTCGCGCAGGCGTCCGCAGGCGCCTCACCCGGACCGGCGAAATCGCCGCCCCGGACGGGCCGATCGAGTGAAGGGGCGGAACCAACCCCTAGGAGGACCGGTTGATCAGGGCGCTCCACAAGCGGGCACTCGTGCGACAAAAGGATCAATGATGCTCAAGAAGATCATGGCCGCCGCCGCGGTCACCGCCGCCGCCGTCGGCGCGGGCGCCGCTCCGGCCATGGCCATCGGCAACGACAACGGGATCAACACCGTCAACGGCAACGGCGCCCAGCAGATCTACGGCAACCAGAAGACCACCGGCGACATGAGCCCGCAGCTCGGCCTGGTCCAGGGCTCCCTCAACAAGCCCTGCATCGGCCTGCCCGCGAAGGTCAACGCCCAGTCGATCCTCGCCCTGCTCAACATCGGTGTCCAGGACATCAACGTCCTGTCCAACCCGCAGAACCAGCAGTGCACCGAGAACTCCACCCAGGCCAAGGGCGACGAGCCGCTCTCCCACATCCTGAGCAACATCCCGGTCCTCTCCGGCAACGGCTCGATCGGCAGCTGACCTCCTCCGCTCGGCCCCTTCCGGTCAGGGCGCGCACCGGCGCCCGTGGAGCGAAGTGACACGGCGACGAAGTGACGAGGGCCCCGGCGGCGTCCAGCCGCCGGGGCCCTCGTTCGCGCACTCCCCGCTCCGCCCGGGTCAGCCCGTCCAGAAGTCCCACCAGCGGGTCAGGACCAGCATCCCGATCACCCCGGTGTGCAGGGCGGGCGGCGCCCAGGCGAAGTCGGTGAACAGGGCCCGCAGCGGGCCGGGGGCGGGCAGGTCGCCGGTGCGGACGTTGCGGGCGGTGACCGCCCAGAACATCAGCAGGGTCGCCACCCACGCCAGGCAGCACCACAGGCACAGGGCGTTGATCTCGTACAGCGACTGGACCATCAGCCAGGCGCAGAAGCCGGTGCCGAAGAGCGTCCCGGCGTTCAGTCCCAGCCAGAACCAGCCCCGGTAGCGGGCGCCGGCCAGCAGGCCCGCGCCGACGCAGACGACCACGGCGTAACCGGCCAGCCCGAGCATCGGGTTGGGGAAGCCGAAGGCGGAGGCCTGCTCGCTCTGCATGACGCTGCCGCAGGACACCACGGGGTTCAGACTGCAGGCGGGCTTGAAGTCCGGGTCCTCCAGCAGGAGGAACTTGTCCAGGGTGATCACCCAGGAGGCGAGCAGTCCTGCCGCCCCGGTGACCACCAGCAGCCAGGCCAGCCCCCGGGAGGCGCCCGGTTCGCCCTCGGGGCGGATGCGGGGGCGGCCCTGCTGGCGGGGGACGCCCACTGTGTTCGTTGCCATACCGCCCATGCTCCCGCGCAAGGTGACGGACCGCCGCGAACCAGGGCCATCCGTATCCAACTTGACCTGAAGGTGTGGCGGGAACCCCTGATGCTTCCCGGACGTTTTACCGAATCCCGGACGTGATGTCAGGCGCAGGGGCTACGTTGTGCTTCCGCGAAGTGACAAGCAGCGACGGCCTGGAGACCCACCTTGAGCGATCCGTACGAGACAACCGAGGCGCACCTCGAGCGACTCCTGGGCCGCGCCCTCAACTCCTTCGACCTGCCGGACAGGTTGGTCGAGCGCCTCGGCACGGCGCTCGCCCACAGCTCTTCGCTGTACACCACCCACCACAGCCCGTCGGCGGGGCTGTGGCGGGAGACCCACCGGCACACCTACCTGCTGCCCGATGGGGACGCGGCGTCCCTGTGGGAGCTGGCCTACCGGCTCGGGGGCGACCGCGGCACCCGGCACGAGGTGTTCGAGAGCAAGGCCGAACTGGGGCTGGCGGTGGCCCGGCTGTTCGGCGAGTCCCCGGCGGAGCCGGTGCTGCCCGAGGCCCCCGGTCCGGGCGACGGGGACGGCGACGAGGGCCTGGAGGGCGATCTCGCGGTGCTGAGCGCGCTGTTCGCGGCCCCCTCGCCCCAGCAGCGCCGCCGCGAGTACACGGTGGAGCAGTCCGCCGACCACGCCCGGCGGGTGCTGCGCCGCGCGGAGAACGCCGACCGGCCGGGCGAGGCGGTGGCGGTACTGCTGCGCTCGGCGTACGCGCACCACATCACGCAGGCGTTCGGCGGCCGGCAGTGCCTGGCCGACGGGCGGGACGCCGGTTTCAGCCTGTACGAGCACGCCTTCGTGCTGCTGGACGGGAGCGAGTTCAGCCTGTGGGAGGTCGAGCACACGGCGACTCCGGACGGGCGGCACATGTGCGAGGTCTACGACAGCGAGGCCGCCGCGCGCGGGGCGATGGAACTGCGGGCCCGGGTCCGCTGACGCGGGCCGCCGGCGGGCGCGGCTGCGGCGGGCGCGGTGCCCTCAGCCGGCGGACAGCGGGAGGTCCAGGGGCAGGTCCCGGGTGATGTGGACGGCCTCGGGGCGCAGGTCCGCCGGGCCCGGCATGACGCTGCCCGGCAGCTGCACGGCGGCCGCGCCGTGGGCGAGGGCCGAGGCGAGGGCGGCGGGGCCGGTGCCGCCGGCGGCCAGGAAGCCGGCGAGGGCGGCGTCGCCGGCCCCGACGTCGCTGCGGACCGCCGCGACCGGGGCCGTGCCGTGGTGGGCGCCGTCGGCGGTGACCAGGAGCTGCCCGCGCGCGCCGAGGGAGGCCAGGACCGCGCCGGCGCCGCGCCCGACGAGCTCCTCGGCGGCCTTGACGGCGTCGCCGAGGGTGGCCAGCGGGCGGCCCACGGCTTCGGCGAGCTCGGCGGCGTTCGGCTTGACGACGTCGGGGCGGGCGGGCAGGGCCGCCGCCAGGGCGGGGCCCGAGGTGTCCAGGGCCACGCGGGCCCCCGCCTCCCGGAGCACCGCACCCCCGTCCGGCGAAGGGACCTCGTAGGTCCGGTCGAGGGAGGGGGAGGCAACTACGCGCCGAGGGGCGCACATGGGATCGATTTAGCTCGATCGTGTGATGGGCGACTGCCGGGATTGCGGTGTCCTGAGCCGACCAGGATAGCGTGACTGATGCGATCTGGGACGCCGGGTACGGCGCCAGCGTGCGGGGCCCCTGCTCCACCAGAGTGATGGTTCAGGGCCTCCCCGTCGCCTCTGGCCGCGCCCATATGGCCAGGTCGCTCAGGGAACCGGCCTCCCGGGACCGGACCACGCACGGGATGCGTGTCGCCGCCTCGGGGTTGAGTACGCCGGCGACCAGTGCGCCCAAGACCGTTCGGGGCGTGCGGCTGATCGGATTAACTCCCGCTCAGTCCACAGGAACGGTTGGGGGTGACCGTGAGGATCACCGCCTGTGGGTCTACGTCCGTTTGATGCCTGCTTCTCCCAGCTTCTCCCCCCTACGGAGAAGATCGGGGGAGAATAAAGAGAAACGGACATGCCCGCTCACAAGAGCGGGCATGTCCGTTTCATCCGGGCCGGAGCCCGGGGGCCGTCAGTGGGCGCCCTCCACGGCCCCCTCGCGCTCCGACATCGGGATCTGCCGGCGCGGCAGCACGAACATCACCGCGAAGATCACCACGAGGACCGCCACGACCCACCACAGCGCGCCGCGGAAGGCCTCCGCGTACGGCACGCCGAGGATCCGGTCGTCCTCGATGGAGCCGAAGAAGACGACGGAGGTCAGCGCGAGGCCGAGCGCGTTGCCCATCTGGCCGGTGGTGTTGATCAGGCCGGACGCGGAGCCCGCGTGCTCGCGCGGCACCTGGGACAGGATCGTGTCGTTCAGCGGGGCGACGATCAGGCCCATGCCGATGCCCATCACGACCAGCGGGGCGGCCATCTGCCAGGAGCTGATCCCCATGCCGTAGCGGTCGGCCTCCCAGATGTAGAGGAGCAGGCCCGCGGCCATGACCAGCGCGCCGGCCTGGAGCACCTTGCGGCCGAAGCGCGGGACGAGCTTCTCGACCGAGATGCCGGCCGCGACGGAGACGGCGATGGAGAAGGGGATGCCGGTGCTGCCGGCGTGCAGCGGGGTCCAGCCCAGGCCCATCTGCATGTACAGCGTCCAGACCAGGAAGAAGATGCCGGTCGCGAGGCCGAAGGCCAGCTGGACCGTGATGCCGCCGGCGAAGCTCTTGATCCGGAAGAGGGAGAGCTCGACGAGCGGGGAGCCGTCCTTCTTGATCTTGTACTTCTCGTAGCCGATGAAGACGGCGAAGACGACCGGCGAAGCGATCATGCAGACGAAGCCCCAGAGCGGCCAGTCGTTCTCCCGGCCCTGGGTGAGCGGGTAGATCAGCATGACCAGCGCGAGCGTGGCGAGGACGACGCCCACCAGGTCCAGGCGCAGGGCCTTGGGGGCCTTGGACTCGGAGATGAACGCGCGGCCCATGAGCAGCGCGGCGATGCCGACGGGCAGGTTGATCAGGAAGATCGTGCGCCATTCGAGGCCGAACAGGTCCCACTCGGTGAGCAGTGCGCCGAGCATCGGCCCCGAGACCGCGCCGAGTCCGACGATCGCGCCGAACATGCCGAAGACCTTGCCGCGCTCGTGCGGCGGGAAGGTGACGTGGATGATCGCGAGGACCTGCGGGACCATCAGGGCCGCCATGGCGCCCTGGAGGAGGCGGGAGGCGACGAGCATGGACGGGTCGGGCGCGATGCCGCAGAGCAGCGAGGCGATGGTGAAGCCGGCGACGCCGATGAGGAAGAGGCGCTTGCGGCCGTAGATGTCACCGAGACGGCCGCCGGTGATCAGGCCGGCGGCGAAGGCGAGCGCGTAGCCGGCGGTGATCCACTGGATGGCGCTGGTCGAGGCGCCGAAGTCCTGGCGCATGCTGGGTATCGCGATGTTGACGATCGTGACGTCGACCAGGTCCATGAAGGACGCGGTCATCACGATGGCGAGCGCCAGCCAGCGGCGGCGGTCGCCCGGGGCGGCGGCGTCGTCGCCGGGGGCGTCTGGTGCGGGTGCTGCTGCGGCGGGTGCGTTCCGCTCTTCTCGGACGGGCCCGTTCTCTCTTTCGGGCGATGCCATGGACGTCTCGGTGCTCATGGAGAGAAACCTAGACGGCATGTAGGCCAGAAGGTGTCCTACTTACCTGGCAATCTTGAAGTATGAACGACACTCCCGGCCGGCTGCTCACCCTGCTGTCCCTGCTCCAGACCCCGCGCGAGTGGCCGGGCAGCGAGCTGGCGGAGCGGCTGGGGGTGAGCCCGCGGACGATCAGGCGGGACATCGAGCGGCTGCGGGAGCTGGGATACCCGGTGGAGGCCACGCTGGGCGCGGTCGGCGGGTACCGGCTGGTGGCGGGGGCGGCGATGCCGCCGCTGCTGCTGGACGACGAGGAGGCCGTGGCGATCGCGGTGGGGCTGCGGGTGGGGGCCGGGCACGCCATCGAGGGGGTCGAGGAGGCCTCCGTGCGCGCTCTGGCGAAGCTCGAGCAGGTCCTGCCGGCGCGGCTGCGGCACCGGGTGGGCGCCTTGCAGTCGGCGACGGTCGCGGTGACCCGGGGCGACGGGCCGAGCGTGGACCCGCGGACGCTGACGGCGATGGCCGGGGCGGTGGCGGGGCCGGAGCGGCTGAGGTTCGCGTACCGGGCCCGGGACGGGGTGGACTCGCGCCGGCTGGTGGAGCCGTACCGGCTGGTGAGCACCGGGAGCCGCTGGTACCTCGTCGCCTACGACCTGGAGCGGGAGGACTGGCGCACCTTCCGGGTGGACCGGGTGAGCGAGCCCTTCGCGACGGGGGCCCGGTTCGCGCCGCGCCCGCTGCCGATGGAGGCGGCGGAGTTCGTCCGGCGGGGGCTGCGGGGCGAGCGGACGTACCCGGTCGACGTGTCCTTCGCCGCGCCGCCCGAGGAGCTGCCGGGGTGGCTGCGCGAGGCGGCCGCGGCGGAGGCGGACGGGGCGCGGGTGCGCTTCGAGAGCGGGGACGCGCCGGAGTGGCTGGCTGCCCGGATGGCGCTGACGGGGCTGGAGTTCACGGTGCGCGGGCCGGAGTTCCTGGCGGAGGCGGCCGGGACGCTGGGCGCGCGGCTGGCCCGGGCGGGGGCCTGAGGGCGTCCGGGCAGGGGGGAGCCCCGGCGCCGGGGGGGTTGGCACCGGGACTCGTCCGGGGAGGGAGCGGGAGCGCTGCGGCCGTCCGGGACCCTGGCCGCGGGCCGGTCAGGCCACCGCGTCGAAGCCGGTGTCGCGGGCCATGCGCTTCAGCTCCAGCAGGGCGTGCTTCTCGATCTGGCGGATCCGCTCGCGGGTCAGGCCGTGCTGCTTGCCGACCTCGGTCAGGGTCCGCTCGCGGCCGTCCTCGATGCCGTAGCGCATCTTGATGATGGAGGCCGTGCGCTGGTCGAGCTTGCCGAGGAGGTCCTCCAGCTCCTCGCTGCGCAGCAGGGAGAGCACGGACTGCTCGGGCGAGATCGCGGAGGTGTCCTCCAGCAGGTCGCCGAACTGGGTGTCGCCCTCGTCGTCGACCGACATGTTGAGGCTGACCGGGTCGCGCGCCCAGTCCAGGACGTCGCCCACGCGCTTCTCGGTGGAGTCGAGCTCGGCGGCGATCTCGGCGTGCTCGGGGTCGCGGCCGTGCTCGCGGTTGAACTCACGCTGGATCCGGCGGATCCGGCCGAGCTCCTCCACGAGGTGGACGGGGAGGCGGATGGTGCGGGACTGGTCCGCGATGGAGCGGGTGATGGCCTGGCGGATCCACCACGTCGCGTACGTGGAGAACTTGAAGCCCTTGGCGTAGTCGAACTTCTCGACGGCGCGGACCAGGCCGGCGTTGCCCTCCTGGATGAGGTCGAGCAGGGGCAGGCCGCTGCGCGGGTAGCGGCGGGCGACGGCCACGACCAGGCGGAGGTTGGACCGGATGAAGACTTCCTTGGCGCGCTCGCCTTCGGCGGCCAGGGCTTCCAGTTCCTCGCGGGCGGGCGTCTCCCCGTCGCGCTCTATCTCGCCGTCGAGGATCTGCCGGGCGTACACGCCCGCCTCGATGATCTGCGAGAGCTCCACTTCCCTGGCGGCGTCGAGCAGCGGGGTGCGCGCGATCTCGTCGAGGTACATGCCGACCAGGTCGCGGTCGACGATCTCCCCGCCCGCAGCGCGGGCGCTGCTCGTGGACTGACGACGGGCGACGGCGCGGGTTGCCATGCGTGCTCCCTTGCGATGCGATGAATCGGTCGCGGTGCGTCCTCGGACACTCTTCCGAGTGCCCGCTTCCGAAAGGAAACAACGACTGGAATCGGGACAGAATTCCCACGCCGGTCTCCCTTTTTCGAGATCTTGCAGTATCCTGCCCCGCCGCCCCTCGGAACCGGGGTCGGCGGCCTCCTGCGAGAACCCGGGAACGCGCAGGTCAGGCCGGTCCTGACGACCGGCCCGGAGGTGCCCGCGGGGCCGTGCGGTGACGGCGCCCGTGAGACCGCCGTCACATCCGGCGCCCCCGGATCGAGCCCGGGACGGCGCCGCCCGTGGGCGCGCTCCCACCCTGAAGACGGAGCGCACGGGCTCCTGGTTGCCTGGACTGGCGATCGAATCGCTGGAAACACGACAAAGCGCCCATACAGCCCCAGGGTGGCGAACGCCTGTCGCACGTGCGCCCGTCCGGGTGATTCGGCCCTCGTCCGGGTGAAGCGCGGGCATATTCCGACGGCATGCCACATTCCGGCCGTAGCGTGCCGGGAGTGATCGCACACATCCCGCGGCCGTCCCGCACCGCGGCGCCGACGAGCGCCGGCCCCGAAGGTCCCGACCCGGACCCCGAGCTCGACGAGGCCCTCTGGCGGGCCTGGCAGGCCATCGACCCGCCCGAGACCTTCCGCGTCGAGATCGTGGAGGGGCTGATCGAGATGTGGCGGGTAGGGCGGCCGTTCACGCACGCCCTCACCGCGAACCGGCTGCGGTCCCGGCTGGCCGCCCACCTCGCCGGGGGCCCGTACGCCCCCTACATGGCGATGTACGTGGTCGGCGGCCACCAGGCCTGGGCGCCGGACGTGCTCCTCGCGCCGGACGACCTCACCGGGCACGCCGCCCGGGGGGAGCTGGGGATCAAGGCGTCGAGCGTGCCGCTGGTCGCCGAGGTCGTCGCCCCGGGACCGCAGGACGTCGCGCGGGACCGGGTCCGCAAGCGCCGCGCGTACGCCCGGGCCGGGATCCCGGTGTACGTGATCGTCGACGACTACGACGGCCACGGCACGGTCAGCGTGCTGACCGGCCCCGTCCCCGACGATGCGCGGTACGCCTGCGAGGTGCGGGCCCCGTACGGCACCGCGGTGGTCGTGCCCGAGGGGCCGGCCCGGGGCTTCGTGATCGGCGAGCAGGTCACCGGGCCGGCCCGCGTCCCCTAGACGGCGGGGTCCGCGCCGGGGCGGCGGGGTCCGCGCCCGGCCGGGGAGCCCGCGCCTAGGCCGCGACGGAGCCGGGGCCCGCGCCGAACTGGACGGAGCGCTTCGACAGGCCCATCCAGAAGCCGTCCACCGGGGTGTGCTGGGCGGCGAGGTCGGATCCCGCGGCCCCGAGGGTGACGAAGAGCGGGGCGAAGTGCTCCGTGCGGGGGTGAGCCAGGCGGCCCGCCGGGGACTTGGCCTCGAAGTCGAGCAGGGCGTCGACGTCCTGCGCGGCCAGCGCCTCCCGGCCCCAGTGGTCGAACTCGGCCGACCAGCCGGGCACTCCGGGCCCGGTGTGCCGCAGCGCGGCCAGGTTGTGGGTGAAGAAGCCGCTGCCGACGATCAGGACGCCCTCGTCGCGCAGCGGGGCGAGCTTGCGGCCGATGTCCATCAGCCGGGCCGGGTCCAGGGTGGGCAGGGAGATCTGGAGGACCGGTATGTCGGCCTCCGGGTACATCTCGACGAGCGGGACGTACGCGCCGTGGTCGAGGCCGCGGTCCGGGACGTCCTGGACCGGAGTGCCGGGCGCCTTGAGCAGGGCGCGGACCGAGGCGGCGAGCTCCGGGGCGCCCGGGGCCCCGTACCGCACCCGGTAGTAGTGCTCGGGGAAGCCCCAGAAGTCGTAGACGAGCGGGACGGGCTCGACGGCGCCGAGCGCCATCGGCGCCTCCTCCCAGTGGGCGGAGACCATCAGGATCGCGCGCGGCCTGGGCAGGGCCGCGGACCAGGCGGCGAGCTCGGCCGGCCAGAGCGGGTCGTCGGCGAGCGGCGGGGCCCCGTGGCTGAGGTACAGCGCCGGCATGCGGGGGGTCTCGGTGGTCACGGGGGCGCTCCTCGGTCGTGGGTGCGGTGCGGGGTCCCTCGAAAAGACTAACCCCGTCTCGTTCAAATTTGAACGAGACGGGGTGATCAGTCATTCCCGCACGCGGCGCCCCGTCAGTGGGCGATCACCGGGACCTTGATCTCGGCGTCCTCGCCGGCGCCCGAGCCGGAGGCGACCGGGCCGCCCTGGCCCGGACGGCCGGTGTTGATCAGGGTGAACGCGATGGCCGCGCTGGCGACGAGGATGCCGACGGCCCACCAGATCGCGGACGAGTAGCCCTCGACCATGGCCTGCGCCTGCACCAGCTTCGCGGCCGGGCCGCCCGCCGCGGCCTCGGCCGCGTGGTCGGCCAGGTAGGCGGTGGTCGCGGAGGCGGCGATGGTGTTCAGCAGGGCGGTGCCGATCGCGCCGCCCACCTGCTGCGAGGTGTTGACCATGGCCGAGGCCACGCCGGCGTCGGCCGGGTCCACCCCGTACGTCGACAGGGACATGGCCGGCATGAAGGCCGTGCCCATGCCGAGGCCCAGCAGCAGCTGCGCCGGCAGGATCAGCGCCGGGTAGGAGGAGCCGACCTCCAGCTGCGTCAGCATCAGCATGCCGGCGCCGGCGAGCAGGAAGCCGGGGCCCATCAGCAGGCGCGGGGCGACGCGGGTCATCAGGCGGGCGCCGATCTGGGTGGAGCCCGTGATCATGCCCGCGATCATCGGCAGGAAGGCGAAGCCGGTCTTGACGGGCGAGAAGCCCTTCACGACCTGGAGGTAGTAGGTGAGGAAGAGGAACAGGCCGAACATCGAGATGACGGCCAGGCCCAGCGAGAGGTAGACACCGCCGCGGTTGCGCTCCAGCAGGACGCGCAGCGGCAGCAGCGGGGACTTCACCCGGGACTCGACGAACACGAAGGCGGCGAGGAGCAGCGCCGAGGCGACGAACATGGCCACGGTGACCGTGTCCGACCAGCCGGCGGACTCGGCGCGGGTGAAGCCGTAGACGAGGGCGACCAGGCCCAGGGTCGAGAGGATCACGCCGGGGACGTCGAGGCGGGCGCTGTTGCGGGAGCCGGCCGGCTCGCGGATGACCATCCAGGCGCCGACGGCCGCGACGACCGCGAAGGGGATGTTGACGAAGAAGGTCCAGCGCCAGTTGAGGTACTCGGTGAGGAAGCCGCCGAGGATCAGGCCGACGGCGCCGCCGCCGCCCGCGATCGCGCCGTAGATGCCGAAGGCCTTGGCGCGCTCCTTGGCGTCGGTGAAGGTGACGGCGAGCAGCGAGAGCGCGGCCGGGGCGAGCAGCGCGCCGAAGGCGCCCTGGAGGGCGCGGGCGCCCAGCATCATGGCCTCGCCGGTCGCGGCGCCGCCGAGGGCGGAGGCCAGGGCGAAGCCGATCAGGCCGACGACGAAGGCGTTCTTGCGGCCCCACTTGTCGGCGATGCGGCCGCCGAAGAGGAGCAGTCCGCCGAAGGCCAGCGCGTACGCGGTGATGACCCACTGGCGGTTGCCGTCGGAGATGCCGAGGTCGGTCTGGGCGGAGGGGAGGGCGATGTTCACGATGGTGGCGTCGAGGACGACCATCAGCTGCGCCAGGGCGATGAAGACCAGGGCCTTCCACCGGCTGGGGTCGACGGCAGCCGGCGGGGTGCTCGCGGCTGTTTTCGGCATGGGGGTACCCACTTCACTGTGCGGATGACTGAAAAATTACTGAACTTCTAAAAATGTCTGAAAACGTCTGAAAAAGAAGTCTTGGGCTCTGGAGGGTCTCAGTGCCGGGGCATGCGCCTCAGGTCGTCCAACGTGGCCGCCGTGCCGGGCAGTTCGGACCGGGCGGGGGCCCGCAGGCCGTCCAGGAAGAGCTGGAGGTGGCGGTGGACGAACCGTTCCACGCCCAGGCAGTCCGTCCCCGGCAGGGGGCGGCTGAGCTGGGACAGCGCGACCATCAGGTCGCCGACGCCGATGTCGGGGCGGAGCAGGCCGCCGCTCTGGCCGGCGCCGACCAGCCGCTCCACGGCCGCCTCCAACGCGGCGCGGGCGGCGAGGAGTTCGGGGTGGTCGTGGTCGAAGCCCGCCGCGAGCATCGGGCACAGGGCGCCGATCCGCTCGTCGGCGGCGCCGTGCGTGAAGCGGCAGAGCGCCGCGAAGGCGTCCGGCTCCTCGGCGAGCGCGTCCTCCGCCAGGGCGGTGACCCTGTCCATCACGTAGAGCACCACGTGGTGGACGAGGGCGGCGCGGTCGGGGAAGTGCCGGTACAGGGTGGCGTTGCCGATGCCGGCCCTGCGGGCGATCTCGTCGAGGGGGGCTTCCGATCCGAACTCGACGAACATCTCGCGCGCGGCCACCAGGATCCGCTCCCGGTTGCGCACGGCGTCGGCGCGGGGCTTCGGGACCCGGCCGGGTGCCGCGGACGCGGCACAGGCGCCGGCTCCGGCGTCAGCTCCGGTGAGGTCCACGGCCGCTCGGGGTGCGGCCGCCGGGGTGCTGGCGGGGCTCTTCATTCCGGGGCCTTCCTGGGCGCGGGATCCGGCGGATCAGTGCGGATCGGTGCGGATCGGTCCGTACGGCCGCCCGTAACCGGGGAGCCGATCCCCGCTTCGTGGGGACTCCTGTTCAAACGGGGATCCAGTCCCCGGTTATTTCACTCGCGAGTGTGAGCTGCGCCACACTCCCAGGAGGGGCTTTTGCCCCGGTCGGATCACATTTGGAGGCTTTCGACGCGCGGGCGTGTCGCAATCGTCGGAGGGTGAGCCCACAGAGAGCAGTCCGGACCCGGCCGGCTGCCGCGGACCGAAGGCGATCTCCATGCCGCAGACCCGCCGCCGGATACGCAGACCCTGTCGCACCAGCGCCTTCATCGGCCTCACCGCACTGGCCCTGGGCGTCACCGCCACCGCCAGCGGCGGGATATCCGGCCGCGGCCAGTCGGCTGCCGGCCCCGTCGCCACCAGCGCCGAATCCGTACTGGCCCCCTGCCGGATCACCGGGACCATGGGCGTCCAGATGTCGGAGGGCCTGCCCACCCCGCCCGGGTACTCCCGCTCCACCGGCGAGGTCCGCGCACTGAACCTGATGATCGACTTCCCGGACGCCAAGGGCGAGGGCACGGCCATGGACCGGCTGGCGGAGTTCTTCCCCCAGACCTCCGACTGGTTCCGCACCAGCTCCTACGGCCGCCTCACCTACCGCGCCGAGTCACCGGTGCGGGACTGGCTGCGGATGCCGATGCCGTTCGCGGCGTACGGGATCGAACGCGGGTCCCCGTACGAGCCCGGCTACCGCCAGCTCGTCGAGCACATCGCGAAGGCCGCCGACGCCGAGGTGGACTTCAGCCGGTACGACCTGGTCAACATCCTGGTCACCCCGAACGCCGGCCCGTCCGCACTGGACACCGTCCTGTCGGTCACCTTCTCCGGCAACGGCGAGGCGCCCATGGCCGACGGGGTCCCGCTCGCGAACACGTCCTTCGTCTACAGCCGCCAGGACGACGGCTCCGGCTCCTACCGGGAGACCGGCTACCGGGTCCTCCCCCACGAGAACGGGCACGTCTTCGGACTGCCCGACCTGTACACGGCCGACGGCGGCGGCACCGTCGGGCACTGGGACATCATGAGCGAGGACTGGGGCGCCAACAACGACCTCCTCGGCTGGCACAAGTGGAAGCTGGGCTGGCTCGACAGCAGCCAGGTCAGCTGCGCCTCCACCTCCGGCACCAGCGACCACGTCCTGTCCCCGCTGGCCGTCGAGGGCGGCACGAAGCTGGCCTTCGTCCCCCTCTCCGAGAGCGCCGGCTACGCGGTGGAGGTCCGCACCCGCGCCGGCAACGACGAGGCCGTCTGCAAGCCCGGAGTACTGATCTACAAGGTCGACTCGGACGTGGACACCGGGCGCGGGCCGGTCACCGTCTCCGACAGCGCGACCGGCAGCGGCGGCTGCACCCGGCGGCCCAACGTGCACGCCGAACTGTCGGACGCCCCGTTCCGGCCGGGCGAGACCTTCACCGACGAGAAGGCGGGCATCACCATCGCCGTCGTGGGCGAGCTCCGCAACGGCCGCTACCAGGTCCGCGTGACCCGGCCCTGACCCCTTCCCCCCCAGCCCGCCCCGAGGAGGCCCTCCGTGACAGCGACCCCCACCACCCCCGAGGAACGCCTGGCGGCGGCCGGGCTGGAGCTCCCGCCCGCCCCCGCGCCCGTCGCCGTGTACGTACCGGCGGTGGTCAGCGGGCACTACGTCCACACCTCCGGCCAGCTGCCCATGACCGGCGGGGCCCTGCCCGTCACCGGCAAGGTGGGCGCCGGGGTCACCCCGGAGCAGGGCAAGGAGCTCGCGCGGCAGTGCGCGCTGAACGCCCTCGCCGCCGTGGCCTCCGTCGCCGGGGACCTGTCGGCCGTGAAGCGGGTGGTGAAGGTCGTCGGCTTCGTGGCGAGCGCCCCCGACTTCACCGGCCAGCCGGGCGTGGTCAACGGCGCGAGCGAGCTGCTCGGCACGGCCTTCGGCGACGCGGGCATCCACGCCCGGAGCGCGGTCGGGGTGGCGGTGCTGCCGCTGGACGCCCCGGTCGAGGTCGAGATCACCGTGGAGCTGCACACCCCGATGGGGGTGTGAGCGGGGCCGGCCGCGAGCGCAGAACCTCCGGCGCGCCGGACGCGTCACCTGGGGCATGACCCCGTACGCGACACCCCGCCGCCGGGGAGCCGCGGCCCGGCTCCGCCCTCCCCGCGGGGGCGCGGTCGCGGCCCTCGCCGTCCTGACCGCCCTGCTCCTGGTGGCGCACCCCTGGCTGCCCGGCGGGCCGGCGAGCGGCAACCCCCGCAGCCTCGTACAGACCTTCCTGCCCTGGACCGCCCTCGCGGTGCCCGTCCTGCTCACCGCCGCCCTGCTGCGCCGCTCCCGGGGCGCCCTGGCCGCCGTACTGCTGCCGGCCCTCGCCTGGGGGTGGGCGTACGGGCCCGCCCTGGGCGACGGCTCGCGGGGCGGGCCGGCCGACCTCACCGTCGTCACGCACAACGTCGACGACGCCAACCCCGACCCGGCGGGCACCGCCCGCGCCGTCGCCGCCTCGGGGGCGCAGCTGATCGCCCTGCAGGAGCTGACGCCGCCCGCGCTGGACGCGTACGAGCGGGCGCTGGCCGCGAGCCACCCGTACCACGTGGTGCGGGGCACGGTCGGGCTGTGGAGCACCTTCCCGCTGCGGGACGCGGACGCCACCCCGATCGTGCCGTGGCGGCTCCTGCTGCGCGCCACCGCCGACACCCCGAAGGGGCCGGTCACCGTGTACGTGGCCCACCTGCCCTCCGTCCGGCTGGGCACCGGCGGCTTCGCCACGGCGCGCCGCGACGAGGCCGCCCGCAACCTCGCCGCCCGGCTGCGGGAGGGGCCGGGCGGGCGGACCCTGCTGGTCGGGGACTTCAACGGCACCACCGACGACAGCGCGCTCGCCCCGGTGACGCGGGGCTTCACCGCCGCCCAGGAGGAGGCGGGCGCCGGCTTCGGCCCGAGCTGGCCGGCCCGGTTCCCGGTCGCGCGGATCGACCAGATCCTGCTGCGGGGCGGGCTGGCCCCGGTCTCGGCGTGGACCCTGCCCGCTACCGCGAGCGACCACCTGCCGGTGGCGGCGTCGCTGCGGTACTGACCGGCAGCGCGCGCAGGGCGTGGAACCTGAAGGTGGTGGTCCACGCCAAGTCGCCCGCCGGCACGGCGAGTCGGAGCCCCGGCAGGCCGTGCAGCAGGGCGCCGAGGCCGAGGGTGAGCTGGGTGCGGGCCAGGGCGGCGCCGAGGCAGTAGTGGAGCCCGTGCCCGAGCGCGAGGTGCGCCTTGTCGGCGCGGGTGACGTCGAAGCGGTCCGGCTCCGGGTACCGGGCGGGGTCGCGGTGGGCGGAGCCGAGCGAGAGGAGCACCGTGTCGCCGGCGGGGATCCGTACGCCGCCGATCTCGACGGGCTCGGTCGGGAAGCGGCGGATGGCGGTCTGGTTGGCGAGGGAGTGGCGCAGCAGCTCCTCGACGGCGTCGGGGAGGAGTTCGGGCTTCTGCCGCAGCATTTCGAGCTGCTCGGGATGGGTGAGCAGGGTGAACAGCCCGTTGCCGATGAGGTGCTGGACGTTCTCGCTGCCGGCCATGATGACCAAGAAAGCCAGCGAGACGAGTTCGTCCTCGCTCAGCCGGTCGTCCAGGTCCCGGGCGGCGATCAGCCCGGACAGGACGTCCTCGCCGGGCGCGGCGCGCCGCTCGGCGACGAGGGCGGTGAAGAACCGGTGGATCTCCACTACGGCGCGGGCGAGTTCCTCGCGGCCGGCCGGGTCGAGCATGGTCAGGACCCACCCGGAGAACCGCTCCCGGTCCGCCTCCGGGACGGCGAAGAGGTCCCCGATGACCTTCAGCGGCAGCGGCCTGGCGAACTCGGCGACCACGTCGGCCGTCCCGTCCTCCCCGGCCCGGGCGGCGAGCCGGCCGGCGAACAGGTCCACCGCGGCCCTGATCGACGCGCTCATCCCCTCGACGTGCCGGGGCGTGAACCCCTGCGCGACCAGCCGGCGCAGCCGCAGGTGGTCGTCGCCGTCCATGTTGAGCAGGTTGGCGTCGAGCGCCGGGGGCAGCGCGAACCCCTTGAAGCCGTCCCCGGCGTGCCGCTTGTCCACCGACAGCCGCGGGTCGGCGAGCCACCGGCGCACATCGGCCTCGTGCGTGACCAGCCACGCCTCCGACCCGTCGGGCAGCGCGACCCGGTGCACGGACCCCTGCTCGCGCAACCGCGCGTAGACGGCGTACGGATCGGCCCGGAAGCCCTCCCCGAACGGCTGCTGCACGACCCCCGCGTCAACGCCCCCGGCCATGACACCCCCACCCCTCGCCGGCGGCCCCGCGCGCGCCGGATCATGGAACCAGGTTAAGAGGCGGCACCCGCGCACCTCGATCCGCTAGGCTGTTGAGCGGTCAGCCGAAGACCGGGCCGCAACACCGGGCCGGGTCCAGGCAGTCCCGCCTTCGTAGCTCAGGGGATAGAGCACCGCTCTCCTAAAGCGGGTGTCGCAGGTTCGAATCCTGCCGGGGGCACCATCGGGGACGGCCCGGAGCGATCGTGCTCCGGGCCGTTCGCGTCGTGGTCGGGGGGTGGCAGCCGCTTCGAGGAGTCAGCTGAGGCCTCTGCTGCGTTCGCCGATGCGGTCGCCCTGGGGGGTGCCGGCGCGCTTGAGGGCCGCCTTGGTGTGGGCGCCGCCCTTCACCTTGCTGCGGAGCGGGCCCTCGAAGCCGTGGCCCTGGGTCTGGGGCGCCTGGAGGCGTTCCGCCGCCTTCGCGATCGCCGCCTGGACGTCCTGCTTCTGCTCTTTGCTCATCCCGTCGTCAACTCCCTCGGGAAGCAGCCAATCGGATCAAATCGGATTACTGGGATCGTATGCACATCTGGGGGCTGGTGCACCTGGATCAGGGCGGTCAGGGCCGCGGCGGGGTGCCCAGGGTCCGGTGGATCAGCGGTTCCGGGCACGGCGTGCCGCGCGGGAGCTGGTACTTCGCCGAGACCCGGTACTCGCCCGGCGCCGGGGCCAGGAGCTCCGTCCAGGCGTCCCCTGCGGCGTCCGGGGCCGCCTTGAACAGGCACCCGGAGGTGTTCGCGTCCCGCGGCGGCGGTACGGGCTTCCCCGCGCCGTCCACCAGCCCCAGCCACGGGGAGTGCGGGATCCGCACCAGTACGCGGCCGGGCGCCGAGACCTCCACCACCAGCTGGTCGGCGCCCGCCCGGACCACCTTCGCGGGGCCCGAGACCAGGCTCGCCGGGGCGTCCACGCGCAGCAGCCGCCAGTTCTCGTCGCCCCACACCTGGCTCAGGTACGGCAGGCCCCCGCGCACGAGCGCCGCCTCGGCCTCCCCGCCCGAGTCGGGCTTGTCGGCGGGCAGCACCACGTAGTGCACGGCCCAGCGGTCCAGCCAGTCCCGGTAGCTCTCCGCGGTGAGGGTGTCGTCGTAGAAGAGCGGGTTGCGCTCCAGGTCGGCCTGCCGGTTCCAGCCGCGCGCGAGGTTCACGTACGAGGGGAAGGCCGAGGACTCCCGGTGGCTGCTGGCGGGTACCACCTCGACCCGGCCCCGGTCTGCGCCGGCCTTCTGCAGCTGGTCGACCAGCGGGGCCAGCTCGCGGTTCCAGGCGGCCACCGGGGTGGTGCGGACGACGTCGGTGACGCTGTTGGTGGTGATCCACGCGGTCAGGCCCGCGAAGGCCAGCAGCAGGGCGTACCGGCGCCGCGAGCGCGGGGCCGCGTACGGGACGGCGGCGAGCAGCACCGCGCCGCCGAACAGCATGACCAGGCGGGTGACGTTCGAGCCGACCTGGGAGTCGATCGCCCAGGTCAGGAACACCCCGAGGGCGTACACGGCGGCGGCGGTCCGGACCGTCCGCCAGGTTTTCGGTACGAGGAGGGCGACGGCCAGCCCGAAGAGGAACGGCAGCCCGGCCGAACCGATCTTCATCGGCTGCGTCCCCGAGAAGGGGAACAGCCACGCCGACAGCCCCACGACCGCCACCGGGGCCAGCCCGAGGGCGTACGCGCCCGGCCGCCGCCGGCTCAGGAACAGCGCGGCCGCGACCACCCCGAGGAAGAGCCCCGCCACCGGGCTCGCGGCGGTCGCCAGCCCGGCCAGCGGCGCGGCGACGGCGGCCTTGGCCCAGCGCCGCCGGGCCCACTTGCGGGGCCAGCAGAAGACGGCGGCGACGGCCCCGAGCGCGAAGAGGGTGCCGAGCCCGAAGGTGACCCGGCCCGAGAGGGCGTTGCACAGCAGCCCGTAGACCCCGGCCAGGGCCGGCCACAGGGGGCGGCGGACGGCTCCGCGGCAGCGGGTGAGGATCAGCGCGAGGAGCCCCGCCGAGGCGGTGCCGGCGACCATCATGGTGGTCCGGACGCCGAGCACGTGCATCACGTACGGGGACACGACGCTGTACGAGACCGGGTGCATGCCCCCGTACCAGGCGAGGTTGTACGCCGTGTCGGGGTGCCGGCCGACGAACTCGGCCCAGGCGTCCTGCGCGGCGAGGTCCCCGCCGCTGTTGGCGAAGCAGAAGAACCAGACGACGTGCAGGACCGCCGCCGCGGCCGTCGCCACGAGCACCGGGTGCCGGTGCGCCCAGCCGGGCGTGCGGACGGGCGGGCGCGCGGGCGCGCCGGGGCCGCGCGGCGGCTCCGGCCGCCCGGCCGCCGCCCCCGTCTGCCGCTGCTCGGCTGTGGTCACGGACGTCACCCTCTCGTACGACTGCCAGGACGTGGGGGGGGGGGGGGGGGGGGGGGGGGGGGGGGGGGGGGGGGGGGGGGGGGGGGGGGGGGGGGGGGGGGGGGGGGGGGGGGGGGGGGGGGGGGG
>NZ_JBWKEZ010000090.1:0-27813 GCF_056434525.1 Streptomyces sp. NPDC044002
GACAGGCCGACCCGCCCCGGAAAGCCGAAAGACTGCCGGGAAACCCCCAAAGAAACGGCACGGTCCATCGTCGGAGGAGCGGGTCCGTCAGCGATCAGGCGAGGGGCCGGGCGCCGGCCCGCCAGGCATCCGGGCCCTCAGGCCCGGTTCCCGGGTCGCGGGCGCGGCTACCCGCACGAGAGGTTGATCTGGGCGACCTCCAGACTCCCAAGCGCGACAGATCGCTACGCGCTCCTCCCGTCTCAGCGTCCGGCGACCGCCTGGGCTGATACCCGCACCAGAGGTCGAAGAGAGCAGCCCAGAGAGCGGTCGGGCGCGTCAGATCGCTACGCGCTTCTCCAGGCTTGGCGTCCGACCGCCGTCTTGGGCAAAGCTCCTCGTCCTTCCTGAACTATCAGCGGGCCCAAGACCTCACCCAGTACAACCTCAAGCAGAACGCCGCGGCGATCGAGGCCTGGATCAAGGGGCCGCCGCCACCGGCCGAGGGCGATCTGGAGACCTTACGGCGAGATCAGCGGCCGCAGTGTGAGCAAGCAGCCGACCGAACCGCTGTCCGGATACAAACAGGGCGGCATGCGCGCCAAGGCGGAAATCGTGACGGGCATCGATACGAGGATCTAGTACGACAGCAGCCGCACCCGCCATTCACCGTCATGACGTCGAAGCCCTCCAAGTCCTAGCCAGCGCTCAGCCGAGAAAGGCCAGCACCACATGTCCGTCGACCAGACGTCCTGGGAAGCCGCGGTACGCCACCTGTACGAGGACGCGTACCCGTACGACGCCACGGGCCCGCGCCACCACGAGAACTGGGTCCTCGGCCTTATCGCGCTGATGGCCCGGGTCCCGGACCCGCGGGGCTGGACCGGTCTCGACGACGCGGCACAGAACCCGGAACGCAAAGCGTCCCCTACCTTCCCCTTTATCGCCCACCCCCCGGAGTACGTCGCGAGGTGTCTCCAGGAGATCGACCGGGACAGCGCCGAGAACCTGCTGCTGGCCCTCACGGACGACCGCTGCACCCTGTCCAACCTGGAGCGCTTCGCGGAGAGTGAAGAGGAGTTGCGTGTGATGGCACGCACGATCCTCGCGCGTTACGGGGACAAGGCCACCTATCACACCAATGTCAAGATGCCCGGCCATGTGCGCGGCACACTCGACTTCACATCGTCGGGCTGGGCGTACAGCCCGCTGAGCGTCTACTCGGAGGATTACGGTCTGATCATTGTCTCGGACTCCGAGGTCGGCATGTTCTGGAACTTCTCCGACTAGGACTTGTCCGGGCGATCTCTGAGGCAACGGCGCCCAACACCCGTGAATCTCGTTACTGAAGGTCTCGTCGAGTGAGGTAGAAGGGCGGCATGGATACCACCGTACTTGAGCAGATGCTGGACGAGACCTTCGATCACGCTGTCGTGCACCACGGATACACCAACTACATGCGCGACTACGAGGTCATTGTCTACGCGACGGCTGCTCCCCGTACTGGCATCGCACCGTCCCACCTGCGGTATCTCTTTCGGTACTGCGTTGAAGCCCGGTGTGAGACGTCAGTGCCGGCGGAGACCTGGCGGGTCTCCTTGGATGACCGGCTCATCGACCACGAAACCGGTGTTGACCTCGACGGATACGTCTGGGGGGTGAAGTGGCACGCCCTGTACCCGGGAGCCAAACTCCTTCCCGAGTCGGAGGCGACCCGCCGCTGGTCGAAGGCCCTCGGGATCGACTTTCACGAGGTGCGCATTGAAACCAACGCACACAACGTGACCTTGTTCTTCTCGGACCTTCAAGTGAGCGAGGTCCCAGTCGGATACGCACCCTTCGTCACGGAGTAAGAATCAGGGCTTGTGTGATCTTGCGACTGCAATCTGTCCCGGTCGTTCTTCCTGGCTGCGGCCGTTCCTGCCCGTCAGCACCAGACGTTGCGGCTGGTGGCGGAACCACCGGCAGGTGATCGACGGGATTCCGCCGGCGCCGCAGGAAACGCAACGCCGTCGAACGGGTGAGTGGGGAACTACTGCCCCGCCGCGCGTGGCGATCTGCCGCGCCTACCGTTGCCGAACGAGCCTCTGATCACCATTTGGTGCGGGTACCAGCCACGGACGGCTGCCGGACGCTGAGCCGAGAGGAGCGCGTAGCGATCTGTCGCGTCTGGGGGCTCCGCAGGTCGCTCTGATCAACCTCTCGTGCGGGTAGCCGCGCCCCCGGTCCTGGGCCAGGCCTCCCCGGCCCGGATGCCCGGCGGGCCGGCGCCCGGCCCCTCGCCTCATCGCTGAGAGACCCGTCCCTCCAACCATCGACCGTGCCGTTTCTTTGGGGGTTTCCCGGCAGTCTTTCGGCTTTCCGGGGCGGGTCGGCCTGTCAAGGGTCGCCGAAGGCGATCGCGAAGCGACGCGACGAAGGAGCGCCCTTGACAGGCCGGCACGGCACGGAAGGACGATGGGACTGACGGGAAGCCCCCAGACTTCTCTGATCCGGTCCAGGGGGATACCGCTTCCCCGGCCCCCGGCCCGCAGACAAGGGGGCGGGTGGGCAACCACCGCCCCACCCCACGGGGTCGAGGGGGAGATAGCGGGCCCGCACCGCAAGCCGCGTACCAGCGCCCGCGCCGCAACCCCCGTACGCCCGCCCCCTACGACGCCGACGGGCTCGGCGACGGGCTCACCGAAATGCTCGGCACCGGCGTCGGCGTCGGTGATGCCAGGTCGCCCAGGGTCGGGACCGATTCCGGGCGGGAGCGGACCGCGTCCGTGCACTCCCAGGCGCGGGGCGGGTCGGCGTTCGGGCCGCCGAGGACGACCGGGCCCGGGCCGGCCGAGACGGCGTCGCTCGCCGACAGGGTGCACACGATCTGCGCCAGCGCCACCGGCGGCAGGTCCTCCGGCTTGCGGCTGAGCCGCAGCGTGCCCGCCGGGTCGCCGGGGCGGGCCGGGGAGGCCGACAGCTGGTCGGGGACGCTGGTGGTGAAGCCGCCGTCGCGTTCCTCCGCCGACGGGCTGCGTTCCAGTTCCTCCAGCAGTGCCTGCGCGACCAGCACCACGGGCTCCCGCGAGGCCCGCTTCTCCGGTACGGGGACGGTCCGTTCCACGCCGACCAGCTGCGATCCGCAGACCAGTTCCACCGTGGCCCGGAAGCCCTGTACGCCGCTCTGGCCCGCTGGCTGCCCGGCGGTCTCGCAGGACACCCGGGACGGGGCCGCGCCCACGTCGACCGGGACGGTGGTGGCGCGGATCCCGCACCCGGTCAGGAGGGCGGCACAGACCGCCAGCGTCGCAGTCCTACGCTTCCACGCCGCCACCGGCGATCACCGCCCCCACGTCCATCGGGAGCCGCAGTGTGAACACGGCCCCGCCTTCCGGCCCGTTCGCGGCGGTGATGTCACCGCCGTGGATGTGGGCGTTCTCCATCGCGATCGAGAGGCCGAGCCCGCTGCCGTCCGACTTGGGCCGGGACGCGCTCGCCTTGTAGAAGCGGTCGAAGACGTGCGGCAGCACTTCCTCGGGGATGCCCGGGCCGTTGTCCCTGACCGCGATGACCAGCCACTCCCCCTCCACGCACACCGACACCCGCACCGGCGAGCCGCCGTGCTTGAGGGCGTTGCCGATGAGGTTGGCGAGGATGACGTCGAGGCGGCGCGGGTCGAGGCGTGCCACGATCCCGCGGCCGGCGTCGAGTTCGACGGCGTCGAGCCAGGCGCGGGCGTCGATGCAGGCGGTGACCTGGTCGGCGACGTTGACGTCGTCGAGGACCAGCCGGGCGGTTCCCGCGTCGAAGCGGGTGACCTCCATCAGGTTCTCGACGAGGTCGTTGAGCCTGCGCGTCTCGCTCACCACCAGGCCGACCGCCGGGGCGATCATCGGGTCGAGGTCCTCGACCTCCTCCTCCAGCACCTCGGCCACCGCCGTCAGTGCCGTCAGCGGGGTGCGCAGCTCGTGGCTCATGTCGGCCACGAAGCGGCGGCTGGCCTCCTCGCGGGCGCTCATGTCGGCGACCTTCTTCTCCAGCGCCTCGGCGGTGCGGTTGAAGGTGCGTGACAGGTCGGCGAGTTCGTCCGTCCCCGACACGTCGAGCCGGTGGTCGAGTTCGCCTTCGCCGAGCCGTCGTGCCGCGTCGCCGAGGCGCTGTACGGGCTTCAGGACGGTGCGTGCCGCTCCCTGTGCGAGCAGCGCGGAGCCGAGGAGGGCGAGTCCGGTGGCGATGGTGAGGGACCAGCCGAGGGCGTTGAGGTCGTCCCGTTCGGTGGCGAGGGACTTGTACATGTAGCCGGTGGGGCCGCCGCCGACGATGCGGGTGCCGCCGACGAGGTAGGGGTTGCCCTGGGGCTTCGTCCGCTGCCAGTACATGTGGTACTCGGAGTCGTTGGCGGCGGTGGTCTTCTGCCGGTCGTTGACGGCGTACTGGAGTGTCTTGGGTACGTCGTTCAGGCCGAAGGGGATCGCGCCGGCGGCGCCGATGACCTTGCGCCCGTCCTTGCGTTCGTGGACGAGGAGCACGCTGTACCCGGGGCTGCTGCCCGCCATCAGTTCGGCGGTGCGCTGTATTTCCTCGGGTGTCGGGTCGGCGGGGAGTGCCGCGGCCCGGTTCTGCATCTCCTGGCGGAAGTCGCCGAGGGCCGCGTCCTGGGTACGGGTGAGCACGGCTTCGCGGTTGAGCCAGTACGCGATGCCGGAGGCGGAGACCGCGGCGACGAGCGCGACGAGCGCGAACACCACGAGCAGGCGCAGCCGCAGGCTGGTCCAGCGCCGGCCCGCGAACAGGGCCTTGGTCACTGTGGGGAGTCCAGCCGGTAGCCGACACCCCGGACGGTACGGATGAGGGTGGGTGAGGAGGGCACTTCCTCGACCTTGGCGCGCAGCCGCTGCACGCAGGCGTCGACGAGCCGCGAGTCGCCGAGGTAGTCGTGTTCCCACACGAGCCGCAGCAGCTGCTGGCGGGACAGGGCCTGGCCGGGGCGGCGGCTGAGTTCGAGGAGGAGGCGCAGCTCGGTCGGGGTGAGCTGGAGGTCCTCGCCGTTCTTCGTCACGGTCATGGCGGCCCGGTCGATGACCAGGGTGCCGAAGGTGGCGGAGTCGCTCGCCTCGCGTTCGCCGCGCCGGAGCACGGCGCGGATGCGCGCGTCGAGCACGCGTCCCTGGACGGGCTTGACGACGTAGTCGTCGGCTCCGGATTCCAGGCCGACGACGACATCGATGTCGTCGCTGCGCGCGGTGAGCAGGATGATCGGCAGCTGGTCGGTGCGGCGGATCCGCCGGCACACCTCGAAGCCGTCGATCCCGGGCAGCATGACGTCGAGCACGATCAGGTCCGGCCGCTGCTCGCGCAGCAGTTTCAGGCCGTCCTCGCCCGTCGCCGCGGTGGCCACTCGGTGGCCCTGGCGGGTCAGGGAGAGTTCGAGGGCCGTGCGGATGGCGTCGTCGTCCTCGATCAGCAACAGGAAAGGCACGGGCTCATTCTGTCCCATCGGCCGTGCGCACTTCGACCGTCGGGACGGTGGCAATCGCGAGGGGCGTGATCGCGCCACTGTCTGGCGCACGGGTGGCTGTGACAGGCCTGTGACAGTCGGCGGACACCCTGGTTATACCGGCCGGGCAGTCTTTTCTCATCGACACGACGGACCGAAGCAGACTCCACGACGGGGGGCGCGAGATGAACACGCTGCACAGCACCACGACCAGCGCGGTTGTCACGCGGCTGCACGATGTGAACCGCCGGGCGGGTGTCCGTACGGTGACGGTCGCCCGTCAGCGGCCGGCACACGTCACAGCCATTGACGCGAAGCAGTACCAGGCGGTTCCCGCGCAGCGCACCGCGCCGGCCCCGTCCTCTTCCTCGGAGGCGGAGTTCACGGCGTACGTGCAGGAGCGGCGGGCGGCGCTGTACGCGACGGCCTTCCACCTCACCGGCGACCGCCACGAGGCCGAGGACCTGTTGCAGAGCGCGCTGTTCTCCACGTACCGCGCCTGGGACCGGATCAGCGACAAGGCCGCGGTGGGCGGGTACCTGCGCCGCACGATGACGAACCTGCACATCAGTGCCTGGCGTCGGCGGAAGCTGAACGAGTACCCGACGGAGGAGCTGCCGGAGACGGCGTCGGACACGGACGCGATGCGGGGTACGGAGCTGCGCGCGGTGCTGTGGCAGGCGCTGGCCCGGATTCCGGAGCCGCAGCGGACGATGCTGGTGCTGCGCTACTACGAGGGCCGTACGGACCCGGAGATCGCGGAGATCCTGGGCATCAGCGTGGGCACCGTGAAGTCGAGCATCTGGCGCTCGCTGCGCCGGCTGCGTGAGGACGAGGTGCTGAGCTTCGGGCGTGACGAGGCGGAGTCCTTCGGGGAGCTCGTCGCGTAACCGGGAAAGACCATGGGGCCAGGGGGCCCGTCCTACGGGGGTGGGACGGGGGCCGCAGGGGGAGAAGAGGCGGGATCAAGCGGCCGGGGGTCCGCGTGATCCCGCCTTTTCACTTTGTACGGGTGGCCGTGCGTGGCCGTACCGCCGGTCAGAGGGCGGTGGGGGTGCGGTGGCGGCCTGCGGCTGCGGCGGCCAGCCGGCCGAGGGCTTCGTCGCGGGCGCAGGCGTGTGCGCCGAGGGCGACGTGGCGGGCGACGATTCCGCGTTCGGCGCGCATGAGGCGGTAGCCGCGGCGCAGCAGGAAGGGCACGGACTTGCGGCCTTCGCGCAGGTCGCGCAGGAAGCGGCGGCGGAAGGTGGTGGAGGGGCGGCCGCGCAGGCAGATGGCGTCGGCGAGGAGTCCGAGTTCCTGGCAGCGGGCCGCGATGTCGGCGGCGAAGATGCCCTCGGCGATGAACAGCGGGGTGCGGTCGATGTCGAGGGTCTCGGTGCCGGTCCGGGAGGACGAGGCGATGGAGTAGACGGGGACTTCGGTGCGGCCGGCGGCGCAGAGTTCCGCGATGGCGGCGACGGCGGTGTCGGCGTCCCAGGAGAGCGGGGAGTCCCAGTCGATGTCGGAGCTGCCTTCGACGAGCGGGAGGGTGGGGTCCGTCGCCTCTTTGTAGAAGTCGTCCAGGCGCAGTACGGGCAGGCCCGAGCGGGCCGCGAGCGAGGACTTGCCGGAACCCGAGGGACCGGTCAGCAGCACGACGCGCGTGGGAAGGGGAGATGAACAGCTCACGGGAGACCAGTGTGAGGCATTACCCGGCGTATCAACACACTGCCGACAGGCCCTGCGACCGGTCTCACACGGTGGGTTGGAATCGGGGACACCGCCTCCACTACTGTGTGTGCGCACGCGACTACGACCACAGGCGGGAACCATGGCACGTCACGCAGCATCCGAACCCTCTTCGCACCGGCTCCGCGCCGCCGGCCTGGGCCTGTCCATGGCCGGGGCGGCCCTGGCGATGGCGGCGGGCGGGGCCCAGGCCTCGGAGACCCACCTCCAGGCGGCGGAGACCGATCTCAACGCGGCGGTGGCCGGGGTCGCCAACCCGCTCGGGGACCTGAAGGTGAACCCGCTGGCCAAGACCGGGGTGGACCCGCTGGACAACGGGGTGGCGACGAAGGTCGCGGACTTCCCGGCGGTGGGCACGACGATGGTGACGGGGATCCTGACGCAGGGGCCGTCGGTGAAGGAGCTGCCGACGGCGGCGGTCACCTCGCTGCTGGGGCCGGTGCTGCCCGAGTAGTGGCGGACGCGTGAAGGCCCTGGCAGCACTGGGGGCCCCTCCCAGCGGTAGCTGGGGGAGGGTTCGCTGCCAGGGCCGGTCTCACGCGGGCCGTCCTAAGAGGTGTTCCGTAGTTACGGGTACTCGATCTTGGGGTTGTGCAGTACGGCGATGGCGCGGGCGGTGTCGTTGATGGTGTCGCCGCGTCGGCGGTGCTGCCGCAGGACCTTGTAGTCCTTGAGGCGGGCGATGGCGTATTCGGCCCGCGCCCGCTTCTTGGCGTGTCGTATGTCAGCTGATTGATGACGGGAGGTGACGAGTGATGCAGGCTGCCCAGACCCGGAAGTTCCGGGGGAAGAACAAGGCCCCGAAGTGGAAGAAGCCCGACGACGGGATGGTGTCGGTGATGGTGCTGCCGCTCGCCGTCACCGACCCGGCCGACCTCGTCCGGCTGGAGAAGCTGTTCGGCGCTATGTGGTCGATCAAGCGGGCCGTCCAGCGGGACGCCCGCGCCAAGGTCGATGCCTACTGGGCGGCGTTCCACGAGCGGGAGAAGCAGGGAGCGAAGGCGGTGCGGCAGCGTCTGGGTCTGTCCCGTGAAGCCCTGGAGCGGTGCGCGTACAAGCATCTGGAGGATGCCGGGCACCTCAAGCACCACGCCTCCAAGGCCCTGGCCATGCACATGGCCGACGAGGTGTGGAACGGTGTGCAGCGGCATCTGTTCCCCGACGCCACGGGCCAGCGCTTCGGCCGTCCCAAGACCGGCCGCCGGCACGACTTCACCCGCATTCCGGGCCGTGCACGCTCGCACACCACCGGAAACAAGTGGGAGACCTTCCGGCTCGTCGGCGCCCTGACCGGTCACGCCATGGCCTACACCGACGGCGGCCGGCACCCGCTGTCCCAGCCCCGCCGTATGCCTCGTCCGGCACTGCCGGACGGCAAGGTTCACACGGGGAAGACGACCGCCGCCGCGAAGCCGCTGATGCGCAAGGCGAACTGGTGGGACCACACCGGCCCCCTCGCCGTCGTCTTCTCCGGAGGACCCGACAGCAAGCGCGGTGACCTCGTGCTCCCCGTCCGCACCCCCCAGGGGCCGGGCCAGTGGGCACGGGTTGAGCACTTGCTTGCCAACCCCGGCCGCTGGCACAAGGTCGACCTCGTCCGCCGCCGCAAGGCGTCCGCTCCGGGCGGCTGGGTGTACGAGGCGCACCTGATGGTCCTCGGCCCCGGCCACACCGCCCCGGCCGTGCGGAAAATGCGCGAGCAGGCCGCCGCTCTGGACCGGATCGGCGGGGTGGACGGCAACGTCTCCAACCTCTCCGTCGTCTCCTTCCCCGCCCGGCTCGACGGCGGCACGCCCGCCTCCACCGAGATCACCCTGACCGACGCCGAGCGCACCTTGCTGGTCAAGCAGGCGAAGAAGCAGCGCGGCCGGGCGCGGGCACTGGAGCGCTCCCGCCGGGCGGCGAACCCGGCACAGTACGGACTGTCGAAGAAGCAGACCGCCCGCGCCCTCCGCCGCGCCGACGCCGGACTCACACCCAAGACGGTGACCGTGCCCGGCGGCGGGCGCGACGCCCGCACGGACGGTGTTCCCAAGCAGGCGTACCGGCGTGACCGGCTCTCCGGCCACTACCGGCAGCTGCGATCCCGCCAGGCCGAGCACACCGCCTCGGCCGCCGAGCACCGGCGCCACCGCGCACGCCTCGTGGCGCGGGAGATCATCGCCGCCCACGGCCCCGTGCTCGTGGTCGAGGACTGCGACATCCGAACCTGGTACCGGCTATGGGGCAAGCGCCTCTCCCAGACCACGCCCGGCCTGCTGATCTCCGCCCTCAAGAACGAGTGTGACGCCGCAGGCGGCCGACTGATCCGGGCCTCAACCTGGTCCACCGCCCTGTCCCAGCACTGCATGTGCGGCGAGCGTGTGAAGAAGTCCCTCCGCGACCGCGAGCACAGGTGCACCGGATGCGGTCTCACCGGGAAACGCGACCTCGTCTCCGCCGCCCTCGCCGCGTTCGTCCGCTTCGCCGACGCGGACGACCCGAAGACCGCGTACCTGGACACCACCGCGTCCCAGCACGCCCAGAACCTCTATGCCCAAGCGCTGGAAGAAGCGCTGCGGGAGTCAACCACACCGAGCCCGAACACCCCTCGGGGTGCGGGACGCGTGGCAGTCCCACGACAACGCTGTGAGACCCCTGCTCCCCGAACCGCCGGACGGCGGGACCGAGCAACCCCGGATGAGTCACGAACTCGTGACCACGCCGGAAAGCCCGGACCCCGCCCCCGCTGCGATCCTCAGCTCACCCTTTGGTGAGTTGCGGAACAAGTCTTAGTACGAGGAGCCGCCCGAGCCCAGGGAGCCCGTCGGGTGCCAGACGGTCTTGGTCTCCAGGAAGGCCGTCATGCGGTGGGTGCCGGGGCCGGCGGTCCAGTCGTCCACAGGCTGTGGACGCAGGACGCGCTTGAGGTTGTCGGCCGCCGCGATCTCCAGCTCCTTGGCGAGGGCCGTGTCGGCGCCCGCCAGGTCGATGGCGTTGACGTCCTGGTGGGCCGCCAGGTGGGGGCCCATCTCGGCGGCCTTGCCGGAGAGGATGTTGACGACGCCGCCGGGCAGGTCGGAGGTGGCCAGTACCTCGCCCAGGGAGAGGGCGGGGAGCGGGGCCTTCTCGCTGGCGATGACGACCGCCGTGTTGCCCGTCGCGATGACCGGGGCGATCACCGAGACGAGGCCCAGGAACGACGACTGCTGCGGGGCGACGACGGTGACGACGCCGGTCGGCTCCGGGGTGGAGAGGTTGAAGAACGGGCCCGCGACGGGGTTGGCCCCGCCCACGACCTGGCCGATCTTGTCGGTCCAGCCCGCGTACCAGACCCAGCGGTCGATGGCGGCGTCGACGACGGCCGCGGCCTTCGACTTGGACAGGCCCTCGGCCTCGCCGACCTCACGGACGAACTGCTCGCGGCGGCCCTCCAGCATCTCGGCGATGCGGTAGAGGATCTGGCCGCGGTTGTAGGCGGTGGCGCCGGCCCAGCCGCCGAAGGCCTTGCGGGCCGCGACGACCGCGTCACGGGCGTCCTTGCGGGAGGACAGCGGAGCGTTGGCCAGCCAGTTGCCCTTGGAGTCGCTCACCTCGTACACCCGGCCGCTCTCGGAGCGGGGGAACTTGCCCCCGACGTACAGCTTGTAGGTCTTGAAGACGTTCAGGCGGGTCGAAGACTCAGACATCGAGGTAGCCCTCCAGGCCGTGGCGGCCGCCCTCGCGGCCGAAGCCCGACTCCTTGTAGCCGCCGAAGGGCGAGGTCGGGTCGAACTTGTTGAACGTGTTGGCCCACACCACACCCGCGCGGAGCTTGTTGGCGACCGCGAGGATGCGGGAGCCCTTCTCCGTCCAGATGCCGGCGGACAGGCCGTACTGGCTGTTGTTGGCCTTGGCGACGGCCTCGTCGGGGGTGCGGAACGTCAGCACGGACAGGACCGGGCCGAAGATCTCGTCGCGGGCGACGGTGTGCGCCTGGGTGACGTTCGTGAAGAGCGTCGGGGCGAACCAGTAGCCGGCGGACGGCAGCTCGCACGCCGGGGACCAGCGCTCGGCCCCCTCGGCCTCGCCGGTCTCGGCGAGGGCGGTGATCCGGGCGAGCTGCTCGGCGGAGTTGATGGCGCCGATGTCGGTGTTCTTGTCGAGCGGGTCGCCCAGGCGCAGCGTGGAGAGGCGGCGCTTGAGGGAGTCGAGCAGCTCGTCGTGGATCGACTCCTGGACCAGGAGGCGGGAGCCCGCGCAGCAGACCTGGCCCTGGTTGAAGAAGATGCCGTTGACGATGCCCTCGACGGCCTGGTCGATGGGGGCGTCGTCGAAGACGATGTTGGCGCCCTTGCCGCCCAGCTCCAGGGTGACCTTCTTGTCGGTGCCGGCGATCTGGCGGGCGATGGCCTTGCCGACCGCGGTGGAGCCGGTGAAGGCGACCTTGTTGACGTCCGGGTGGGCGACGAGTTCGGCGCCCGCGTCCCCGTAGCCGGGGATGATGTTGACGACGCCCTTGGGCAGACCGGCCTGGCGGCAGATGTCCGCGAAGAACAGCGCCGAGAGCGGGGTGGTCTCGGCCGGCTTGAGGACGACGGTGTTGCCGGTGGCGAGCGCCGGGGCGATCTTCCACGCGAGCATCAGCAGCGGGAAGTTCCACGGGATGACCTGGCCGGCCACGCCGAGCGGGCGGGGGTTCGCGCCGTAGCCCGCGTGGTCGAGCTTGTCGGCCCAGCCCGCGTAGTAGAAGAAGTGGGCGGCGACCAGGGGGAGGTCCGCGTCGCGGGTCTCCTTGATCGGCTTGCCGTTGTCCAGGGTCTCCAGGACGGCGAGCTCGCGGCTGCGCTCCTGGATGATCCGGGCGATGCGGAAGAGGTACTTGGCGCGCTCGGAGCCGGGCAGCGCGGACCACTTCTCGAAGGCGCGGCGGGCGGCCTTGACGGCGCGGTCGACGTCGGCGGCGCCCGCCTGGGCGACCTCGGCCAGCACTTCCTCGCTGGAGGGGCTGACGGTCTTGAAGACCTTGCCGTCGGCGGCGTCGGTGAACTCGCCGTCGATGAAGAGCCCGTAGGAGGGGGCGATGTCGACGACCGAGCGGGACTCGGGGGCCGGTGCGTACTCGAAGAGGGATGCCATGGTGATCAGTCCACCGTCACGTAGTCGGGACCGGAGTAACGCCCGGTGCTCAGCTTCTGGCGCTGCATGAGCAGGTCGTTCAGCAGGCTGGAGGCGCCGAAGCGGAACCACTCGTTGGTCAGCCAGTCCTCGCCCGCGGTCTCGTTGACCAGGACCAGGAACTTGATGGCGTCCTTCGTGGTGCGGATGCCGCCGGCCGGCTTCACGCCGATCTGGATTCCAGTCTGCGCCTTGAAGTCGCGTACGGCTTCGAGCATGAGCAGGGTGTTGGCGGGGGTGGCGTTGACGCCGACCTTGCCGGTGGAGGTCTTGATGAAGTCGGCGCCGGCGATCATGCCGATCCAGGAGGCGCGGCGGATGTTGTCGTACGTCGACAGCTCGCCGGTCTCGAAGATGACCTTGAGGCGGGCGGCGGTGCCGTCGGGGCGGACGCACGCCTCCTTCACGGCCTTGATCAGCTCGTACGTCTCCAGGTAGCGGCCGGCGAGGAAGGCGCCACGGTCGATGACCATGTCGATCTCGTCGGCGCCGGCGGCGACGGCGTCCCGGGTGTCGGCCAGCTTGACCGGCAGGGCGGCGCGGCCCGCGGGGAAGGCGGTGGCGACGGAGGCGACCTTGACGTCGGCGCCGTTCAGCGCGGCCTTGGCGGTGGCCACCATGTCGGGGTAGACGCAGACCGCGGCGGTCATGGGCGTCGTCCGGTCGGTCGGGTCGGGGTTGACGGCCTTGGCGGAGAGCGACCGGACCTTGCCCGGGGTGTCCGCACCCTCGAGCGTCGTCAGGTCGATCATCGAGATGGCCAGGTCGATGGCGTACGCCTTGGCCGTCGTCTTGATCGAGCGGGTGCCGAGCGAGGCCGCGCGGGCCTCCAGGCCGACTGCGTCTACGCCGGGCAGCCCGTGCAGGAAGCGGCGCAGCGCGCTGTCGGACGTCGTCACGTCAGCGAATGCGGTGAGGGTGGTGGGCATGGTCACCAGGTGAGCATATCTACGCGCGTAGCGCCTGTCACCCCCCTCGGTGCACATATGGGCGTGAGATCCGTCATCGGAGCTTCCGGTCCCGCTCGCCCGTACCTTCCGGCAGGCCATGGGGCAGAATCGGCCGCATGACTACGCCCTCCCCCCACGAGCCGGTCTACGCCGACCGCGTCTACCGCTCCTCCATGGCCGTCGTCTCCGGCGTGCTGCTCCTCGCGCTCGTGGCGTGGCTGTGCGGGGACGCCGTCGTACGGGGCGAGGGGAGCGCGCGGTGGGTCGGCGCCGCGGTCGCGCTGTTCGCCGTCCCCCTGATCGTGGCGTTCACCCTCCGCCCGGCCGTCTTCGCCAACGACGACCGGATGCGGATCCGCAACCCCTTCCGGATCATCGAGCTGCCCTGGGCCGCCGTCGACGCGGTGCGCGCCGGGTACTCGGCGGAGGTACTGGCGGAGGGGTCGAAGTACCAGCTGTGGTCGGTGCCGGTGTCGCTGCGCGAGCGGAAGAAGGCCGGCCGGCAGTTCAGCCGCGGGAACGCGCTGCGCGGCAAGGGCATGGACGCCTCGGCCGACGCGGCGGAGCCGACCGCGCCGCCGCGGGCCTCCTCCGACCGGGTCGTGGACGAGCTGCGCGAGCTCGCCGAGCGCGGGGCCGGCCGGCCCGGCGCGCAGGGCGGGGTCCGCGTGCGGTGGGCGTACGAGATCATCGCGCCGGCGGTGGTGGGCGCGGTACTGCTGGCCGTACTGCTGGCGACGGGCTGACGGGGGTCCTGCCGGGCGGGCTGACGGGGGTCCTGCCGGGCGGGTCTGCCGGGGCCCTGCCGGGCGGTCTGCCGGAGCCCTGCCGGGCGGTCTGCTGGCTGGCCGGGGCCGGTGAACTGGAGGTCGGCGGCTGGAGGTCGGCGGCTGGAGGCCGGTGGGCCGGGCTCTGGCGGGCCGGAGGCTGCCGGGCCGGAGGCTGCCGGGCCGGAAGCCAGTGGGCTGGGCTCTGCCGGGCTGCCGGGCTGCCGGGCTGGCGGGGCGGGGAACAGTGAGCCGGAGGCCGGTGGGCCGGGGTCTGGCGGGCCGGAGGCTGGCGGCTTGCGGGGGCGGCCGGGCCGCGGGGCACCATCCGGTGATCGGGGTATCCGCTGAGCTGCCGTAACCACTGCGTAACGGACACGGGTACCGGAACCGGTGCTGCCGGGGGGTGCGTCCTCGCAGGTGTGCACCGTCATGAGGGCAGCGGCAGCGCCGCCACCGCCACAAAGCTCCCGGTCCGGTCCCGGCTCCTGAGCGGGGCCCTGCTGGCCGCGCATCTGCTGCTCGTCGGATGGCTGACGCTGAGCCCCCTGGACGTCCCCTGGGCGGCGGCCGCGAACCTGACCCCGCTGGAGGGGATCCGGGCGGACCTCGCGTACGGCCCGCTGGAGGCCGCGCGGCGGATCGGCGAGGGGCTGGCGCTGCTGGCCCCGCTGGGGGTGCTGCTGCCGCTGGCCGGGGGGCGGCTGACGCCGGGGCCGCTGGCGGCCTGGGCCTCGCTGGTCCGGACGGCGGCCGCGGCCGTACTGATCTCGCTCGGCATCGAGATGCTGCAGACCGCCGTCCCCGGCCGGGTGCTGGACGTGGACGCGCTGCTGCTGAACACCGCCGGAGTGGTGATCGTCCACCTGGCCGTCGTCCCGGTGCTGCGCAGGCGGCTGCGCCGCACCCACGCGTCTCAGGGGCCCACCCCGAGAATTACCAGGGTCGGCATCGGACCCTGGACCGAGGTCCTTTCGGCGGTACCGCGCGAGTATTGAGGCATCGCGGAAGGGAATGGTCCCGGAGCGCGATCCCATACGAAGGAGAAGAAAATGAGCGCGATTACCCGCCCCCGTGACGGACGGATGATCGGCGGCGTCTGCGCCGGGCTCGCACGGCGTTTCGGTATCAAGACCCGCACGATGCGGATCATCTTCGTGGCCTCGTGCCTGCTGCCCGGACCGCAGTTCCTCATCTACCTGGCGCTGTGGCTGCTGCTCCCGAACGAGAAGGGCGGCGCGGGCTCGGCGCAGACCGCCTGGTAGCTCCCCGAAGACCCCCCGGGTGCCCGAGCGGCGCTCCGGCGGCGCTCCGGCCGGGCTCCGGCCGGACTCAGCCCGCCTTCTTGACCTTCTCCAGCTGCTTGTCGGCGATCTCCTGCGGGACCAGCGCCTTCTGGTCCGCGGCGGCCACGTTCAGGGCCATCAGCCGCACGACCCGGTCGCCCTGGCGTACGACGACCAGGTGGACCGGCGCCGAGACGCCCTCGGCGGTGGCGGTCGTGGTCCAGCTGACCGTCTCCTCGCCCGCCGTCTTGTACGGGACGGCCTTCACGTCCCGGTAGCGGCCGGTCTGCTTCTCGACGGTGGCGGTGAAGCCCGTACCGCAGGCCGCGACGGCCTCGCGCAGCCGGGCGACGACCCGCTTGGCCTCGGCCTCCGCGTAGGAGCTGACGGAGGCGGAGACCGCGAGGCCCACCTGCTTCTGGGAGCCGATGCCGCGGTTGACCGTCTCGTGGGCGGCCGGGTCGGGCTTGTCGCCCATGATGTCGGCGAGCGGCTGGCAGGCCTTCTTGTCGGCCTGCGGCTGGCCGTCGGGGGCGTTCGGGTTCTTGCCCTGCGCGGAGATCTGGTAGCCGGCGAGGTCGCCCTGGACGAGGGCGGCCCGTTCCAGGCTCGCGTCCTTGGCCTTGGGCGCGGCGGGGGCCGCCGGGGCGCCGGGGGCGCCCGAGGGGCGGGCGGCCGCGGAGCCCTTGGGGTCGGGGGTCTTCCCGGGCGCGGAGGTGTCCGTACCGCTGCCGCAGGCGACCGCTCCGAGGAGCAGGGCGGGGAGCAGCGCGAACCTCGTCGCGGGCGCCGTGAATCGTGCCGTGATGCGCATGACCGAACCTCATACCCCGTGCGTCGGCGGGCAGTTGGTGGTGATCGTGGCACACCGCGCGACGCGGCGCACACCTCCTCGAAGGGGCGTGCGCCGCGTGCGCATGCGTGCGATTTCCGAGGCTCGTCAGCCGCCGAGGGCGCCGAGGGGAGCGGCCACCGTGGACAGGCCGCCGAGGAGCTGGTTGGCCGGGGCGGCGGCGTCGGAGGCCTCGCCCTCCTGCGCACCCTGCTGCGTCTGGTCGGTGAGAGAGCTGGTGGCGCTGGTCAGGGAGCCGAGGGTGTCCGTCAGGCTGGCGGCGGGGAGCCCGGAGGCGGAGGCGGTGCCGGCGGCGCCCGCGGCGAGGGCGGCACCAATCACAGCGACACCGAGGGACTTGGCAGCAGACTGCTTCATGAAAAATCGTCCTTGCGACGGGGAACTGAGCGGCTCCGCAAACTAGCCACTTCAAACCCCGTCCCGCAAACATCCTTAAATACGAGAAAGCGTCCGGGAGTTGAATCTCCCGGACGCTTTCCGCGGGTCGGCCCGTGGCCTAGGCCGAGACAGTTCCGCTGGTGGAAGCGGTCTGCCGGAACAGCCATTCGGACTTCAGCTCCGCATAGCCCGGCTTGATCACGTCGTTGATCATCGCGAGTCGTTCATCGAAAGGAATGAACGCGGACTTCATCGCATTGACGGTGAACCACTGCATGTCGTCGAGCGAGTAGCCGAAGGTGTCGACCAGGTGCTCGAACTCGCGGCTCATGCTGGTGCCGCTCATCAGGCGGTTGTCGGTGTTGACCGTCAGCCGGAAGTGCAGCTTGCGCAGCAGGCCGATCGGGTGCTCGGCGTACGAGGCGGCCGCGGCGGTCTGCAGGTTCGAGGTCGGGCACATCTCCAGGGGGATGCGCTTGTCCCGGACGTACGAGGCCAGGCGGCCCAGCTTCACGGAACCGTCCTCGGCGACCTCGATGTCGTCGATGATCTTCACGCCGTGGCCGAGGCGGTCGGCACCGCACCACTGCAGGGCCTGCCAGATCGACGGGAGGCCGAAGGCCTCGCCCGCGTGGATGGTGAAGTGGTTGTTCTCGCGCTTGAGGTACTCGAAGGCGTCGAGGTGGCGGGTGGGAGGGAACCCCGCCTCGGCGCCGGCGATGTCGAAGCCGACCACGCCGTTGTCGCGGTAGCGGTTGGCCAGCTCGGCGATCTCCAGCGCGCGGGCCGCGTGGCGCATGGCGGTCAGCAGGGCGCCGACGCGGATGCGGTGGCCGTTGGCCTTGGCGCGGCGCTCGCCCTCGCGGAAGCCGTCGTTCACGGCCTCGACGACCTCTTCGAGGGTCAGGCCGGCTTCGAGGTGCTGCTCGGGGGCGTAGCGGATCTCGGCGTACACGACGCCGTCCTCGGCCAGGTCCTCGGCGCACTCGGCGGCGACCCGGAAGAGGGCCTCCTTCGTCTGCATGACGGCGCAGGTGTGCGCGAACGTCTCCAGGTAGCGCGGGAGGGATCCGGAGTCGGCGGCGTCACGGAACCAGACGCCCAGCTTGTCGGCGTCGGTCTCGGGCAGCTTGTCGTAGCCGACCTCTGCCGCCAGCTCGATGATGGTCCCGGGGCGCAGGCCACCGTCGAGGTGGTCGTGCAGCAGCACCTTCGGGGAGCGGCGGATCTGGTCCGGGGTGGGCAGGTTGGGGGTCTCGCTCGTCATCCCGGCACTCTACTCCTACGCGCGTAGAGCAGCGCGTCGGGCGCCGGGGTCGATATGTAACAGAGACCGTACGGACGGGTGGCGTACACCTGTCAGTCTGAGACTGTTCCGCCATGGCACAGCATGCGCCGCCGGCGCGCGGGGCCCGCCTGGGGCGGGCGGCCGGCGCGAACGGCTCGGTCTCGACGGTCAGTGGTGTGGTGCTCCTGCTTCCCGGGGCGTCCAGATTCGCCCCCGGTCCGGTACGTCCGCTCGCGCGGGCGCTGGCCCGGGCGGGCGGGGCGCAGGGGCTGGTGGCGCACGCGGTGGCGCACGGGGCCGGGCCCCGGGAGGAGGCCGCCGAGTGGGCGGCGGACGAGGTGGTCAGGCTGTACGGGGACGTCCCGGTGTGCCTGGCCGGCTTCGGCGCGGGCGGCCGGGCGGCGCTGCTGGCGGCGGGGCACGGGGCCGTCAACTCGGTGGTGGCGATGGCCCCTTGCTTAACGGAGGGCACGGAGGCGGGCTCCCCTGAACCGGTGAAACAGCTCGCGGGGCGGCAGGTGCTGATCGTGCACGGCACGAACGACGCGCGCAGCGACCCGGAGTCCTCCTTCCGGCTGGCGGCCCGCGCGAAGAAGGCGAATCGTTCTACTTGCCGGTTCGAGGTGCACTCGGACGGCCACGGGCTGCGGGAGCACCGCTCGGAAGTGGTGGCGGTGGCGGTGGACTTCGTACTCGGCGCGATGCTCTCGGGCCGGTGGTCGCGGCCGGTCGTGGACGCGCTGGCGGCGCCGCCGCCGCTGGGCCTGCGGATGCCGCTGGCCTCGGGTTTCGGGCGGTCGCTGCGGGGCTGAACGGGAGTGGGGTCGGGCGTAGATTGAAACCTCCCCTCCCTCAAGGACTACGTTGGTCAAGGGAGGGGATTCCTGGCTCACTTCGCCTGGCACCTAGCAGCGGGCAGGTCTTACAAGATCGGCACCAGCCGGGTTGAGACCAGCCCGGACGAGCATCACGCGGGCGGAGTTCTTGTCCCTGGGCGAGACGGCTCCGCATGCGGTGCACGTGTACGTTCTCTCGGAAAGAGGTAGTGCGTGCTTGGTTCTCGCTCCGCACCGTGCGCAGTCCATGGTGGTATGCGCGGGGTGGACAAGGTGCACGGCACGGCCGTGCTTGCGGGCCTGCTCGATCAGGGCGGCCTTCACTGCGCCGATCGCGGCGTCGGCGGCCTTGCGGGCCATGTTGGTCTTCGCGAGGAACTTCGGGCGGAAGTCCTCCACGGCGAGCTGGTCGAAGTCGCGGACGACGGTCTTGGCCCATTTGCGGCCGGTGTCCTGCCGCTGCCGGGCGGTCTTCTTCGCCGCCTTCGCGGCTTGGCGTCGAGCCTTGCGATAGCCGGCGGTGTCGGGCCGGTTCTTCGGCGTGGCACGCCTGGCCATCATCCGCTGGTAGCGGGCGAGCTTCTGCCCGGCGGCCTTCCCGTGCTGGGCGTGCGGGAGGTCGTGGGCATCAGATGTGGTGGTCGCGGTCTCTTTGACACCCCAGTCCACGCCGATCGCCCGGCCGGTCGCGGGCAGCGGCTCGGCTGGCGCCAGCGCGACGAACGATGCGTACCAGTGGCCGAGACTGTCCCGGTACACCCGAACCGACGACGGGGCGGACGGAAGCCTGCGGGACCACACCACGCTCAGCTCGATCCTGCCGGCCAGGTGCAGACGGCCGTCCTTGATCCGGAACCCGCGCTGGGTGTAGTTCAGGGACGGGGCGGCCCCGCGCTTGCGCTTGATCCGGGGCATCCCGGCCCGCTGCCGCATCGGCAGCTTCGCTGTGATGTCCTTCAGGGCTTTGGCGCGGGACTTGGCGAAGTCCCGGATGATCTGCTGCTGCGGCACCGAAGCGCCTTCCCGCAGCCACGCCATTGATTGCCGGGCTCCGGTCAGCAGTCTGTCGAGCTGCGCCGAACCACACGTCCTGGTCTCGCCCGTGGCCCGGTTGTGCCGGTGGACTTTGCGGGACATCGCCACGCACTCGTTCCACACCCACCGGCACCGCGCCCACTCGGCATCCAGCCGGGCGAGCGCCGTGGACGACACACGCAGCCGGAAGGTGTACCGGGCATACCCGGACCCCTGCTCGGCCATCGCTGTCGTCGACATGTCCCAGAACGTAACAGCCCCCACTGACAACGGAAGAGAGTGCAGGTCAGAACAGATGCGCACAGGACTCCGGCGCTCCGCGCCTCCGGTCCAGGGACCCTCCCCCGCGAGCGGGAGGTGGCCCCACCCCGGCCTGATGGCCGGGGGATCCTGGGAGAAGTAAGATGAAGGGTGGACTCGGGGTCGGCTCGGGGTGCTCTCCGGGAGGCGGTCCGCCATGGCCGGAATGGTGCGCAGGAACTTCGACAGCGCGGACGAGACGCGGCCGTTCGCCGACGGCAAGGGCAGGCTGGACCTGATCCAGACGGACGGCGGGCCGGTCGGGCGCGCGGTCTTCGAGCCGGGCTGGAAGTGGTCGGAGCACATCAAGCCGCTGGCGGGCACGGACAGCTGCCAGTCCGCGCACACGGGGTACGTGGTCAGCGGCCGCATGCAGGTCGTGATGGACGACGGCGAGGGCGCCGAGTACGGGCCGGGAGACTTCATGCAGGTCGCCCCGGGGCACGACGCGTGGGTGCTCGGCGACGAGCCGTGCGTGGCGGTGGACTGGACGGGCTTCGGCAACTACGCGAAGCCGGCCTGAACGGGTCCGCCACGGGCCGCGCCGGAACGCCGGGGCCTGCCGTTCCGTCCCCTCTCGGTCGGATGGCCCCGGGCGGCGCGGCCGCGCGTCGTGGGTCCACTGTGCCGGTTCGGCATATGCCGGAAGCCGTCATTCGGGCGTCGACTTGTCGCCTTGCGGGAACCTGAGGGGTTTACGAAGGGGCACAGGCAGGGACGAATGTGCATATGCCAGCCCCAGCCGATGCCGCTTCCGATGCCGCCTTCGATGCCGATGCCGGATCCGAAGACCCCGAAGACCCCGGAGACCTGAGCCCGACGGCCCGGCGCCTGTACGCGTACGCCGTCGACCGGCACGCCTTCACCGTCGCCGAGGCCACCACCGCCCTCGGGGCCCGCGCGGGCGCGGCCGTCACCGAGCTGGGCGCCGCGCACCTGCTCCAGCGGGTCCCCGACGGCGACGGCCCCGAACGCTGGTGCGCGGTCGCGCCCCGCGCGGCGGCGGCCCGGGCGCTGGCCCCGCTGGCGCTGCTCGTACGGGAGACGCACGACGAGATGGACCGGCTGCGCGGGCGGCTGGAGGCACTGGTACCCGCGTACGAGGCGGGAGCCGCGCACCGGGACCTGAGCGGGTCGGGACGGCTGGAACTGGTCACCGACCTCGGAGCGGTGCGCGGGCTGATCACCGAGCTGGTCGCCGGCTGCGAACGGGAACTGCTGACCTCCCAGCCGGGCGGCGGCCGGCCCCAGGAAACCCTGGAGGAAGCGGTCGGACGGGACGAGTCCCTGCTGGCACGCGGCGTCCGCATGCGGACCATCTACCAGCACACCGCCCGCTACTCCCGCCCCACCGCCGCCTACGTCGAGCGGATCACCGCGCTCGGCGCCCAGGTACGCACCCTCGGCGACGGCCTCATGCGCATGCTGATCTTCGACGCCCACACCGGACTCATGGCCGTCCCGGACCGCCAGGGAGCCGCCCTGGTGGTCCGCGAACCCAGCGTCGTCCACTTCATGACGGCCGCCTTCGAACGCTCCTGGCTCGGCGCCCGCCCGTTCCCCACCACGGTGACCCCGGAAGCCTCCAAGTCCCTCTCGGACGAACTCCGCCAGACCATCGTCCGGCTCCTCGCCGACGGCCTGGAGGACAAGGTCATCGCCCGCCGCCTCGGCATGTCCGAACGCACCTGCCAACGCCACATCGCCGGGATCATGCGGGCGATCGGCGCCAAGTCCCGCTTCCAGGCCGGGTACTTGCTGTCCGCCGCGAACAAGGCCGGACTGCCGGATCCGAGCCCAGGAGCGGGCGGGAGCGCCTAGGTGCGTCAGACGGTGGTGCAGCCGGGGAGGGGGGTGGTCGAGGAGCAGTTGTTCGGGGTGTTGGCGGTGATGGAGTTGCCGAGGAGGGTCAGGTTGCTGAAGTTGTAGATGCCGCCGCCCGACAAGGGGCCGCCCTGGGCGGTGTTCGCCGTGATCGTCGAGCCGACCACCCGCGCCTGTCCGGCGACGACCATGCCGCCGCCCCACTGGGTGGCGGTGTTGTCGCGGACCGTGCTCCAGAACACCGTCAGCACGCCCGGGCCGTTGGCGATGCCGCCGCCGAACTTGCTGGTGTTGTTGCGGACCGTGCTGCCGTCCAGGGTGGTGGTGCCGAGGCTGCCGATGCCGCCGCCCTCCTCCGTGGAGGTGTTGTTGCGCACGGTGCTGCTGCGGAGCGTCACCGTGGCGCCGTTGTTGAACAGACCGCCGCCGATGTCGACGCCCGCGCCGCCGGTGAGGGTCAGGCCGGTGAGCGTGACGCGGACCGTCGTCGGGCCGTTGACGAGCAGGGTCCGGCCCGCGTTGTTGCCGTTCAGCGTGGCGCCGGAGGAGCCGGCGAGGGTGAGGCTCTTGCCGATCGTGAAGTTGCCGGTGCAGGTGCCCCGGACCAGCAGGGTGTCGCCGGCCGCGGCGTTGTTGATCGCGCTCTGGAGGTTCTGGAAGGGGCAGTTCACGATGGTGGTGGCCGCCGAGGCGGGGGCCGCCGAGGCCAGCGCGGCAGCGGCCGTCGTGAACGCCACGGTCAGGGCCGGGGCCGACCGGCGCCACCCGGACCGAGGTGTTCGTCGTCTGGGGATGGGCATGGCTGTCACTCCTGTCCGTCGGGCCGCCGGACCTCCCGGCGCGGGACATCCGTCCCGCGCCCGCGGCGGGGGCAACCGGAACTCCGTGCCGGTCCCACGAACGCCCGACGACGACCACCGGGGTGGGCTAGGCCGGCGGCTCCAGTTCCGGGATGAGGCGGCCTCGGCGGGAGAGGAGGAAGCGTTTGAAGGCCGCGACCGGCGGGGTGTCCGGGTGGCCGTCCAGCCAGGCCACGCCGATCTCGCGGGCCGCGCGCGGCGCCGTCACCGTCAGCTCGACCACTCCCGGGCGGGGGACGGGCGGCGGCGGGAGGAGGGCCACGCCCAGGCCCGCCGCCACCAGGCCGCGCAGGGTTTCCGCCTCCTCTCCCTCGAAGGCGACCTTCGGGGTGAACCCGGCCTCCGCGCACAGGTTGTCGGTGATGCGGCGCAGCCCGTAGCCGGGCTCCAGGGTGACGAAGGTTTCCTCGGCGGCCTCTGCGAGGCGGATGCGCTTGCGGCCCGCGAGGCGGTGGTCGTCCGGGACCACCAGGCGCAGCCGCTGTTCGTCGAGGCGGCGGGCGACCAGGTCGGGGGCGTCGGGGACGGGTGAGGTCAGGCAGAGGTCCAGTTCCCCGGCGCGGAGCTTCTCCAGCATGGCCTCGCCGTAGTTCTGGACCAGGGCGAAGCGGACCCGGGGGTGGTCGGCGCGGAAGGCGCGGATCAGGGCGGGCACCGTCTCGGGGCCCAGGGTGTGCAGGAAGCCGAACGCGACCTTGCCGAAGTGCGGGTCGGCGTCCTGCTGGACGGACCCGGCGGCGCGGGCGATCCCTTCGAGGGCCTGTTCGGCGGAGGCGAGGAAGGTGCGGCCCGCCGTGGTGAGGGCGACGGTGCGGCCCTTGCGGGCGAACAGCGAGACGCCCAGGTCCTGTTCGAGGCGGACCATCGCCCGGGACAGGGTGGACTGCGGCACGCCCAGCTCGTGGGCGGCGCGGGTGACGTGCTCGTGGCGGGCGACCGCGACGAACTGGGCCAGGCGCGGGGCCAGGCCTTGTGTCACAGCCATGTCTTCTTCGTAACGGTTCATTGATATCCGAGGCCCTGGGCTGGGGTGATGCGTGAGTGGATTGATTATCCGCTGTTTGTGCATTGGACGCATGAAAAAGGGTGGGCGTAGGTTCGAGGTATGCCTCCCGCTCATACCGGGGCGCCCGTCATCACGGGTGCCTCCACCCCGTCGTCCCCCGAGCCCCACTCCCCCGGCCGCCCCGGCTACCGCCGGATGAGCCTCGCGCTCTTCGCCGCCGGACTGGCGACCTTCGCCCTCCTCTACTCCACCCAGGCCCTGCTGCCCGCGGTCTCCGCCGGTTTCGGCGTGACGGCCGGTCAGGCCAGCTGGACGGTGTCCGCGGCCACCGGCGCGCTCGCCCTGTTCGTCCTGCCGCTGAGCGCGCTGTCCGAGCGGTTCGGCCGGACCCGGATGATGACCTGCTCGATGGTGGTCGCCGTCGGCGTCGGCCTGCTGGTGCCGTTCGCGCCGAGCCTGGAGTGGCTGGTGGCGCTGCGCGCGGTGCAGGGCGCGGCGATCGCGGGCATCCCCGCCTCCGCGATGGCCTACCTGGCGGAGGAGGTCAGGCCGAAGGCGCTGGTCGGGGCGATCGGCCTGTTCGTGGCGGGCAACTCCATCGGCGGCATGAGCGGCCGCATCGTCACCGGCTGGGGTGCGCAGCTGTGGGGCTGGCGCGGCGGGCTGCTGGCCGTCGGCGTGATGGCGCTGGTGTGCGCGGTGGCCTTCCTGGTGCTGCTGCCCCGGGCGCGGTTCTTCCGGCCGGCGTCGCTGAACCCGCGCGCGGTGGGGCGTACGGTCGCCGGGCACCTGCGGGATCCGCTGCTGCTGCGGCTGTACGGGATCGGCGCGCTGTTCATGACGGTGTTCGGGGCCGTGTACACGGTCATCGGGTACCGGCTGGTGGAGGCGCCGTTCTCGCTGGGCCAGGGCGTGGTCGGGTCGATCTTCCTGATCTACCTGGTGGGCACGGTCTCCTCGGCGGCGGCCGGGCAGCTGGTGGCCCGTGCGGGCCGGCGCGGGGCGCTGTACCTGGCGGTGACCACGACCGCGCTGGGGCTGCTGCTGTCGCTCGGCGACTCGCTGTGGCTGATCCTGCCGGGGCTGGTGCTGATCACGGCCGGGTTCTTCGCGGGGCACGCGGTGGCGTCGGCGGCGGTGAGCCGGACGGCGAAGACGGGCCGGGCGCAGGCCTCGGCGCTGTACCAGTCCGCGTACTACCTCGGTTCCAGCGCGGGCGGCACCCTGGGCGCGCTGGCGTACCACGCCTCGGGGTGGGCGGCCACGGTCGGGATCGCGCTGCTGGCGGTGCTGGGCGTCGTCTCGGTCACCCTGTACGGGTCCCACGCGGCCCGTGCCGAACGGCGCCGGATGCTCGCCCCGGCCGCGGCAGCGCGCTGACGCTGCCGCCGCCAGGCGGCCGGACCGCACGGCGGACGGTTCCACTCGGGACAAGTCAGCCCGAGAACTGTCCGGCGTACGCAACTCGCTCTAAGACTTGATCCGTGATTCGCCAGAAGGGCGAGCGCGGACTGCAGCCGGGGCGTGACCTGGGCTTTCCGGCGTGGTCACCCGCGAGCGGGCGTCTCATCCGGGGTCGCGCAGGGCGCTGATCCGGCATTCGGGGAGCAGGGGCACAGCCCGAAGCCCGTGCTGCCGCGCGGACCGCTCCGGGAGACCGGAGGTCGGACCGCCATGCGGTTGACTCCCACAGGGCGTCTTCTCGCCCTATCCGCAAGGGACTTGGCCAACCTACCATCATGACCCACAGGCCAAGCAACTACGGAACGCCTCTCAGCGTTGAGGGCACTGACGCCCCAGGGCGAGGGGTGCGGGCGAGGCAGGGGAGGACCGGATGGCGGCGATACGCGTGCGCGCGCGGCGGCGGGCTGCGGTGGTGTTCGGCGGGGCTCTGGCGCTGGCGGCGCCCCTGGTGGTCGTGGGGGGCGGTCCGGCTCAGGCCGCCGCCTGCAACGTGACCACCGGGCCCTACCAGCGGCAGGTCGAGCAGTTCCTCGGGCGGCCGGTGGACGGGGTGCAGTCGGCGGCCGACTGCACGGCGATCCAGTCGTTCCAGGCCACCCACGGGATCACCCCGACCATGGGGTACGCCGGGCCGCTGACCTGGCAGACGATGAGCACGATGCTGGCGCAGCGGGCGGCGGGCAAGACGCCGAACGCCGAGGGGAAGTGCCCCGTCAACCTGGGGCGGATCGCGTGCGTGGACCTGACCCGGCAGCTCAGCTGGATCCAGGACGGGGCGACGCTGAAGTACGGTCCGGTGCCGGTGCGCACCGGTAAGGCGGAGACGCCGACGCGGACGGGCCTGAAGAAGATCTACTACCGGTCCATCAACCACTGGTCGACGATCTACAACGTCTCCATGCCCTACTCGCAGTTCTTCGACGGGGGCATCGCCTTCCACTCGGTCACCAAGAGCATGTGGAACCCGCCGGGTTCGGGCGGCTGCGTGAACATGACGACGACGGACGCGAAGGCCTACTGGAGCATGCTGACCAATGGGGAGGACGTCTTCGTGTACGGGCGCAAGCCCGGGACCTGACGGTTTCCTCCGCTCCGGCTGCCGTTGTCGGACCCCTCGGGTAGTTTCCGAAGGGACGGAAACCACCTGGGGGACGACGGCCATGAGCGACCTTGCCATCACGTCACCGGAACTCGACGCGGCGATGGACCGCTACCGCGTCGAGCTGACCGGCTACTGCTACCGGATGCTCGGCTCGTCCTTCGACGCCGAGGACGCGGTGCAGGACACGTACGTCCGGGCCTGGCGGGCCCACGAGAAGTTCGAGGGGCGGTCGTCGCTGCGGTCGTGGCTGTACCGGATCGCCACCAACGTGTGCCTGGACCTGCTGAAGGCCGGGAACAAGCGGGCCCGGCCGATGGACCTGTCCGCGCCGCAGCACCAGGCCTCCGCCGTGCTGAACGAGCGGCCCGAGGTGACCTGGCTGGAGCCGGTGCCGGACGGGCGGGTGCTGCCGCAGACCGCCGACCCGGCGGAGCTGGCGCTGGCGAAGGAGTCCGTACGGCTGGCCTTCGTGGCGGCGCTCCAGCACCTGCCGGCGAAGCAGCGGGCCGTGCTGATCCTGCGGGAGGTGCTGGCCTGGAAGGCGGACGAGGTCGCGCAGCTCCTGGAGACCTCGGTGGCGTCGGTGAACAGCGCGCTCCAGCGGGCGCGGGCGACGCTGTCGGGGCAGGCGCTGCGGCCGAGCGAGCCGAAGGACCCGCTGGACGCGGAGCAGTCGAAGCTGCTGGAGCAGTACCTGTCGGCCTTCGAGGCGTACGACATCTCGCGGCTCACCGAGCTGCTGCACGAGGACGCGGTGCTGTCGATGCCGCCGTTCGACCTGTGGCTGCGGGGGCCTGCGGACATCGCCGCGTGGCACTTGGAGCAGGGCATCGGCTGCAAGGGCTCGCGGCTGGTCCCGACCACGGCGAACGGGCTCCCGGCCTTCGGGCAGTACCGTCCGCGGGAGGACGGCCTGCCCGGGCACGTGCCGTGGGCGCTCCAGGTGCTGGAGGTGTCAGAGGGGCGGATCGTGGGGCTGAACGCGTTCCTGGACACGGCTCGGTGGTTCCCGCTGTTCGGGCTGCCGGAGGAGCTCTCCGAGTCCGACGAGGTGTAGCAGGGCGCGGAGCGCGGGGGGCGTGCCGGTCACGGTGAAGGGGGCGCCGTGGCGTTTGGCCGTGAGGGCCAGGCGGGCGAGGGCGTCGACGGTGGTGAGGGTGGGCGGCTCGGCGGCCCGCGCGTCGCAGGTCACCGGTCGGCCCGGGCCGTCCCGGCAGAGCTCGCGGAGGCGGGCGCAGAGGGCGGGGACGTCGGGCTGGGGCCCTTCCAGGGCCAGGGTTCTCTCCACGCGGGGATGACCGTCCGCTGCCGCGGAACTCATCGGTGGGGGCCGTTGCGCTGCCGCGCGGGCCTGGAGCGGGGGCCGGTGCGGTGCCGCTGCGCGGACGCAGGTGCGCCTGCGCGGGGCCGGTGCGGTGGGGCGGGGGTGCCGCTGCGCGGGCTGCTCCCCGCCCCGCCCTTCGCCCGTTCCCCGGGGCTGCGCCCCGGACCCCCTGGGGGCTCCGCCCCCAGACCCCCGCGCCTCAAACGCCGGCGGGG
>NZ_JBWKEZ010000091.1:0-27667 GCF_056434525.1 Streptomyces sp. NPDC044002
TCAAGGGCGCTCCCTTCGGTCGCGTCGCTACGCGATCGCCTTCGGCGACCCTTGACAGGCCGACCCGCCCCGGAAAGCCGAAAGACTGCCGGGAACCCCCCAAAGAAACGGCACGGTCCAGAGGAGAAGGGACGGGTCCGTCAGCGATGAGCGAGGAGCCGGGGGCCGGCCCCCGGGCATCCGGGCCCCCAAGAGTCGCGATTCGGAGCCGGGGCGCGGCTACCCGCACGAGAGGTTGACCAGCGCCCCCTGCGGAGCACCCAAGCGCGACAGATCGCTACGCGCTCCTCGTATTTCGGCGTCCGGCGACCGTCTGGGGCTGGTACCTGCACCAGAGGGTGATCAGAGTGCTGCGGGACGCGGTCGGGCGCAGCAGATCGCTACGCGCTTCTCTGGTTTCGGCGGCCTGCGGGCGTCCGGGGCTGCTGCCACTCAGCTGCTGAGGAGACAGCTGGTGAAGCCGTCACGGATGAGGGACTCGTATGCGACATGCACGGCTTCCGGTACCTCCTGAGCGATGGCGAAGCCCTGTTTGGGGTATTCGAGCACTCGTTGGAGGTCGCCGACGATCATGCTGATCACGGATTCCTCGTCGCCCATGCCTTTGAGATAGGTGTCGAAGGACAATGGATCGGAAGCGCAGAGAACCTCGATGTCGGGCCACTGCTCGCGGCAGGTGGCGAAGGCCCTCCGCTCCATGTACGGCATGGTGATCAGCAGCACGGAGCGGGGCCGGACGCCGGCGGCGGTGAGCGCCTCGCGGGCGAACGCGATGTTCTGCCCGGTGTTGGCGGCCTTCGGCTCCAGCAGCATCGCGTGGGCGGGTACGCCGAGCGCGAGGGCGTGTTCGTGGAAGTGAACGGCTTCTCCACGGGGGAACACGTTGATGGTGGCCGCACTGTTGCCGCCGGTGAACACAAGGGTGGGGAAGAGCCCGGACCGGTACAGGTCTGCGGCGTAGCTGCTGACGCCGAGGTCGTTGCAGCCCAGAGCAATGGCCGCGTCGCACGGGCGGAGTTCGTGGTGCATGTGGTGGTAGTCCCAGATCAGCTGGGCGGCCTGCCGCTGATCCTCGGTGACTTCCTGCGGTCGTCCGTCTGCCACTACCTGCTCCCTGGTCGGTGGTGTGGGGGTTTGAAGGCTCCCTCGCACGTCCGTCTGATGGCCTCGATGCTACGTAGCTGATGCCCGAGGTCGGACTCTGCAGCGATCTGCGCGGCTTGGTCGAGAAGGCGGAGCCCCTCGTCACGGGTAGCGGGATCGGTGCGCAGGATGTGGGCTTGGGCGGTGGTGAGCTGGACCCGTTGCATCGGGGAGCGCACGGTGCTCGTGCTGCAGGCGACGTCCAGGAACCGGAGTGCGGCGGGCAGGTCTCCGGCGTCGCGACGGGCGAGAGCGAGTTTCTGGTGTGCCACCGACCAGTCCTCGGGTTCGGCAAGGTCCTCGAAGTCACGAGTTGCAGCTGTCATGACACGCGTCGCGTAGCCGTGCTGCCCGTCCTTGCTCAGCGCCGTTCCCACCCACAGTCGGGCCCTCGCACGGTCGCGGAGGGAAAGCCGGTTGTCGACAGCGAGGGCCTCATAGGCGCGAGCAGCGGTCTCCAGTCTGCCGGACATCTCCATGACCACCGCGAGAGACAGATCGAGTTGGGCCACACGCCGGGGGATGCCAAGGTGCATGAAGACGGTGCGCGCACCGGCATAGGAGTGCTGGGCGGACAGCAGCCCGACGGCAGTCCCCCGGTATCGCTTGAGGTCGCCGAGCAAGGCGGTCGAGCGGGCGAACAGGTACAGGCCCTTCTCGTCCAGCTCGGATTTCCGGAATCGGCTCAGCCATCGGCTGAGCAGGCAGTCGGCGAACGCGAAATCCTGCTGGGAAAGGGCGCCCACGACCCGATCCAGGTCATCGGCCCAGGATTCGTACTCCCAGGCCAGGGGAGCGGCGGGAGGCGCCCACCGGCCTGCCCTGGAGCCTCCGGCCTCGGACAGGAACGTCTCGAACCGCAGGTGGGCGGCAGCATCCGCGCGTGCCAGGGCGGTGTCGAGGATTGCCTGGGTGTCCGGGCGTGGTTCGGTCGACGCCTGGAGCTTCTCCCACTTGGAGACGGTCCGCGCGCCGACGCCGAGGTTTTCGGCAAACGCACGGATGCTCAGCCGCAGCGCGAGCCTGAGTGCCTTCGCCTCCAGCCCGGTCCAGTGGTGCACGGTCGCCACACGCCGCTCCCTTCTCACCGTCATCGAACCACGCAGACCTGCGAGGGGGGACAGAAGTACAGCGGAAGTGCAACAAACGGTCATTCCCGCACGGTTGGGGTGAGTCCAGGCTGATGGCTGACACCACTGACCTCTGGAGGAGTCGCCCCATGACCGACCGCATCACGCACAGCTGCGTCTGCGAGCTGCTCAAGACAGCGCACGTGCCCGACGAGATCATGCCCAGCGCCGACCTGCTCGACCGCGCTCAGGCCGGCTGGGAGCGCTTCCTCAGCACCTTCGAGGCGGCCTCCGATGAGTGACTGCTACGAGTACGTGCCGCACGGCCTCCTCCGCCGCCGGGTCCGCGACATCGCCTCGGGCGTCGAGGGAGTGCTGATGGCGGTGATCAACGAGAACGTCTCGGATTCCGCTGCCTATGAGCGCTGGGTGGAGTTGGCCTACATCCGCAATGCCTCCGGCCGCGAGTTCACCACCGCCGCCAGCAACGTCGAACCCGCCCCTGACCAGCCCCGGACGTCTGTCAGCCGCCGAGATCAGAGGAGCGCGTAGCGATCCGACGCGCCTGCCGGCTTCCTGGGCTGTGCACGGGCGCGTCAGACTGCTACGCGCTGGCCGCTGACGAAACATTCGGGTCAGCCGAGCTGGGCGAGCACACCCACCAGCGTTTGGCCTTCCCGGGCTCCTCTGCGCAGCAGGATGGCGCCCACCTTGTGCAGCTCGGCCCACGCGTGCGGGCGGCCGACCTCCGAGGCGTCGTGGATCACACCCAGAGCCTCGGTCAGAGCGGCCTCGGCCTCCCCGGCGCCCGCGTATGCGTGGGCGAGGCAGGATCCGTACCAGGCCCGGTCCCGGCGGAAGGACGGGGCGAAGCCGCCCAGGCCCGAGGTCAGGTTCCCGACCGCGCCGTCCCAGTCCTTCAGGTGCAGGTCGGCCATACCGCGCTGAGCCGCGAACCAGGACTCACCGTAAAAGTAGAGCCACGGAGGCGCGTCAACGGCACCGGCGATGATCCGCTGCGCCTCGTCCAGGCGGGAGTACGCCTCGTCGCGCTCACCCTCCAGCGCGTACCCCCGCCCCGCCATCTGCACCGCCATGGCCCGGGTGGCCTCGCTCGCCCCCGAAAGGGAAGCAGCAGCCTCACCCAGCCGCACACAACGCCGGCCGTTGCCTCCCGACCACGCCAGGTGTGCCTTCATGCTCAGGGTGGTGGCAGCCAGGTCGCCGTAGCCGGACTCCAGTGCCCAGTCGTAGGAACGGTCGAACCACCCGAGTGCCACGGGGGCGTTGTCCTGGTCCTGCGCCATCCAGGCCAGGAACTGGGCGTACTCGGCCAGCAACCTCACCACCCGGTCGGCCAGGGCACCCCGAGCCTGCCCGTACAGCCCCGCCACCTCCCTGAACTGCGCCAGAACCAACGGTGCAACGGTGCGCGACCCCACCGTGTCCTCGGCCCGCCGATGCGCGGCCAGCAAGGCGTCCATCGCATCGACAGCAGCGGCATCCAGCCGCAGCCCACCCTTTTTCACCCGACCCAAACGCTCGCCGTCGGTCTCCGACACCACCCCGGGCAGCACGAGCGAGGGAAGCGGCAGATCCTCGTACCAGGCACCGAGCAGTTCCAGGGGCACGCCGAGCCCGTCGATGATGCGCTGCCGCACCTCTGCCGAGGTCACCGCGCGCCGACGGTTCTCGATTGCGGAGACATCGGGTTGCGCCAAGCCCACGAGGGCACCAAGCCGGCTCTGACTGCTCCGCGTCAGCTTCCGCCACGTCCCCAACAGGGCAGCCCAGTCCTCAGCCGCTGCGGCCGCCCGTAATTCGGGGTGCACCCACACATCCAACTCGGGCTCCATGCGGGAAATATAGGGCGGTCCTATAGGACGCGGCAGTGGTTCAGCCCAGGCGCCACCCGACATGGTGGTCACACCTGGGCGGCCGCCGGGTCCGAATGGGAGCGCTGCGAAGAGTCCCGCTCCACTACTCATTGACGAGGGCAGGGAGTAACCCGTGACCAGTCGCATCAAGCACAGCTGCACGCACGACGCACCCAGTACTGACAGTCTTGACGGCCACTCGGGGAAGACACCCTTCCTGATCGAGCCCAGCGCCGATCTGCTGGACCGGGCCCACAGCGGCTGGATGCGTTTCCTGAATAGCTTTCCAGAGGTGCCGGGTGAGTGAGCAGTACGAATACGTGCCCCACCGCCTCCTGCGCCGCCGGGTCCGCGACATTGCCTCCGGCGTCGAGGGCGAACTGATGGCTGTGATCAACGAGAACGTCTCCGACACCCTCACCGAGCACTGGACGGAGCTCGCCTACATCCGCAATGCGTCCGGCCGTGAATTCACCACTGCCGCCGCCAACATCGAACCCGTCGACGACCAGCCCCGGACGGTCGGTGGACGCCGAGATCAGAGAAGCGCGTAGCGATCTGTCGCGTCCGTCCGCTCCCTCGGCTGCTGTTTTCGACCTCTGGTGCGTGTATCAGCCACAGGCGGTCGCCGGCCGCCGAGAAATGAGGAGCGCGTAGCGATCTGTCGCGCCTGCGGGCTCCGGGGGAGGTCCTGATCAACCTCTCGTGCGGGTAGTCGCGCCCTGGTCCGGAATCGTGGATGTGGGGCCCGGATGCCCGGTCTGCCGACGCCCGGCCCCTCGCCTCATCGCTGAGACGCCCGCTCCTCCAACGTTGGACCGTGCCGTTTCTTTGGGGGTTTCCCGGCAGTCTTTCGGCTTTCCGGGGCGGGTCGGTCTGTCAAGGGTCGCCGAAGGCGATCACGAAGTGACGCGACGAAGGAGCGCCCTTGACAGGCCGGCACGAACCGGAAGGACGATGGGACTGACGGGAAACCCCCAACCAGCCCTGATCCGGCCCAAGGGGCTACCGCTCCCCGACGTCCCGGCCCGCAGACAAGGGGGCGGGTGGGCAGCCGCCGACCAGCCCCGGGGGGTCGAGGGGGAGATAGCGAGCCCGCGCCCCGCCCCCTACCGGCAGCCGCAGCTGCGGCGGATCACCAGGGCCGAGGGGAACTGCTTCAGGCGTTCGCGGCGGGAGCCGGCCACGCGGAGGGCGTCGTCCAGGACGAGGTCCACCGCCGCGCGGGCCATCGCCGGGCGGTCCGAGGCGATCGTCGTCAGCGGCGGGTCCGTCAGGGCGGCCTCCTTGACGTCGTCGAAGCCGGCCACCGCCAGCTGCTCGGGGACGTCGATGCGCAGCTCGCGCGCGGCGCGGAGCACGCCGATGGCCTGGTCGTCCGTCGCGCAGAAGATCGCCGTCGGCCGGTCCGGGCGGGCCAGGACCTCCAGGGCGACCCGGTACGCGTCGTAGCGGTTGTACGGGGCCTCGATGAGCCGGCCCTCGACCGAGCGCCCGGCCTCCAGCATGGCCCGGCGCCAGCCCTCGACGTGGTCGGCGACCGGGTCGCCGACCGACGGGGTGTTCTCGATGCCGCCGATGCAGGCGACGTACTCGTGCCCGTGTTCCAGCAGGTGCCGGGTCGCGAGCTGCGCGCCGCCGATGTCGTCCGTGACGACGGCGACGTCGTCGATGGCCTCCGGACGCTCGTGCAGCAGCACCACCCGCGCGTCCCACGCGTCGATCTCCGAGGCGGCCCGCTCGCTCATGCCCTGGCTGACGAGGATCAGCCCCGACACCCGCATCCCGAGGAAGGCGCGCAGGTAGTGGACCTCGCGCTCGTCCCGGTAGTCGGAGTTGCCGACCAGGACCATTTTTCCGCGTTCGGCGGCGGCCTGCTCGACCGCGTGCGCCATCTCCGCGAAGAACGGCTGGCGGGCGTCGGGGACGATCATGCCTATGAGATCGGTGCGGCGTGACGCCATGGCCTGGGCCACGCGGTCGGGCCGGTACCCCAGCTCCTTGATCGCGGCGAGTACACGCTCGCGCGTGGCCGGGGCGACCGGCCGGGGTCCGTTGTTGATGACGTAGCTCACGACGGCGGTAGAAGTACCCGCAAGTCGCGCTACGTCATCCCGCGTCACCTTGGCCACGCGCGGAAGTCTACGCGGGGTGACCTACCTCTGGGCAGGGTGTTTGGCCGACTGGATGGTCACAGGAGCTTCCTCCGAACGGGCTACGGGTCCGCTCGTGCGGTCCGCGGCCTGCGCCGGGGCCTTTCCCGGGGCCTGCTTGGCGGCGGCCTCGGCGGCCGCGCGCTCCACCTTCTCCGGGGTGACGAAGCGGTAGCCGACGTTGCGCACGGTGCCGATCAGGGACTCGTGCTCGGGGCCGAGCTTGGCCCGCAGCCGCCGTACGTGGACGTCGACCGTCCGGGTGCCGCCGAAGTAGTCGTAGCCCCAGACCTCCTGGAGGAGCTGGGCGCGGGTGAAGACCCGGCCGGGGTGCTGGGCGAGGTATTTCAGCAGCTCGAACTCCTTGAAGGTGAGGTCGAGGACCCGGCCCTTCAGCTTCGCGCTGTACGTCGCCTCGTCGACCGACAGGTCGCCGTTGCGGATCTCCATGGGGGAGTCGTCCGAGCCGAGCTGCTGGCGGCCGGTGGCCAGCCGCAGCCGTGCCTCGACCTCGGCGGGGCCGGCGGTGTCGAGGAGCACGTCGTCGATGCCCCAGTCGGCGGTGACGGCGGCGAGGCCGCCCTCCGTCACGACGAGGATCAGGGGGCAGCCGGGTCCGGTGGACCGCAGCAGCTGGCACAGCGACCGCACCTGCGGCAGGTCGCGGCGGCCGTCGACGAGGATGACGTCGGCGCCGGGGGTGTCCACCAGGGCCGGTCCCTCGGCGGGGGCCACCCGGACGTTGTGCAGCAGCAGGCCGAGTGCGGGCAGCACCTCGGTCGACGGCTGAAGGGCATTGGTCAACAGGAGGAGAGAGCTCATGCCCGGCCACCTGCCCGGTTCGGGCGGCCGTGCTCCTGTTTGCTTCGCTGGTCCATCACGTCGGTTCCTCCTCGGTCCCGTCGAGGACGTGCGCTGTACTGCTTCGTACGCCTTGCCTGGCATGCCGTCCGGCCCCCGCGCCCTGGGGTCCGGATGGATACCACTGTTCTCGGTCCGTTCAACGTGCTGAAAGCACAAAAGGACCCGGGGGCCACGTTGCCCGGATCCTCTACGCCGCCAGAATAGCCCACCGGCCCATTCGGGGCCGAGGGCTGCCGTGCACCGCATTCTGTGGTTCGCGCCACGCCTTCCTCCTGCGTATGCCCTGGTTTCGCCGGATCGAGCGGTCCGCCGACCGGTCCTGCGGGGCCTCGGGGCGCACGGACGGCGCGCTGAGGCACGCCGGGGTGACGGGCCGGAGGGGTCATCATGGAGGCCGACGGTAGAGAGCCGACGGAGCCGACCACGGGACCGCCCGGTCGGCCGAGCGATAGGAGCTGCAGTGGCAACCGGAACCATCCGCTACTGGGCGGCGGCGAAAGCCGCGGCCGAGACGGCGGAGGAGCCGTACTCGGCGCGCACACTGGCCGAGGCGCTCGACGCCGTGCGGGACCGCCATCCGGGGGAACTGACCCGGGTCCTGCAGCGCTGCTCCTTCCTCGTGAACGACGAGCCCGTGGGCAAGCGCCCGCACGATGCCGTCCTGCTGACCGAGGGGGGCACCGTCGAGGTGCTCCCGCCGTTCGCGGGCGGGTGAGCGGATACCGATGAGCACTCCCGAAGAACAGCAGCGGCAGCGCCAGCAGCAGGCCGCCGAGCAGGATCCGTACTCCACCCAGACCTGGCAGGCCGACACCTGGGAGACCGGGTACCAGCCGGTGCAGCCGCCGCTGGGCTCGGTGCCCGGCCAGCCGGCCGCCCCGGCTCCGCAGGGGCAGTGGGGGCAGACCGGGGGCGGCGTGCCGTGGCCGGACGGCACCGGGGGCGGTGGGGCCTCCGCGGCCGCCGCCGAGACGGCGTACCTGCCGCCCGTGCCGGCGCAGCAGCAGCCCGCGGCGCCCGAGGGCTGGTTCCGCGACGAGCAGCCGCCGGCTCCCGCGCAAGGCGGCTGGGCCGCCGACGCGGCCGCGCAGACGGCGTACCTGCCGCCCGTGCCGGCCCAGCAGGCTCCGCAGCCGCAGTACCAGCCGCAGCCGCCGCAGCAGCCCGCCGTGCCCGACAGCTGGTTCCGCGACGAGCCGGCGCAGGCGCCGCAGCCGCAGGCCCACCAGCCGCAGGCCCCGGCCGTGCCGTGGCCGGACGCCACCGGGGGCGGCGCTGCCGCTTCCGCTGCCGCCGAGACGGCGTACCTGCCGCCGGTGCGGGAGCCCGCGGGGGCGGCGGAGCAGACCGCGTACCTGCCGCCGGTGCAGCCGCAGTCCGCCGCGCCGGACGGCTGGTTCCGCGACGAGGCGCAGCAGCCCTCCGCCCCGGCCGCTGCCGCTTCCGCTGCCGCCGAGACGGCGTACCTGCCGCCGGTGCGGGAGCCCGCGGGGGCCGCGGAGCAGACCGCGTACCTGCCGCCGGTGCAGCCCCAGGCCCCCGCGCCCGACGCCTGGGCCGCGGACGCCTCCGCCGCCGAGCAGACGGCGTACCTGCCGCCCGTGCGGGAGCCCGCCGGGGGCTCCGGGGGCGCCGCCGAGCAGACCGCGTACCTCCCGCCGGTCCCGTCGGAGCCGCAGGCCCGGCAGCCGCAGCCGCAGCCGCAGCCGCAGGCCGCCGTGCCCGGGCCGTTCGGTCCGTCCGCCGAGTACTCGCCGCCGACCGTCGGCGGCAACACCCTGCGCGCCGTAGACCCCGCCCAGGCCCGGGCCGAGGGCCGGTCGCCGATCATCGACCCCGGTCCGCAGTCGGCGATACTGACCGCCGCCCTGGGCCTGCTGATGGCCGGTGCCGCCGCGATCGGCCAGTGGGCGCTGCTCGTCCCGCTGATCGCCCTCCAGGGGCTCACCGCGGCCGGCTGGTTCCGCCTCAACGGCATGTGGCCGGCCCGTCAGGGCATCGTCGTGGCCTTCGCCGGGGCCCTCGTCGCAGACGGCGCGGTGCTCGCGCTGGACCGCACGTACGCCCCCGGCGCGGTCATCGGCACGCTCGGGGCCTGGGTGCTGCTGACGCTGGTGCTCCAGCTGCGCAGCCACGCGGACCCCGACGAGCGGATGTACGGGCTGATGGCCTCGGTGGCCTCCGCCGCGCTGGCCATCGTCTGCACGGGCTTCCTCGCCGCGGACTGGGAGCCGGTGACCACCGGTGCCGTGGCCGTCGCCGTCGCGGTGTTCGCGCGGGCGCTGCCGCTGCCCACCCCGGCCTCCGTCGGCGTCTCGCTGGCCGCCGCGGCCGGTGCGGGCATCGCGGTCGGCGGGCTGACCGGGCTGGGTGCCGGCGGGGCGCTGGTGGGTCTCGCGGCCGGGGTGTGCGCCCTGATCGGGCTGCGCGTGGCCGCGTACGACTACCCGTCGAAGTTCGTCCACATGACGGCCGGTGTCGCGCTGCCGCTGGCCGCCGCGGCCCCCGTCGTCTACCTGATGGGCCGGGTGGTCGGCTGACGCCGCAGGGGGAGCCCGCCCCGCCGCTGACACCGCCCTCACGGCCGATCATGGTCCACTAGAACGTACGTACCGACTAGTTGGGGGAGGGGCACGTGCGTTTCATACGTGTCGTGGTGATCATCGGCGTGGTGCTCGGAGGGCTGTTCGTCGGCGCCGACCGCTGGGCGGTCGGCTATGCCGAGGACCGGCTGGCCGAGCAGGTCCGGTCCCGCCAGGGCCTCGCGGGCAGCGCCGAGGTGGAGATCCACGGCTTCCCCTTCCTGACCCAGGCGCTCAGCCGCGACCTGGACCAGGTCGACCTGAAGCTCGGGGGCGTCGACGTCACCGCCGACGGCCGCAAGACGCGGCTGTCGGAGCTCAAGGCCTCGTTCCACGAGGTGAAGCTGAACGAGGGCTACAACGGCGGTACGGCCAAGCGGGCCGAGGGCAGCGCGCTGATCTCGTACGAGGACCTCACCAAGGCCTCCCAGAACGGCGTGGTGCTCACCTACGGCGGGGCGCCGAACAAGGTGAAGGTCACCGCGACCCTGGACTTCCTCGGCAAGACCATGACCCGCAGCGTGGTGTCCACCGTCGCGCTCGTCGACGCGGGCGGTTCCAAGGTCGTCCGGGTCCACGCGGACTCCGTCCCGGGCGAGGGCATCCCGGGCATCGAGAGCGCGGTGCGCAAGCGGACCGACTTCGACCGCCGCATCGACGACGGCCTGCCGGCCGGGCTCAAGCTCGCCTCGCTGACCTCGGACGAGTCCGGCGTGCACCTGGCCCTGAGCGGTTCGGACGTGTCCCTGGCCGGATCGTGAGACGGAGCGGTCCGATCCGCAGAAGGACGGGCCGCCCGACCAGCCCCGGAAGGCCGTCAGGAGGCCGTCCGGGGCTTTCTCGTCCCGGAATACGGACGATCCTGTCTCGGAATATGACACGCCGGTGACAGGGCGGCCGGTTCGTCCCTACGATCCATGGCTATGAAGCATCAGCAGGCGGACCTCACGAAGCGGCGGGCAGTAGACCTGTGTCGCGTCGCCGCCATGCTCTGTCGCTCCATGTGAGGTGTGAGCCTTCCGCTCCACCGGCCGGACCGACGGCCCTTCATCCGCGTGACCGCACCGCCGCGCACCAGCCTCCTGCCCCCTGACGCCTCCCCGCGCAGGGCCCGAGAGCCGCACCCGGAACGGCACGCACCAGCACAGCCCGCTTCGCAGCAGCCCCAGCACAGCCCCGCCGCAACTGCCCCGGAGGAGAACACCATGAGCCGCAGCGACGTCCTCGTAGACGCCGACTGGGTCGAAGCCCACCTGAACGACGCCAACGTCGTCATCGTCGAGGTGGACGAGGACACGTCCGCGTACGACAAGAACCACATCACCAACGCCGTCCGGATCGACTGGAAGCAGGACCTCCAGGACCCGGTCCGCCGCGACTTCGTGGACCAGGAGGGCTTCGAGAAGCTCCTCTCCGCCAAGGGCATCTCCAACGACGACACGGTCGTCCTCTACGGCGGCAACAACAACTGGTTCGCGTCCTACGCCTACTGGTACTTCAAGCTCTACGGCCACCAGGACGTCAAGCTCCTCGACGGCGGCCGCAAGAAGTGGGAGCTCGACTCCCGCGACCTGGTCGACGGCAAGGACGTCCCGAACCGCCCGGCCACCGAGTACAAGGCCAAGGCCCAGGACACCTCGATCCGCGCCTTCCGCGACGACGTCGTGGCCGCGATCGGCTCCCTGAACCTGGTCGACGTCCGCTCGCCCGACGAGTTCTCCGGCAAGCTGCTCGCCCCGGCGCACCTGCCGCAGGAGCAGTCGCAGCGTCCCGGCCACGTGCCGAGCGCCCGCAACATCCCGTGGTCGAAGAACGCCAACGACGACGGCACCTTCAAGTCCGACGAGGAGCTGACCGCCCTCTACGAGGCCGAGCAGGTGGACCTGGCGAAGGACACCATCGCCTACTGCCGCATCGGCGAGCGCTCCGCGCTCACGTGGTTCGTGCTGCACGAGCTCCTGGGCCAGGAGAACGTCAAGAACTACGACGGCTCCTGGACCGAGTACGGCTCGCTGGTCGGCGTGCCGATCGAGCTCGGCCCCAACAAGTAATCCGGCGGCGGGGCGGGCACGCGACGCCCGCCCACGCGCCCTCGTGGCAGCAGAACCTCTCTAGGACAGGACAGAGAACATGTGTGGAGCACAGATCGGCGGGCCCGACCTCGCGACGCTGAAGCCCGGTGAGACCGCGATCCAGGGCCAGGTGACCAAGGACGGCGAGCCCATCAGCGGCTACGTCCGCCTGCTGGACTCGACCGGCGAGTTCACCGCCGAGGTCCCCACCTCCGCGACGGGCCAGTTCCGCTTCTACGCGGGCACCGGCTCCTGGACCCTGCGGGCGCTCGTCCCGGGTGCCCAGGCCGACCGTGCGGTCGTCGTCGCCGAGGCCGGCGGCGTGACGGACGTCGCCATCGCGGTCTGAGCATTCCGGACCGACAGCTGAACCGGCCGAAGGGCCGCACCCCCGGGGGTTGGACGCCACTGGAACGGGGTGCGGCCCTTCGCGCCTTCCGCCTCCGGCCCTACGCTGGAGGCATGTACGCGCGGCGCCGGCGCGCCTATTTCTGGCTCATGGGCGGATGCCTGTTCCTCTTCGTCTCCGCCTGGTCCTTCGTGCGTCTCTTCTCGGTCGAAGCGGCGGTCGCGCTGTGCGTCGTCGCCATGGTCATTCCGCCGGTCGCCGCGATGGTGGCGAACCGGCGGGGGCCGGACGACCGCTGGTGGGACGACCCCTCGGGCGATCCGAAATCGGACGAGTGGTGGGACGAACTGGACGGAAAGCGGCGTCCGGAAGACTGACTCAAAGCCGCCTATATAAAAGCGTAATAAGGATGCGTACAACGGCTCCCCGTCCCAGGGTGTCTTGGATGTGCGCGGGTGAACGATCCCGCGGCTCCAGTCCTGTGGGGGGACCCCGTCTTGGAAAACGAAATCCAGGAATCGGGTACTCCGGAAATTCCGCCGGTTGACCCGGCCATTCCGGACGTAACCGATCCGACGACCTGTGCGCCGCGCCGCCGCGGCCGTACGACGCTGCTGATCGCCGCCGCCCTCGTCCTGGGCGCGCTGGCCGGCACCGTCACCGGCTACGCCGTCCAGTACCAGCGCCCGCCCACGGCCCTGCCGCCGCTGGCGCAGCAGAAGCTGGACGCGCCGAAGGCGCTGGCGCCGAACGACGCGACGACGGCCAAGTCGATCAACGCCAACCGCTGGCACAAGACGGACGGAGACCTCACCGAGCTCCTGATCGAGGCGCCGGCCGGGGCGAAGGTCGAGGCGAGCGGCTACGACACCCTCGACTCCTTCGCGACCACCTTCGAGAAGCCGGACTTCGCCCTGCGCGGTGACGTGAAGGACGGCTTCAGGCGCCTCGCCACCCGGGTCTGGACCCAGGGCGACGTCCTGGTGGAGGTCCGGCTCGTGCAGTACCGCGACTTCGCGGGAGCCAACGAGTACCAGAAGTCGCAGGCCTCGTACATGCCCGGCAAGGGGTCCGCGGGCAACGACGGCGTGGCCGTCCCCGGTGTCCCCGCGGAGCTCGGACACGTCTGGATCGACTCGGAGGCCCATTCGGAGCCCGGGTACATGCCGGTACGCCAGGGGCGCGCCATCGTCCGCCGCGGCGACATCGTCCTGGACATCTTCTACTTCGACAAGCGCGGCCGCGCGATCTCCGAGGGCGATGTCCTCGACCTGGCCAAGCGACAGCTGGAGCGACTGTGACCGAGCCCGAGGCCGCGCCCGCGGCCGACTCCCAGGCCGAGCCGCAGACCGCACTCCGGGCGGCCCGCCGCAAGAAGGCCCCGCTCATCGCCGGGGGCGTGGCCGTCGTCCTCCTCGCGGGTGGCGGGGTCGGGGCGTCCTACGCCCTCGCCGGTGCCGACCGGACCGCGCCGACCGCCTACTGGGCCGCGGCCGGCCGCGAGCTGCCCGAGGCCGGGAACGCCGCACCGGTGCCCCCGAACGACCTCTCCGGCAAGCTGCTCCCGCTCCCTCCCGAGTTCAAGCTCGGCCCCGACCTCGCCGGCGACGGCAACGACTTCTTCGTCTCCGGCGAGAAGGCGGTCGAGGGCTTCAAGGAGGCCCGCAAGGGACTGTCCAGCTCGGAGCGGAAGAAGCGCGACGACATGCTGGCCGACCTCAGGCTCAAGGGCCTCGCCGGCCGGAGCTACGCCTCCTCCAGCGGCGGCATGGTCGTGGAGATCCGCATCATGCAGGCCGACCCGAAGGCCGTGGGGGCGTTCTCGGAGGTCAGCAAGAAGCTGCTGGAGCTCGCCGGCCGCGACAGCGACGCGCCGAAGGTGGACGGGTACCCGGACGCCAGGTGCGCCCTGCTGCCCGTGGGGCAGGAGAAGGAGCCGGCGATCGACTCCATGTACTGCGTGGCCGTCCAGGGCGACGTGCTGGTCAGCCTCCGCGCGTACGGGCCCAAGAAGGAAGGGTTCTCCAAGCTGGAGGCCACGGGCTTCCTCAAGAACCAGCTGTCCCGCCTGAAGTCCCCCGGGGAGTCCGTGTGACCGAGCAGAACACCACCACCGCTCCGGCCCCCGAGGCCCCCGAGGCGGCGGCCCCCACCCCGCCCGGGGACCGGCGGACGCTGCGCGCCGTCCTGCGCTGGACCGCCGCCGTCCTCGTCTTCGCCGCCGCCGGCGCGGGGACCGCGTACGGCATCACGCAGGCCGACCGCACCGACGTCCCCGGGCTGTCCACCGAGGCGGACGGCCGCTGGACGTACCCGGCCCTGGCCAAGCCCACCCTGCCTCCCGGCGCGGCGCTGCCCTTCGCCACGGACAACAAGGACGGCATCCACTACGCCGGCCTCACCCAGCTCCTCCTGCCCGCCCCCCTCGGCTCCGCCCCGGACGCCGGACTGAAGCTGGAGAAGGACTCGGCCGTCACCGTGGACACGCTCCTGGCGGAGTACGAGGGCACCGCGCGGGAGAAGATGAAGCAGGGGTTCACCGACAACGGGCTGCGCCAGATCGCCGGCCGCGGCTGGACCACCCCCGACGGCACCCGCACCCGCGTCTACCTGCTGCGCTTCCACGCCTCGGGTCTCGCGGACACCTTCACGGGCTGCGGTCCCGACATGAACCTGAACGGCGTGAACCGCATCGAGACGGACGGCGCCTGGGGCAAGGCCCGCATCGCCCAGGCGGGCCCGGACCCCACCGGCGTCACCGTCCTGGAGGAATCCGTCCCGTTCGGCGACGAGCAGGTCCGGGCCGGGTGCGTCCAGTCGGGCGACATCCAGGCCGTGATCCTGCAGAGCCGCAAGGGCGGGGCCGCGGCGGTCCCGCTGCACCAGGCGGTGATCCTGCAGCAGCAGCTGCTGGGCTGAACCGGCGGGGGCGGCCGCTACGGCCTACCTCACACCGTGCGCCGGGCCCCGGGCCAGTAGGCTTGGGGACCGGCCCGTCCACCCGCACCGAATCCTCCGAGGAGCACCCCGTGCTTGAGGCAGTCTTCACCTCCCTGCTGGTCCTGGTCTGCGTCGGCGTCCTCGCCTTCACCGGCCTGGCCGTCAAGAAGCTGTACCAGGGTCAGCGCTGAGCATCCGCCCAGCCGACCGCCCCGGACCCCCTCCCACAGATCGCCTGAGCAGCCAACCATGATCCAGATCCCGTCCGACCTGAACCCGGGCCTCGTCCCCCTCGCCTTCCTCCTCGGCACCTGGGAAGGCGCCGGCGTGTTCGACTTCCCCGGCGAGGAGAAGTGCAACTTCGGCCAGGAAGTCGTCTTCAGCCACGACGGCCGGGACTTCCTGGAGTACACCTCCCACTCCTGGGTGCTCGACGCCGAGGGCAACAAGGTGCGCCCGCTGGAGTCCGAGTCGGGCTACTGGCGCATCGACAAGGACCGCAAGGTCGAGATCGTCATGGTCCGCGACCAGGGCGTCGTCGAGGTCTGGTACGGCGAGCTCGCCGACAAGAAGCCCCAGATCGACCTGGTCACCGACGCCGTCGCCCGGACGGCCGCGTCCGGCCCGTACAGCGGCGGCAAGCGCCTCTACGGCTACGTGAAGAGCGACCTGATGTGGGTCGGCGAGAAGGCCACCCCCGACGTCGAGCTGCGCCCGTACATGTCGGCCCAGCTCAAGAAGGTCGTCACCCCGGAGGAGATCGCCGACATGGCGCGCAACCTCCCGGAGCTCCCGGAAGACGGCATCGCCTTCTTCCGCTGAGCCTCCCCCGTACGGATACGGGCACCGGGAAGGGGACCGCGGGCTGACCGCGGTCCCCTTTCCGCGCTTACACTGGCCGGGTGGTGACCACCGACTGGAAGAGCGATCTGCGGCAGCGCGGCTACCGGCTGACACCGCAGCGCCAGCTCGTGCTCGAAGCGGTCGACGCCCTGGAGCACGCCAGCCCCGACGAGATCCTCGTGGAGGTCCGCAAGACGGCCTCCGGGGTGAACATCTCCACCGTCTACCGGACCCTGGAGCTCCTGGAGGAGCTCGGCCTGGTCTCCCACGCCCACCTCGGGCACGGAGCCCCCACCTACCACCTCGCCGACCGGCACCACCACATCCACCTCGTCTGCCGCGAGTGCACCGGCGTCATCGAGGCCGACGTGGACATCGCCGACGAGTTCACGGCGAAGCTCCGCGCCACCTTCGGCTTCGAGACCGACATGAAGCACTTCGCGATCTTCGGGCTCTGCAAGGAGTGCGCGGCGGCCAAGCGCCAGGAAGCCACTTCCTAGCGCCGTCGTAGGCTGGTGGCATGACCAGCAGCCCCTTGCTCCATCTTCCCGGCGCCGTAGCGGCCGAAGGCCGTGACGAGGGCGTCGCCGCCCACTACGGAGAGCTCTACGGCGAACAGCGCGCCCTCGCCGACGGCCGCGGCTTCGTCGACCTCTCCCACCGCGGGGTCGTCACCGTCACCGGAGCGGACCGGCTGAGCTGGCTGCACCTGCTGCTCACCCAGCACGTCAGCGACCTCCCCGCCGGACAGGCCACCGAGGCGCTGATCCTCTCCGCCAACGGGCACATCGAGCACGCCCTCTACCTCGTCGACGACGGCGAGACCGTCTGGGCGCACGTCGAGCCCGGCACGCAGGAGGCCCTCCTCGGCTACCTGGAGTCGATGAAGTTCTTCTACCGCGTCGAAGTCGCCGACCGCACCGCCGACTTCGCCGTCGTCCACCTCCCGGCCGGCTCCATCGCCGAGCCCGGCAAGGAGCACGTCGTACGCGAGACCGCGCACGGCCGGGACGTCTTCCTGCCCCGCCCGCAGCTGGAGGCCTTCGCCGCCGCCCACGGCCCCGCCGCCGGGCTCCTCGCCTACGAGGCCCTGCGCGTCGAGGCCCACCGCCCGCGCGTCGGCGCCGAGACCGACCACCGCACCATCCCGCACGAGCTGGGCTGGATCGGCACCGCCGTGCACCTGCAGAAGGGCTGCTACCGGGGCCAGGAGACGGTGGCCCGCGTCCACAACCTGGGGAAGCCCCCGCGCCGCCTGGTCTTCCTGCACCTGGACGGCTCCGAGGTGCTGCTCCCGGCGCACGGGACGCCCGTACGGCTCGCCGCGGACGGGGAGGACGGCCGGCAGCTCGGCTTCGTCACCACCGCCGTCCGCCACCACGAGCTCGGCCCGATCGCCCTGGCCCTGGTCAAGCGGAACGTCCCGGTGGACGCCCCGCTGCTGGCCGGGAACACGGCCGCCGCACAGGAGGTCGTCGTAGCGCCCTGACGGCCGCTACACGCCGATCACACGTCGATGACGATGGTGAACGGGCCGTGGTTCGTCAGCGAGACCCGCATGTCCGCGCCGAACCGGCCCGTCGCCACCGTCGCGCCCAGCGCCCGCAGCTGCGCCACGACCTCGTCGACCAGCGGCTCGGCCACCGGCCCGGGCGCTGCCGCGTTCCAGGTGGGGCGGCGGCCCTTGCGGGCGTCCCCGTACAGCGTGAACTGCGAGATCACCAGCAGCGGCGCGTCCACGTCGCTGCAGGACTTCTCCGCCTCCAGGATCCGCACCGACCACAGCTTGCGGGCCAGTACCGCCGCCTTCTCCGGGGTGTCGTCGTGGGTCACCCCCACCAGCACGCACAGCCCATCGCCGACGATCTCGCCGACCGTCTCGCCCGCCACGACGACGCTCGCGCCGTCCACCCTCTGCACCACTGCTCGCATACCACCTGTGTACCAGGAGTGCACCCGTCCGGGGCCGATCGGGTGGACGGGGACTGCGTACGCACCACGGAGAGTGGCACCATGCACGCAGGCGGTGCCCCCAGCACCGGTCGAGGGGACGGACACAACGTCATGAACACTTCTGGTACCTCCGCACCTGCACCCGCGTCACCCGCTCCGGACACCCCCGCGGGCACCACGGGGCGGCCTCCCGCGCAGCGCACCGGCGAGCCGCTGGGGCCGACCACCCCCGCCACCGCCCTCGGCCTGCCCGAGCTGCGCGCGCTGCGGCGCGACGCGCAGCGCGACGAGGCCGACCTGAGCTACGTACGCAGACTCCTGCAGGGCCGCATCGACATCCTGCGCGCCGAACTGGCCCGCCGGACGGCCACCGAGGCGCCGGTGGTGGACCGGCTCTCGGAGATCCTCGCCGACGCACCGTCGACCCGCAGCGCCTCCGCCCGGCACGTCACCCTCGGCACCCCGCACAACGAGGAGTTCCGGCTGCTGGCGGCGGAGATGCTGGCCGACGTGGAGCTGTCCGACCTGGAGGCGCGCACCGACGGGGAGCTGCACGACGCGATGGGCAGGCTGGTCCGCTACGAGCAGCAGGTGTCGCGGCGCCGGCAGCAGCTCCAGCGGATGGCCGACGACTCCAGCGCGGAGATCACGCGCCGCTACCGCGAGGGCGAGGCGCAGGTGGACGACCTGCTGGCGTAGGGCGGGGCGGCTGCCGGGGCGGCCGCGGGGCCGGCTGCGGGGCCGGCCGTGGGGCCGGTCGTGGGGCCGGTCGTGGGGCCGCGGAAATTGGGGCGACCGGTGCGGGGCGCGGCGGTTAGCGTGGCCGGTTATGAGTGCTGACGTGCGGCCGATCGCCGCATCCGAACTGCCCGCCTGGCTCACCACGCTGAACTCGGGCTTCCTGACTCCGGGCACCCCGACGGAATCCGACGTGGCCCAGCGCGCCGCGCACTCCGATCTCGCGCGCGTACAAGGGGCCTTCGACAAGGAGACCGGCCGGTGCGTGGCCACCTTCCGCTCCTTCGCCCAGGAACTGACCGTCCCCGGCGGCGCCGCCGTCGGGAGCAGTGCGGTCTCCAACGTGGCCGTGCTGCCCACCCACCGCCGCCAGGGCCTGCTGACGCGGATGATGGAGGTCGAACTGGCCGCCGCGCACGCGCGCGGTGACGTCCTGTCGACCCTGATCGCCGCCGAGTACCCGATCTACGGGCGCTACGGCTACGGCGCCGCGACCGTGCACGCCGAGTGGGAGGTCGACGTCGCCCGCACCGGCCTGGACCGCAGCCGTCCGGCGCCGGTCGACGGCGGCCGGATCGACCTGGTCGACGTCGCCGAGGTGCGGCGCGTGGGGCCCGCGCTGCACGAGCGGCTGCGGGCCTCCCGGCACGGCATGGTCGACCGGGACGCGCGCTGGTGGAGCCTGAAGACGGGCCTGGAGCAGATGTCGCACCGCCCGTACCGGGAGAAGATGCAGGCCGTGTACCGGGACGCGGCCGGTGAGCCGGCGGGGCTGGCCGTCTACCAGGCCGACGACCACTGGACGGACGCGAAGACCCCGCTGAACACGGTCCAGGTCGTCGACTTCCTCGCGGCGACCCCGCAGGCGGAGCGGGCGCTGTGGCACTTCCTGTGCTCCATCGACTGGGTGCTGAAGGTCCGCACCGGCAACCGTGCCCCCGACGACCTGCTGCCGGAGCTGCTGCCCGACGCGCGGGCGGCCGGGCCGGTGTCGGCTGCCGACTTCCTGTGGGTGCGCGTGCTGGACGTCGTACGGGCGCTGGGGGCGCGGACGTACGAGGTGCCCGGGGTGCTGGTGCTGGAGGTCGACGACCCCACGGGCCCGGCGGGCGGCCGCTACCGGCTGGACGCGGGCGCCGGCACGTGCACGCGTACCGAGGAGCCCGCCGGGGTGCGGCTGGACGTTTCCGCGCTGGGCTCCCTGTACCTGGGGGACGCGTCGGCGGTGCGGCTGGCGGCGCTGGGCCGGGTCGCCGAGCTGGAACCGGGGGCCGTCGCGCTGGCCGACGCGGTGTTCCGCACCGCGCGCCGGCCGTGGTGCCCGGACGTCTTCTGAGGCCCGCACGGGCGGTGACATGACGGACCCGGCCGTCCGGCCGGGTCCGGGCGCCGCCGACGGCCTATCGTCGGCACCGGCAGAACCAAGAGGATTGAGCTACGTGACATCGATTGTGGAACGGCTGCGCGCGGCCGGCTGCGTCTTCGCGGAGGAGGAGGCCGACCTGCTGGTCGCGGCCGCCACCGACGACGCGCACCTGGCGGGCATGGTCGCCCGCCGGGTGGACGGCGAACCGCTGGAGCACGTCGTCGGCTGGGCGGAGTTCTGCGGACTGCGCGTGGAGGTGGGCGCGGGAGCGTTCGTACCGCGCAGGCGTACGGAGTTCCTGGTCCAGGAGGCGGTGGAACTGGCCCGCCCCGGTGCGGTGGTGCTGGACCTGTGCTGCGGGGTCGGCGCGCTCGGCGCGGCGGTGGCGGCCCAGGTCCCGGGCGGGGTCGGGCTGCACGCGGCCGACATCGACCCGGCGGCGCTGGTGTACGCGCGGCGCAACGTGGCCCCGTACGGCGGTGCGGTGTGGGAGGGCGACCTGTACGCGGCGCTCCCCGGGGAGCTGCGGGGGCGGGTGGACGTGCTGGTGGTCAACGCCCCGTACGTGCCGACGGGGGAGATCGGGCTGATGCCGCCCGAGGCCCGCGACCACGAGCCGCTGGTGTCCCTCGACGGGGGTGCGGACGGCCTGGACGTGCACCGCCGGGTCGCGGCGGGGGCGCTGGAGTGGCTCGCGCCGGGCGGTCACCTGCTGATCGAGACCAGTGCCAGGCAGGCGCCGCTGACGGCGTCCGCGCTGACCGGGGGAGGTCTCGTGGTGCGGGCGGTCACCTCGGAGGAGCTGTACGCGACGGTGGTCATCGGACGGGCGCCGGCTCCGGCTGCCTGAGGAAGCAAGGGGAGGGGCGGAAGTGGACGACGTCGTGGACGTTGATGTGGACGAGGCCGCGGGCGCGGGCGACGGCGGCGGGGGCGGGTCCGCGCTGACGGCGGTGTTCGAGGAGCACCGCAGCCATCTGCGGGCGGTGTCCTACCGGATGCTCGGTTCGCTCAGCGAGGCCGACGACGCCGTCCAGGAGACCTGGCTGCGGCTGAACCGCACGGACGTGAGCGCGGTCGAGAACCTCGGGGGCTGGCTGACGACGGTGGTCTCGCGGATCTGCCTCAACCTGCTGCGCTCGCGCGAGGCGCGGCGCGAGGACCCGGTCGAGCGGCTGGAGACGCGGGTCCCGGACCCGCTCGTCAGCCCGATGCGGCGCATCGACCCCGAGCAGGAGGTGCTGCTCGCCGACTCGGTGGGGCTGGCGCTGATGGTGGTGATGGAGTCGCTGGCTCCGGCGGAGCGGCTGGCGTTCGTCCTGCACGACATGTTCGCGGTGCCGTTCGACGAGATCGCGCCGCTGATCGAGAAGTCCGCGGCGGCGACGAGGCAGCTCGCCAGCCGGGCGCGCCGCAAGGTGCAGGGGCAGGCCCCGGCGCCCGACGCGGACCTGGCCCGTCAGCGGGAGGCGGTGGACGCGTTCTTCGCCGCGGCGCGGGACGGGGAGTTCGAGGCGCTGGTCGCGGTGCTCGACCCGGACGTGGTGCTGCGTTCCGACGGGGGTGTGGGCGGCCGGCAGACGGTGGTCTTCACCGGGGCGCGGGAGGTGGCGAGCCAGGCGGCGAGCTACCGTGCGCTCACGCCGTTCGTGCGGCCCGCGCTCATCAACGGCGCGGCCGGGGTGGTCGTCGTACCGAAGGCGAACGCGGTGGCCGTCATGGCCTTCACGGTCGTCGGGGGGAAGATCGTGGCGATCGACGTGCTGTCCGACCTGGCGCGGCTCAAGGAGCTCGACCTGTCGGCGCTGGAGGGCTGAGGCGGCGGGGCCGCCGCCCCGCCCCGGCCGTCAGACGGTCAGGGCGAGGGCGACGGCCATCGGCGCGGAGTAGATCACCGGGAAGACGACGTGGGCGTAGTCCCGGGCCCGCAGGGTGGTGATGACGGCGCCGATGAAGTACAGGACCAGGCCGGTGCCGGCGGCGATCCCGATGGCGGGGACGGCGAACCCGGCGAGGAGGCCGAGGCCGCCGGCGAGCTTGGCGGTGGCGAGCAGGTTCCACGTCTTCTCGGGGACGCCGTACTGGACGAGGGGCTCGACGGTGTACTTCGAGCGGGTGTAGAGCGAGACGGCCGAGTAGATGGCGAGGACGGCGGCGATGATGGTGAAGACGGTGGCGGTGGTGGACATCGGGGGCTCCTTCGGGGCGGTCTCGTTTGCTGCGACATCCCTCTGACCCGCCGCGCCGCACGGATGTGACGGCCCGCCGGAAATTTTTTCCGGCGGGCCGTCCGGTGGGCCGTCCGGGGGTGTCAGGCCCCGGCGGGGACGGCCGTCCTGCCGAGGAGTTCGGCGACGCGGATGAAGCCGTCGCCGCCGTGGCCGTGGGCGATGGCCCGCTGGGCCAGGCCCTCGGTCGCGCGCATCAGGGCGGCCTCGATGCCGTGCGCCTCGGAGGCGTGGATGATGTGGGCCATAGACGAGGCTCCGGAGGTCAGCGGGTTGAGCCGGCCGGAGTAGCTGCCGCTGTCCACGTCGGCGGCGAACTCCTCGAAGAGCGGCGGCAGGATCGCGGCGATCCCCTGGGCGAACGGGGTCAGTTCCCCGGCGCTGACGCCCTCGGCCTTCGCCACCGCCAGGGCGTGGGCGTAGCCGGCCATCGAGGTCCAGAAGATGTCCAGCAGGGCGATGTCGTACGCGGCCGCGCGGCCGATGTCCTCCCCGAGGTGGGTGTGGGTGCCGCCGAGGACGTCGAGGAGGGGCTGGTGTTCGCGGTAGAGGTCCTCGGGGCCGCTGTGGATGAACACCGCGTCCGGGGTGCCGATGGTGGGGGTCGGGGTCATGATCGCGCCGTCGAGGTAGCGGATGCCGTGGGCGGCGGCCCAGGCGCCGGTGTCGCGGGCCCGGGCGGGGGTGTCGGCGGTCAGGTTGACGACAGTGCGGCCCCCCAGGGCGGTGGCGACGGCATCGGGCCGCAGGACCGCGTCGGCGGCGTCGTAGTTGACCACGCAGACCACCGTGAGCGGGCTCGCGGCGACCGCCTCCTGCGCCGAGGCGGCGGCGACGGCACCCCGTGCGAGGAGGTCCTGGTCGCGGCCGGGGGTGCGGTTCCAGACGGTGGTGCGCACTCCGGCGTCGAGGAAGGCGCCGGCCAGGGCCCGGCCCATCGGGCCGAGGCCGAGCACGGTGACGGCGGGCTGCTGGGTGGACGTGGACATGAAGAACTCAACTCCCGTGGAAACATGGGTGGTAGGTGAACGAGCCGGCAGGAGGGGGACGGGGCGATGACGCGGAGCCGCGCACAGGATCCGAACGTCTGCGGGGTCACCGCCGCGATGGCGGTGATCGACGGGAAGTGGAAGACGTCCCTGCTCTGGATGCTGGAGGACGGTCCCCAGCGCCCGGGTGAGCTGCGGCGCCGGATACCGGGCCTCAGCGAGAAGGTGCTGACTCAGGCGCTCCGCGAGATGGAGGCCGACGAGATCGTGCACCGGGAGGTGCACGACGTACTGCCGTTGAAGACCGAGTACTCCCTGACCGACTTCGGCCGGGCACTCGCGGAGGCGGTGGCGCCGCTGTCCGACTGGGGCCACCGGCGGCTGGACCGCATGGCGGAGTCCCGCCGCGCGGCTTCCTGATCCCTTTCCCTTCCCTTCCCGATCCCTTCCCGATCCCTTTCTCCCGGCCGCTGGATCAAGCTTCGCCGGGCGGTGGCGGCCCGCCAAGTACCCACCTTTTTGTGGGTACCCGGAGGCGGGGGCGGGGGGTGTTTCAGGCGAGGAGGAGCGGTACGCGCGCGCCCAGTCCGCCGGGCTCCGAGAGCGCGGCCGCCTCGGCCGCGGTCGGGGCGCGCCGGCCGGTGCCGACCAGCAGGGCGTCCTCGTCGGAGAAGCGTGCCGGGAACGCCGCCCCGGCGATCCGCTCCAGCAGCGCCCGGGCCCCGGCGAGGGCTTCGGCGGGGGGCCGCGGCGCGTGCGGGAGGTGTGCGGCCAGGTCGAGGTGGTGCAGCGTCCACTCCAGGACGTACGCGGACAGGTAGTCGCCGGCGGTGAGCACCTGGTCGCGGGTGCCGACGCGGGCCGAGGGGTCCGCGAGGGCGCTGGCGCGGCCGGCGGCGGAGCCGACGTCGTCGAGGTGGAACTTGAGCAGCCGGGGCTCCCCGTACGCGGCGGCCAGCCGCACGGTCAGCGCGTCGAGCGGGTCCTGCCCGTCGGGGGCGCCGCCGGTCTCCCAGTAGCCGGCCGCGTCCCGGGTGGGCTCCGCGTCGGAGGGCGTGGCGAGGGTGATCAGCACGTCCTGGGCGTCGATGACCAGGTGGCACACCAGGTCCCGCACGAGCCACCCCCGGCAGCCGGACGGCTGCCCGAAGTCCTCGTCGGCCAGCCCGGCGACCGCCGCGCGCAGCGCCGCCCACGACAGCGAGAAGAGGTCCACGCCCGCAAGCTAGCACCGCCGGTGCGCCCTTGGGGTGGGAGCTATTGCTAGCAAGCGCTTGCAATAGTTAGCAGGGTGCGGCAGGATCGGGGCATGGCATCGCTCAACGTCGGAAACCTCGGCGAATACCTCCGCGAGCAGCGGCGGCAGGCCCAGCTCTCGCTGCGGCAGCTGGCCGACGCGGCGGGGGTGTCGAATCCGTACCTGAGCCAGATCGAGCGCGGGCTGCGCAAGCCGAGCGCGGACATCCTCCAGCAGCTGGCCAAGGCGCTGCGGATCTCCGCCGAGACGCTGTACGTGCAGGCCGGGATCCTCGACGAGCGGGACCGGGACGAGGTGGAGACGCGGGCCGTCATCCTCTCCGACCCGTCGATCAACGAGCGGCAGAAGCAGGTGCTGCTCCAGATCTACGACGCGTTCCGCAAGGAGAACGCGCTGGAGGCCGACGAGGCTCCCGGCGAGGACGCGCCCGGCAGTGCCGGCAGCGCCGGTGACGACGCCGCGATGCCCCCTACGAACTGACTGGATCCGGGAGGACCCGCACATGGCCATCGCCGATGACCTGAAGAAGACCCTCACCGACCCCACCCCCCTCTACTTCGCCGCCGGCACGGCCGACCTCGCCGTCCAGCAGGCCAAGAAGGTGCCCGCGCTCATCGAGCAGCTGCGCGCCGAGGCCCCCGCGCGCATCGAGGCCGTGAAGAACACCGACCCGAAGGCCGTGCAGGAGGCCGTCACCGCCAAGGTCACCGGGGTCCTCGGCTCGATCGACCCGAAGAAGCTCGGCGAGACCGCCCAGGACCTCGCGCTGCGCGGCGTCGGCGTGGCCGCCGAGTACGCCGTCCGGGCCAAGGAGACCTACGACAAGGTCGCCGAGCACGGCGAGCAGACCGTACGGGCCTGGCGCGGCGAGGTCGCCGAGGAGATCGTGGACATCGCCGGGGCCGTGGAGCCGGAGCCCTCGCCGGAGCCCGCCCCGGCCGAGGCGTCGGCGGAGCCCGCCGGCGAGGAGAAGCCCGCCGCGAAGAAGCCCGCCGCGCGCCGCACCGCGGCCAAGAAGGCCGCTGCCGAGACCGGCGAAGAGGCCTGAACGACCCCATTCCGGGCCGGGCACCCGGCGGGTGCCCGGTTCGTTGTCGTTTGGGAAGGCGGCTCCGGCGGTAGCGTGGAGCAGTGGAGCCAGTAGTGCCAGTAGTGCCAGTAGTGCCAGTAGTGCCGGATGCGAGAAGGCGGTCGAGACGATGCTGATGCAGGGGTTCGATAACGGGGTGCTCCCGTTGCTGGGCTACGCCATGCTGGCGCTCGCCGTCGCGGCCTTCGTGCTGGCGCTGCTGGCGCGCGAGGACGCGTACCGGGCCGCCGAGAAGCAGACGAAGACCTTCTGGCTGGTCATCCTCGGGATCACCGTCCTTGTGGACTTCTTCCTCGGGATGCTGTTCCTGCAGATCGCGGGCCTGGTCGCGAGCATCGTCTTCTTCGTCGACGTGCGCCCCGCGCTCAAGCAGGTCTCGGGCGGCGGCCCGCGCCGCGGCGGCAGCAGCAGCGACGGCCCCTACGGGCCGTACAACGGCGGCCGCTGAGCCCTGGTCGCCGTCCCCGGTCCCTATCCCGCCGCGCGGGAGAGCAGGACCACGGCGACGTCGTCGGTGAGCTCGCCCCCGTTGAGGCGGCGGGCCTCGGTGACGGACGCCTCCAGCAGCGCCTCGCCGCTCAGGCCGCGCTCGATGTGCCGGTTGATCATCTCGACCATGCCGTCCTGCCCGAGGCGCTCGCGGCCGTCGCCGATCCGGCCCTCGATCAGCCCGTCGGTGTAGAGCATCAGGCTCCAGGTGCCGCCCAGGTCGACCTGGCGGCGGGGCCAGCGGGCCCGGGGGAGCAGCCCGAGCGCCGGGCCGCTGTTCTCGTACGGGAGCAGCCGCGCGGGCTTGCCCGGCCTCGATACCAGCGGGGCCGGATGCCCGGCCAGGCACAGGCCCGCGCGCCGGCCGTCCGGGGAGATGTCGACCGTGCACAGCGTCGCGAAGATCTCCTCGCAGGGCCGCTCCACCTCCAGGACCTCCTGGAGGGTGGCGAGCAGGTCGTCCCCGCACAGCCCGGCCAGCGTCAGGGCGCGCCAGGCGATGCGCAGCTCGACCCCGAGGGCCGCCTCGTCGGGCCCGTGGCCGCAGACGTCGCCGATCATGGCGTGGACGGTGCCGTCGGGGGTGCGGACGGTGTCGTAGAAGTCGCCGCCGAGCAGGGCCCGGCTGCGGCCGGGGCGGTAGCGGGCGGCGAAGCGGAGGTCGGAGCCGTCCAGGAGCGGGGTGGGGAGCAGGCCGCGTTCCAGGCGGGCGTTCTCCTGGGCGCGAAGTTTCGATTCTGCGAGCTTGTACTGGGCGATGTCCGCCCGTTTTCTCTCCACGGCGTAGCGGATGGCGCGGCTCAGCAGCCGGCCGTCGAGCTCGTCGCGGTAGAGGAAGTCCTGGGCGCCCACGCGTACGGCCTCGGCGGCGCGGTCGGCGTCGGCCTCGCCGGTCAGGACGAGCACGGCGTGGCGCGGGGCGATGCGGAGCACCTCGCGCAGGGCGCCGAGGCCGTCCTCGTCGGGGCAGCCGGGCAGGGCCAGGTCGAGCAGTACGCAGTGCACGTCCGGGGTGAGCAGCCGCGCGGCCTCGGTGAGGTTGCGGGCGCTGCGGATCCGGATCCGGTGGCCGTCGGCGTCGAGGATCTCGGGGACGGTGAGGCCGCCCGCGGGGTCGTCCTCCACCACGAGCAGCGTCAGGGACGCCTGTGGTGCGGGGCCGCTGTCCGCGGCCGGGGTGTCCCGCTGCCGCGGTACGGGTAGGGGCATCGTCTCCGGTTCCTTGCCTCCCCCCGAAGGTGCGCTCATGCGGGTGACCCTAGCGGGAGGGTGCGGGCGAGCGGAATGGCCGCCGGGGGAGGGCCGCCGTCATATGCCCTTATCGCGGGGGAAAACCGCGCCGCCGGAATGACCAACGTCACGGCCGGGCATCGTCCCGTCCCGCCCACCGAGACCCTGCCCGCCGGCCGCGGCGCGGGGTCCGGTCGGGGCCGGCCGCCGGCCGCTTCCCGCTGCGCGGAGCGGGCCCGGCCGCGGGCGGCGGCGCCGCTGCGCGGGCCGGTCCCCTACCCACCCTTCCACCGTTCCCCGGGGCTCCGCCCCGGACCCCTCCTGGGGGCTCCGCCCCCAGACCCCCGCGCCTCAAACGCCGGCGAGGCTGGAATTTGCCGGCCGGGGTCGGAGTGCGCGCAGCGCACTTCCAGCCCCGCCGGCGATTGAGGCG
>NZ_JBWKEZ010000092.1:0-27370 GCF_056434525.1 Streptomyces sp. NPDC044002
GGCGTTCCGACCTCCCCCCCCCCCCCCCCCCCCCCCGCCCACCCCCCCCCCCCCCCCCCCCCACCCCCCCCCCCCCCCCTCCCCCCCCCCCCCCTCGCGCGTTCCGCCGCCGGGCCTACTGGCGGGGGAGCGGCTTGCCCGACGTGGCGTCGACCACCTTGCGGTCGCCGAGCGGCTGCTGGAGCGTCGCCGTCAGCGCCATCTCCTGCGCGATCATGATGCAGGCCTGGTCGGGCTTGTTCGGGGTGTCCGTGATCTTCACCAGGACAGAAGCCGCCTCCTCCCGGGCCTCCAGGGTGTAGGTGCTGCACACCCCGCCCCAGAAGTTCACCGTCAGCGTCCGGTCGGCCTGGGCGTACGAGAACCCCGGCACGGTGTGCGGCTTCGACGGCACCGGCGTGCCCGCGTCCTGCGCCGCGGCCGGCTGGGCCACCGTGCGGCCCGGCTTGCCCTGCGCGCCCGCCACCTCGAACAGCCAGGCCGGCACGAGGCCCCGCCCGCCGTCCACGGTGCCCGCGACCAGCCCCAGCACGGCCCCCCGCACGCTCTCGGTCCGCGGCGGCTTCATCGGCCGCGGCTCCGGGTTGCAGGGCAAGGTGTCCGTCGCGCCCGTCGGGGTGTCCGGGGTCAGCGGCACCGTGGTCGCACAGCCGCTCGGGCCCGGGCCGGTGCCGTCGCCGCCCTTCGCCGCCGCGTTGAGCCGCTCCAGGGCCTCGGCGGCCCCGACCACGGCCTGCTCGCCCGCGCGGACCGGGGCCTTCAGCTCCCCGCTGCCCGCCACCACCGCGCCGTCGGCCCCGACGCTGATCTTGCTGGACCAGCCCTGGGTCGGGAGCCCGCCCACCACCGGGTCGGCGCTCACCACCCGGACGGAACCCTGGGTGAGGTGCGCGTCCACCTTGGCGTCGCCCTGCCCGGCGGCCGCGAGCACCGGCGCCGCGGCGGCCTTCGCGGCCTGCTCGGAGACGGGCTTCGCCGCGCCCGCACCCTCCTGGGGGCCCTGGGGGAGCGTGGCCGGGCCACAGGTGTCCTTGCCGCGCACGCAGTCGTCCCCGACACCGGTGCCGCCGCCCTGGTAGCGCGAGAACGCCCAGGTGCCGGGGGCCTTGCGGGTCACCGTGAGCCGGGGCCCGGAGCCGTCGGCGGCCTCGCCGGCCTGCCAGGTTTCGCCGACCAGGCGGGGCACGCCGGCGACGCCGAGCGCCTTCGCGAGCCGGGCCACCTCGTCGGAGGCCACCTCCCCGGACGCGGCGAAGGCGGGTGCGGTGCCCGGCCCGTCGGGCAGCTTCACGTCCGCCCGGTACGTCACCGGCCCGCCGGAGGGGTCCGGCTCCCCGGGGGCGATGCCGGGGCCCGTCGGGGACCCCGCCGAGCGCGGCGCGACGGCCGCGCTGTCAGCCGTACGGGCCGTGCCGCCCGAGGCGTCGCCGTACGCCGTCGACGCCCAGTACGCCGTACCGCCGCCGGCCAGCAGGACGGCGGCCGCGATCGAGCCGACGGCCCAGGCGGGCCGCCGTCGTGTGCCGCGTGATGTGTCGGGTTGTTCGCTGGTCACCGCATCGCTCCTTAGCGTGTCCCGCCGTACGTGATGCGGGTGTGACGCGTCGGCCGCGAAACCGGTTCCCCTCGTTCCCCCGGTTGCCCCAGCCGCCCTAGTCGCCGTACGCGGCGGTGCCGGCGATCAGCCGGGCCGAGGAGGGCGGGACGCTCACCCCGTGGATCTGCGAGGGCGCCACCCGCCCCGGCCGGGGCTCCCGCTCCACGGGCCAGTGCGGGGCCATCCGGGCGCAGTCGCCGAGCAGCCGTGCGAAGCCGGGCCGCGCGTCGGAGGCGTGGTCCGCGTACCCGAAGCCATCGGTATAGGTCATGGGGGCACCGTATGGGCGCCATCCTGGGCGAAGGAAGTCCTACTACGGGGTAGTTTCGCCGGGTCGGAGTATGGGCGCGGACCCGGTAGTTTTGATTGTCACCCGCCGTCATCCGCAGGAGCATCCACGCCGTGCGCATCGCAGTCACCGGCTCCATCGCCACCGACCACCTCATGACCTTCCCGGGCCGCTTCGCCGACCAGTTCGTCGCCGACCAGCTCCACACGGTCTCCCTCTCCTTCCTCGTCGACAACCTCGACGTGCGGCGGGGCGGCGTCGGCCCGAACATCTGCTTCGGCATGGGCCAGCTCGGCAGCCGCCCGATCCTCGTCGGCGCGGCCGGCTCGGACTTCGACGAGTACCGCGCGTGGCTGGACCGCCACGGGGTCGACACCGAGTCCGTCCGGATCTCCGAGGTGCTGCACACCGCGCGCTTCGTCTGCACGACCGACGCCGACCACAACCAGATCGGCTCCTTCTACACGGGCGCGATGAGCGAGGCCCGCCAGATCGAGCTCAAGGCCGTCGCCGACCGCGTGGGCGGACTCGACCTCGTCCTCATCGGCGCCGACGACCCCGAGGCGATGCTCCGCCACACGGAGGAGTGCCGCACCCGCGGGATCCCCTTCGCCGCGGACTTCTCGCAGCAGATCGCCCGCATGGACGGCGAGAACATCCGCACCCTGATGGAGGGCGCGACGTACCTCTTCTCGAACGAGTACGAGAAGGGCCTCATCGAGTCGAAGTCCGGCTGGACCGACGAGGAGATCCTCGCCAAGGTCGGCACCCGCGTCACCACCCTCGGCTCGCAGGGCGTGCGCATCGACCGCGTCGGCCACGAGCCGATCCTGGTCGGCTGCCCGGAGGAGACCGCGAAGGTCGACCCGACCGGCGTCGGCGACGCGTTCCGCGCGGGCTTCCTGACGGGCCTCGGCTGGGGCGTCGGCCTGGAGCGGGCCGCGCAGATCGGCTGCATGCTGGCCACCCTGGTCATCGAGACCCTGGGCACCCAGGAGTACACCCTGGCCCGTGCCCACTTCATGGAGCGCTTCACGAAGGCCTACGGCGAAGAGGCCGCCGCCGAGGTGCGCGCGCACCTGGCCGCCTCTTAACGCGCCGCACTCCTCCTTGACGCGCCGCGCGAGCGGCGCGTCAAAAGGGGGTCACGCCTCCCGGCGGACCTGGTACGCCACGCCCGCACCCCGCGGGGCTTCGCCCAGGTACGTGTGGCCGCGCATCGCGCACCACGCCGGGATGTCCAGGCGGGCCACCTCGTCGTCGGAGACGACCGTGACGGTGCCGCCGACCGGGACCGTGGCGATGGCCCGGGCCAGCTCGATCACCGGCTGCGGGCAGCGCAGGCCCAGGGCGTCGATCTCGACCGACTCCGCCACCGGGGCCGCCGGAGGAGCGGCTTCCGGGACGCCGAGCTTCTCCCGTACGCCCGCCACCGCGCCCGGCAGTACCTCCAGGAAGCCGTTGACCTCGTCGGCGGAGGTGCCCGGCGGCAGGGAGACCCGTACGTTCCCCTCCGACAGCACCCCCATCGCCCGCAGCACGTGACTGGGGGTCAGCGTGGAGCTGGTGCAGGAGGAGCCGGAGGAGACGGAGTACCCCGCCCGGTCCAGCTCGTGCAGCAGGGTCTCCCCGTCGACGTAGAGGCAGGAGAACGTGACCAGGTGGGGCAGGCGCCGGTCGGCGTCCCCGACCACCTCGACGTCGGGCACCAGCCGGACCACCCGCCGCCGCAGCCGGTCCACCAGGATCCGCAGCCGGGCCGCCTCCGCGTCCGCCTCGGCCCGCACCGCCCGCAGCGAGGCCGCCGCCGCGACGATGGCGGGCAGGTTGGCGAAGCCGGGGGAGCGGCCCGACTCCCGCTCGTCGACGGGGCCTTGGGCGGAGAACCGGACACCCTTGCGGACGGCGAGGAGGCCCACCCCGGGCGGGCCGCCCCACTTGTGGGCGCTGGCCGCCAGGACCGACCACGCGCCCTCCACCCGGCCCCACCCCAGCGACTGGGCGGCGTCCACGAGCAGCGGCACCCCGGCGGCCCCGCAGACCTCGGCGACCTCGGCCACCGGCTGGACCGTGCCCACCTCGTGGTTGGCGGACTGGAGACACGCCAGAGCCGTGGTGGAGGAGAGCGCGGCTTCGTACCCGGCGGCGGAGACCGCGCCGAGCCGGTCCACCGGAACCTCCGTCACCGTCCCGCCGGCCGCCGCGTGCGCGTCCGCCGCATGGAGTACGGAGCTGTGCTCCACCGCCGATACGACCAGATGGCCGCCCGTCCGCCGGCGTCCCGCGAGCACGCCCGCCATGCCGGTGTGAACCGCGTGCGTCCCCGAAGGAGTGAACACGAGCTCGTCGGCGCGGCATCCCACCGCCTCGGCCGCCGCCTCGCGCGCCGCGTCCAGCAGCAGCCTGGCCCGCCGCCCCTCCCGGTACAGCCGGGCGGGGTCCGCCCAGCCCTCGTCCAGGGCGGCCTGGAGCGCCTGACGGGCCACGGGGTGCAGGGGAGCGGCGGACGCGGTGTCGAAGTACGGCATCCGGCCACGGTAGATGGTGGCCGGAGTCCGGGCGGGGCCCGCCCCGCGCGCATCCGGTTCAGGGACCGTCAGATGCCGTCCGGAGCCCGCCGTTCAGGGCCGTTCGGCCCGTCCCCCGTACGGCGGATCCATCCCTTCGGGGGCAGTAGCGGCGCGTTGGGCACCCTCCCCGCGCGACCCCAAATAGCGTCCAGTAGGGTTTGGTCCGCATAAACATCCAAACCCCTGCCTGCGTCAGGGCCGGCGACCGACCCGAACACGGCCGCGGCCGGCCGCGCGGGCCGAGACTCTCGGGAAGGCGCTACGTGAGTCCCTACGGCTCCGACCGCTCGCCGCGGCGCCCGATGCGGCGGAAGCTGCTGCAGGCGCTGACTGCGGGCGTGGTCCTGGCGACCGCCACTGGTTGCTCGTACACCTGGAAAGACTTCCCCCGCCTCGGAATGCCCACCCCGGTCACGGAGGAGGCGCCTCGCATCCTCTCCCTGTGGCAGGGATCCTGGGCGGCCGCTCTCATCACGGGCATCCTGGTGTGGGGCCTGATCATGTGGAGCGTCATCTTCCACCGGCGTAGCCGGACGAAGATCGAGGTCCCCGCGCAGACCCGGTACAACATGCCGATCGAGGCGCTGTACACCGTGGTCCCGCTCATCATCGTCTCGGTGCTCTTCTACTTCACCGCGCGTGATGAGTCGAAGCTGCTCTCCCTCTCCAAGAAGCCGGCGCACACGATCAACGTGATCGGCTTCCAGTGGAGCTGGGGCTTCAACTACGTCGAGAACGTCGACGGCGATGCCGCGACCCCGAAGGCGGGCGAGACCCCGAAGGAGCTCGCCTCCCTGCCGGACCGCTTCATCAAGCAGTTCCCGGCGGGCGCCGAGGGCGTCTACGAGAAGGGTGTTCCCGGCGACCGGAACATCCAGACCGGCAACCCGGGGCCGACCCTCTACCTGCCCAAGGGCGAGAAGGTCCGCTTCATCCTGTCGTCGAACGACGTCATCCACTCGTTCTGGGTGGTGCCCTTCCTGTTCAAGCAGGACGTGATCCCCGGTCACACCAACGTCTTCGAGGTCACCCCGACCCAGGAAGGCACCTTCATGGGCAAGTGTGCCGAGCTCTGCGGTGTCGACCACTCCCGCATGCTCTTCAACGTGAAGGTCGTCTCCCCGGAGAAGTACCGGGCGCACCTGAAGGAGCTGGCGGAGAAGGGTCAGACCGGCTTCCTGCCGGCCGGCATCAAGCAGACTGACCCGGCCCGGAATGCGGAGACGAACAAACTGTGAGCATCCTCAACGAATCCCAGGGTGCCGCCGCAGCTGACTCGTACGAGAACGAGCTGCCGGTGCGGCGCAAGCAGCCGGGCAACGTGGTCGTGAAGTGGCTCACCACCACCGACCACAAGACCATCGGCACGATGTACCTGGTCACGTCGTTCGTGTTCTTCATCATCGGCGGGATCATGGCGCTCTTCATGCGCGCCGAGCTGGCCCGTCCGGGCACGCAGATCATGTCGAACGAACAGTTCAACCAGGCGTTCACCATGCATGGCACGATCATGCTGCTGATGTTCGCGACCCCGCTGTTCGCCGGCTTCGCGAACTGGATCATGCCGCTGCAGATCGGCGCGCCCGACGTGGCGTTCCCGCGGCTGAACATGTTCGCGTACTGGCTTTACCTCTTCGGCTCGACCATCGCGGTGGCCGGCTTCGTCACCCCCTCGGGTGCCGCCGACTTCGGCTGGTTCGCCTACTCCCCGCTGTCGGACGCGGTCCGCTCGCCGGGCATCGGCGCCGACATGTGGATCATGGGTCTGGCCTTCTCCGGCTTCGGCACGATCCTCGGCTCGGTCAACTTCATCACCACGATCATCTGCATGCGCGCTCCCGGCATGACGATGTTCCGCATGCCGATCTTCACCTGGAACGTGCTGCTGACCGGTGTCCTGGTCCTGCTCGCCTTCCCGGTCCTCGCCGCCGCGCTCTTCGCGCTGGAGGCCGACCGCAAGTTCGGCGCGCACGTCTTCGACGCGGCCAACGGCGGCGCACTCTTGTGGCAGCACCTCTTCTGGTTCTTCGGACACCCAGAGGTGTACATCATCGCGCTGCCGTTCTTCGGAATCATCTCCGAGGTCATCCCGGTCTTCTCGCGCAAGCCGATGTTCGGTTACATCGGTCTGATCGCCGCGACGATCGCGATCGCCGGCCTCTCGGTGACCGTGTGGGCGCACCACATGTACGTCACCGGCGGTGTGCTGCTGCCGTTCTTCTCCTTCATGACCTTCCTGATCGCGGTACCGACCGGTGTGAAGTTCTTCAACTGGATCGGCACCATGTGGAAGGGCTCGCTGTCCTTCGAGACCCCGATGCTGTGGGCCGTCGGCTTCCTGATCACCTTCACCTTCGGTGGTCTGACCGGCGTCATCCTGGCCTCGCCCCCGATGGACTTCCACGTCTCCGACTCGTACTTCGTCGTCGCGCACTTCCACTACGTCATCTTCGGCACCGTGGTCTTCGCGATGTTCTCCGGCTTCCACTTCTGGTGGCCGAAGTTCACGGGCAAGATGCTGGACGAGCGCCTCGGCAAGATCACCTTCTGGACGCTGTTCATCGGCTTCCACGGCACCTTCCTGGTGCAGCACTGGCTGGGCGCCGAGGGCATGCCGCGTCGTTACGCGGACTACCTCGCGGCCGACGGCTTCACGGCGCTGAACACCATCTCCACGATCAGCTCCTTCCTGCTGGGCCTGTCGATGCTGCCCTTCATGTACAACGTCTGGAAGACGGCGAAGTACGGCAAGAAGATCGAGGTCGACGACCCGTGGGGCTACGGCCGTTCGCTCGAATGGGCGACGTCCTGCCCGCCGCCGCGGCACAACTTCCTCACCCTGCCGCGCATCCGCAGTGAATCGCCGGCGTTCGACCTGCACCACCCGGAGATCGCGGCCCTCGACCACCTCGAGGACCACGCCCCGGCGAAGGCCGTCACCGGTGGCAAGGAGGCCGGCAAGTGAAGATCCAGGGCAAGATGTTCCTCTGGCTCTCCGTCTTCATCCTGATCATGACCGTCGTTTACGGCGTCTGGTCGAAGGAGCCGGTCGGAACCACCGCTCTCGCGCTGGCCTTCGGCCTGAGCGCCATGATCGGCTACTACCTGGCCTTCACGGCCAAGCGCGTGGACGAGATGGCCCAGGACAACCTGGAGGCCGACGTCGCGGACGAGGCCGGCGAGCTGGGGTTCTTCTCCCCGCACAGCTGGCAGCCGCTCTCGCTCGCCATCGGTGGCGCGCTCGCGTTCATGGGCGTCGTCTTCGGCTGGTGGCTCATGTACTTCTCGGCCCCGATCATCCTGATCGGCCTGTGGGGCTGGGTGTACGAGTACTACCGCGGTGAGAACCAGAATCAGTAAGCGGTAGCGGTACGAGCCGCACAGAGCAGTAGAGAGCAGTACAGAGGGGCCCGGACACCTTTTCGGAGGAGTCCGGGCCCCTCGTTTGCAGTCACCCCGCGCGCTGGATTTGTCATATCTTCATAGCGTTGGGCGCATGAACCACTCACCGCGTCTTTGGACGGTACTCAGCTGCTCCCTGCTGGTCGCGTCCCTCGGGGCCGGCGCCACCGCATGCGGGTCCGGCGACAACAACCCGCTGTCCGCCCGCCCGTACGACGCGGGCGACCAGATCGTCTTCAACCAGCCCCCGGGCGGCCGCCCCACCGATCCGGACAAGCCGCTGGAGGTCACCGCCAAGGGAGCCGAGGCGCGGATCACCGACGTGATGGCCGTCGACACCCACGGCCGCCGCCTGGCGGGCGAACTCTCCGCCAAGGGCGACCGCTGGCACAGCACCGTCCCCATGGCCGCGGGAGTGCGCTACACGGTCCTCGTCAGCACGGAGGACCAGCGCGGCGCCCCGGGGCAGCGCACGCTGACTTTCGAGACCACCCCGGCCAAGACGGTCCTCAAGGTCGAATTCGGCCCGGACGAGGGCAAGTACGGCGTCGGACAGCCCCTCACCGCCGAACTCAACGAGCCCGTCAAGGACAAGGCCGCCCGCGCCATCGTCGAACGGGCCCTCGTCGTCGACGCGCCCGCCGGCGTCGACGGCGCCTGGCACTGGGTGGACGACAAGAACCTGCACTACCGCCCGAAGGACTACTGGCCCGCCCACACCACCGTCTCCGTACGGAGCAACCTGGAGGGCATCAAGGTCTCCGACGAACTCCACGGAGCCGCGTCCAAGCCCCTGAAGCTGGAGATCGGCGACCGCGTCGAGGTCACCACCGACGCCGCCTCGCACTACCTCACCTTCGAGCGCAACGGCGAAGTGATCAACACCATCCCGGTGACCACCGGCAAGCCCGGCTTCTCCACCCGCAACGGGGTCAAGGTGGTACTCGGCAAGCAGTACTTCGTCCAGATGCGCGGCGACACCGTCGGCATCGGCGGCAGCGAGTACTACAACCTGCCCGTCTACTACGCCACCCGGGTCACCTGGAGCGGCGAGTACGTCCACGCCGCGCCCTGGTCGGTCGGCTCCCAGGGCTACGAGAACGTCAGCCACGGCTGCACCGGCATGAGCACCGGCAACGCCGCCTGGTTCTACGAGAACATCACCGAGGGCGACATCGTCAAGGTGATCAACAGCATCGGCGACGACATGGACACCTTCGGGAACGGCTTCGGCGACTGGAACATGGAGTGGAAGGAGTGGCGCGAGGGCAGCGCCCTCCTCAAGGGCACCCAGGAGGGCCGCAGCCCCGTCGACCAGGCGCGACTGCGCCCCACCGTCTGAGAGCCCCGCAGAAGGCCGCACGGGCCCGCGTCCCGGCCGACAGGCCGGACCGCGGGCCCGTGTCGTGCAACCGGGCGCCCCGGGCGCCCCAGCAGCCTCAGGCGGCCGGCGACAGCCGCGACCTCAACAGCCCCGCCAGGGTGTCGGGGAAGTCGACGGGGTCCACCGGAAGGGTGACCGCCGCGTCCGCCCGGCTCCACGTGGCCAGCCACGCGTCCTGGGGCCGTCCCATCAGCAGCAGCACCGGGGGGCACCGGAAGATCTCGTCCTTGATCTGCCGGCACACGCCCATGCCCCCGGCCGGAACCGCCTCGCCGTCCAGCACGCACAGGTCGATGCCGCCCGCGTCCAGCTCCTTGAGGACCGCTGGAAGCGTGGCGCACTCCAGGAACTCCACCGGCGGCAGGTCCGCCGCGGGCCTGCGCCCGGCGGCCAGCCGCACCTGCTCCCGGGTGCCCGCGTCGTCGCTGTAGACCAGAACCCGCGCAGTCGCCCGCATTTCGTCCTCCACCTGGCCGTGAATCACGCTGATGATGCGCGGGATGCTACTCCGTCCGACCCGCTGTCAACATCGGTTCCGCAAGCCTCGCGAGCGGTCTCCTGATGGGCCGTTCGGGCCTTGCACACCCCCCTGACACTCCGAACGGCACCCCCCGGGGTGAGGGCGGGATAAGCGACCGACATAATGTCGGTCGTGGCGACAGCAACGACAGTAGATACCGGGCACGCGCACCCGACGGTCAATCGGCCGAACCTCGTCAGCGTCGGAACCATCATCTGGTTGAGTTCCGAGCTGATGTTCTTCGCGGCCCTCTTCGCGATGTACTTCACCCTGCGATCCGTGACGGGTGCCGAGTACTGGACAGAGCAGGCCGCGGCCTTGAATCTGCCCTTCTCGGCGACGAACACCACGATCCTGGTGCTCTCCTCCCTCACCTGCCAGCTCGGCGTGTTCGCCGCCGAGCGCGGTGACGTGAAGAAGCTCCGGACGTGGTTCATCATCACGTTCGTCATGGGTGCGATCTTCATTGGCGGCCAGGTGTTCGAGTACACCGAGCTGGTCAAGCACGAGGGCATGTCCCTCTCGTCCGGCCCGTACGGCACGGTCTTCTACCTGACCACCGGCTTCCACGGTCTGCACGTGACGGGCGGTCTCATCGCCTTCCTGCTGGTCCTCGGCCGGACGTACGCGGCCAAGAGGTTCACCCACGAACAGGCCACGTCGGCCATCGTCGTGTCCTACTACTGGCACTTCGTCGATGTCGTCTGGATCGGCCTCTTCGCGACGATCTACCTGATCAAGTAGCGATCACGTCGCCGGGTACCGCTCGGCACACCGTCCAGAAACACCGACGCAGAAGATCCTGACACCGGGGTAATCCGTGAAAAAGCTCTCCGCACGACGACGCCATCCGCTGGCGGCGGTCGTCGTTCTACTCTTCGCGCTGGCGGTCACGGGGGGGCTGTACGCCGCCTTCGCGCCCGCGGGCAAGGCGCAGGCCGATGAAACCGCCCAGTCCCTCGCCATCGAGGAGGGCAAGAAGCTCTACGCCGTGGGCTGCGCAAGCTGCCACGGAACCGGCGGTCAGGGTTCCACTGACGGCCCCAGCCTGGTCGGCGTCGGCTCCGCGGCCGTCGACTTCCAGGTGAGCACGGGCCGCATGCCCGCCCAGCAGCCCGGCGCCCAGGTGCCGAAGAAGCCGAACATCTACACCCAGCCCCAGATCGACCAGCTCGCGGCGTACATCGCGTCCCTCGGTGCCGGCCCGATCACGCCGACCGAGAAGCAGTACGACCCGGCGGGTGCCGACATCGCCGCTGGTGGCGAGCTGTTCCGCAACAACTGCGCGCAGTGCCACAACTTCACCGGCGAGGGTGGCGCGCTGACCAACGGCAAGTACGCCCCGAACCTCGAGGACGTCTCGCCGAAGCACATCTACGAGGCCATGCTGACCGGCCCGCAGAACATGCCCTCCTTCCCGGACAGCACCATGCCGGAGAAGCAGAAGAAGGACATCATCGCGTACCTCGAGAACGTCAACGGCGAGAAGTCCACCAGCCCCGGTGGCCTCAAGCTCGGCGGCCTCGGTCCCGTCTCCGAGGGTCTGTTCGGCTGGATCTTCGGTCTGGGTGCGCTGATCGCTGTTGCCGTCTGGGTCGCGGCCCACACCGCTAAGGCCAAGAAGTCATGAGTAGCCAAGACATTCCCGAAGACAAGCACCTGCCGAGCGAGCAGGGCGACGCGCACCACGGTGCCGTAGCGGTCGCGGACGACCCGTTCGCGGACCCCGGCCTCCCGGTCCACAAGCCGCGCATCCAGGACATCGACGAGCGGGCCGCCAAGCGGTCCGAGCGCACGGTCGCGATGCTGTTCACGCTGTCGATGCTGGCCACGATCGGCTTCATCGCCTCGTACGTGGCCTTCCCGGTCGACAAGATCGTGTTCATCTTCCCGATCGGCAAGGTCAGCGCGCTCAACTTCGCGCTCGGCATGACGCTCGGCACGGCCCTGTTCTGCATCGGCGCCGGCGCGGTCCACTGGGCCCGCACGCTGATGTCGGACGTCGAGGTCGCCGACGAGCGCCACGAGATCGCCGCCTCCCCGGAGGTCAAGGCGAAGGTCATGCAGGACTTCGCCGACGGTGCGAACGAGTCCGGCATCGGCCGCCGCCCGCTGATCCGCAACACGATGCTCGGCGCGCTGGCCCTGCTGCCGCTCTCCGCCGTCGTGATCCTGCGCGACCTGGGCCCGCTGCCCGAGGACAAGCTGCGCAAGACCCTGTGGTCCAAGGGCAAGCTGCTCATCAACCAGAACACGATGGAGCCGCTGCGTCCCGAGGACGTCCTGGTCGGTTCGCTGACCTTCGCCATGCCGGAAGGCCTGGAGGAGGACCAGCACGACTTCCAGACGCAGATCGCCAAGGCCGCCCTGATGATCGTCCGCATCAAGCCGGAGGACATCAAGGACAAGCAGGAGCTGGAGTGGTCCCACGAGGGGATCGTCGCCTTCTCCAAGATCTGCACCCACGTCGGCTGCCCGATCAGCCTGTACGAGCAGCAGACGCACCACGTGCTCTGCCCGTGCCACCAGTCCACCTTCGACCTCTCCGACGGCGCCCGTGTCATCTTCGGCCCGGCCGGTCACGCGCTTCCGCAGCTGCGGATCGGCGTGAATGACGAAGGCTTCCTCGAGGCGCACGGCGACTTCGAAGAGCCCGTCGGTCCTGCATTCTGGGAGCGCGGATGAGCACCTCCACGAACACCTCGGCCGGCCCGGCGCGCAACGCGTCGCGCGGCGAGCGCGTAGCCGACTGGGCGGACGGCCGCCTGGGCATCTACGGCCTCGCCAAGGCCAACATGCGCAAGATCTTCCCGGACCACTGGTCCTTCATGCTGGGTGAGATCTGCCTCTACAGCTTCATCATCATCATCCTCACGGGTGTGTACCTGACGCTGTTCTTCCACCCGAGCATGAACGAGGTCGTGTACCACGGCTCGTACGTGCCGATGCAGGGCGTCATGATGTCCGAGGCCTTCGCCTCGACCCTGGACATCAGCTTCGACGTCCGCGGTGGCCTGCTGATCCGCCAGATCCACCACTGGGCGGCGCTGATCTTCGTCGCGGCCATGGTCGTGCACATGATGCGCGTCTTCTTCACCGGCGCGTTCCGCAAGCCGCGTGAGGTCAACTGGATCTTCGGCTTCCTGCTGCTGGTCCTCGGCATGTTCACCGGCTTCACCGGTTACTCGCTGCCGGACGACCTGCTCTCGGGTACCGGTGTCCGCTTCATGCAGGGCGCCATCCTGTCCGTCCCGGTCGTCGGCACCTACCTGTCGATGTTCCTCTTCGGCGGGGAGTTCCCGGGCGGCGACTTCGTCGCGCGCTTCTACTCGGTGCACATCCTGCTGCTGCCCGGCATCATGATGGGCCTGCTGGTCGCGCACCTGATCCTGGTGTTCTTCCACAAGCACACCCAGTTCGCCGGCCCCGGCAAGACGAACAACAACGTCGTCGGCATGCCGCTGCTGCCGGTCTACATGGCCAAGGCCGGAGGCTTCTTCTTCCTGGTCTTCGGTGTCATCGCGGCCATCGCGGCGATCGCCTCGATCAACCCGATCTGGGCGCTCGGCCCGTACCGCCCGGACCACGTGTCCACCGGTGCGCAGCCCGACTGGTACATGGGTATGCCGGAAGGCCTCATCCGAGCCATGCCGGGCTGGGAGATCAACCTGTGGGGCCACACGCTCGTCCTGGGCGTGTTCATCCCGCTGCTGCTCTTCCCGCTGGTCCTCGGCGCCATCGCCGTCTGGCCGTTCATCGAGTCCTGGGTCACCGGCGACAAGCGCGAGCACCACATCCTGGACCGCCCGCGCAACGTCCCGACCCGTACGGCCTTCGGTGTCGCCTGGATCGCGGAGTACATCGTGCTCCTCATCGGCGGCGGCAACGACATGTTCGCCCAGTACTTCCACCTGTCGATCAACTCGATCACGTGGTTCGTCCGGATCGGCTTCTTCGTCGTCCCGGTCCTGGCGTTCATCGTCACCAAGCGGATCTGCCTCGGCCTCCAGCGCCGGGACCACGACAAGGTGCTGCACGGTCGCGAGACCGGCATCATCAAGCGCCTGCCGCACGGTGAGTTCGTCGAGGTCCACGAGCCGCTGTCGCAGGGCAAGCTGCACACGCTCACCGCGCACGAGCAGTACAAGCCGGTCGAGATCGGCCCGACGGTCGACGAGAACGGTGTCGAGCGCAAGGTGACGCGCGGCGAGAAGCTGCGGGCGAAGCTCAGCAAGGGCTTCTACGCGGAGAACAACCAGATTCCGAAGCCCACGGTGGAGGAGTACAAGGAGATCCAGTCCGGCCACGGCCACCACTGATCTCCGGCACGACCGCTTGAGGGACCGGCCCGGCCGGTCCTGGTGTCGCCACGGCGAGAGCCCCGTCCAGTCACTGGACGGGGCTCTTTGCCGTCCCCCGGGCTGGATAGGCTAGAGATCCTTCTCATTCGACGTACGACCCCCGACGAGCAGCAGGAGCTGACCATGAACGTTGCGACCCCGGCAGGCGGCGACAGCGTGGCGGCCCGCGGCTGGCCGGGCATCCTGGAAGCGCTGCTCACCCGTCAGGACCTCGCCGCCGAGGACACCGCCTGGGCGATGGAGCGGATCATGCGCGGCGAGGCCACCGACGCGCAGATCGCGGGCTTCGCCGTGGCCCTGCGGGCCAAGGGCGAGACGGTGGCCGAGTACACGGGGCTGGTCCGCACGATGTACGCCCACGCCAACCTGATCGAGGTGCCCGGGCGGACCGTGGACATCGTCGGCACGGGCGGCGACGGCGCCAAGACGGTCAACATCTCGACCATGTCCGCCATCGTGGCCGCCGGTGCCGGCGCCAAGATCGTCAAGCACGGCAACCGGGCGGCGTCCTCCGCCAGCGGCTCCTCCGACGTCCTGGAGAAGCTCGGCGTCAACCTGGCCCTCACCCCGGAGCGGGTGGCGCAGGTGGCCGAGGAGGCCGGCATCACCTTCTGCGCCGCGGTCGTCTTCCACCCGGCCCTGCGGTACGCCGCCTCGGCCCGCCGCGACCTCGGGGTGCGCACCGCGTTCAACGGCCTCGGCCCGCTCACCAACCCGGCCCGCGTCAAGGCGCAGGCCGTCGGCGTGGCCGACCCGCGGCTGGCCCCGATCATGGCCGGGGTGCTCGCCGAGCGGGGCACCTCCGCCCTGGTGTTCCGCGGCGACGACGGCCTGGACGAGCTGACCACCACCGGGACCTCCCGGGTGTGGTGGGTCCGCGACGGCGAGGTCACGGAGCACGCCTTCGACCCGCGCGACGTCGGCATCGGCACGGTCGACATCTCGGCCCTGCGCGGCGGCGACCCGTCGTACAACGCGGACGTCGCCCGCCGCCTGCTGGCGGGGGAGACGGGCCCGGTGCGCGACGCCGTCCTGCTGAACTCGGCGAGCGCCCTGGTGGCGCTGGACCCCGGCACGGGCACGCTGGAGGAGCAGCTCGCGGCCGCCATGGCCCGCGCGGCGGAGGCCATCGACTCCGGGGCCGCCCGCGCCGTCCTGGACCGCTGGGTGACGGCCAGCAACACCTGATCCCGAGCGGTCCTTCCGGACACGGCCCCGGTCCACATCGTGGACCGGGGTCTTGCGCGTGCGGGATCTTGTGGCAGGATGCTCTCCAAGGTCACGAGTGACAGCGTTTAGGCCCCGGCTTGCTGTCCGGCAACCCTCCTTCCGTGGCGGGGTGCCCCGGGTGATGACCAGGTCGTAGGCAGCGAGGTCTACGGCAAGCGCGGATCCCTCGACACCAGGGGTCCTGGTCTCTCGAGGAGCGTTTTCCGTGAGCAAGCGAATGCGATAGGGCGACTCCGCCCCTTCTTCAACCCTCGGACCAGGGTCCCTTCCGCGTACCCCCGATCAGTCCGAGGACCTTCCCGTACCCCCTGACGGCCGCCGTCGCCACGCGCCGCCGCACCCGCGTACGGGCACACCGAAGCCATTCAGCCCTGCCTGCCGGGAGATACCGCCATGTCCGCATCCCTGAACGCCGCCACCGCCGCCTGCGCCACCGCCGCCGAAGTCCCCGCCTGTGAGGGGCCGCTGCCGGTGCTCGGCCGGGACGTCACCGTGCCCCTCGTCACCGGCGGCGAGGTCACCTACGCGGCCCTGGACTACGCGGCCAGCGCCCCCGCGCTCCAGCGGGTCTGGGACGACGTGGCCGCGTACGCCCCGTACTACGGCAGCGTCCACCGCGGCGCCGGCTACCTCTCGCAGCTGTCCACCGACCTGTTCGAGCAGAGCCGCGCCACGGTCGCCGAGTTCCTCGACTGCCGCCCCGCCGACCAGGTCGTCTTCACCCGGTCCACCACCGACTCCCTCAACCTGCTCGCCGCCGCGCTGCCGGCCGGCTGCCAGGTCTTCGTCTTCGAGACCGAGCACCACGCCTCGCTGCTGCCCTGGGGCGACGCCCGGGTCACCTACCTCAACGCCCCCCGCACCCCCGGCGAGGCCGTCGCCACCCTGGAGCGGGCCCTCGCCGACCGCGACCCGTACGGCCCGGCGCTGGTGTGCGTCACCGGGGCGTCCAACGTCACCGGTGAACTGTGGCCGGTGAAGGAACTCGCCGCCGCCGCGCACGCCCACGGCGCGCGGATCGTGCTGGACGCCGCCCAGCTGGCCCCCCACCACCCCGTCTCCGTACGGGAGCTGGACGTGGACTGGGTCGCCTTCTCGGGGCACAAGCTGTACGCGCCCTTCGGCTCGGGCGTACTCGCCGGCCGCGCCGACTGGCTCCAGGAGGCGGAGCCGTACCTCGCCGGGGGCGGCGCCTCCCGCAAGGTGGCCCGCCGCGAGGACGGCGGCGTCGACGTCGAGTGGCACACCACCGCCGCCCGCCACGAGGCCGGCTCCCCGAACGTGATCGGCGTCTACTCCATCGCCTCCGCCTGCCGGGCGCTGCGGGAGGCCGGCTTCGAGAACCTCGTCGCCCGGGAGGAGCACCTCATCGCCAAGGTCCGCGAGGGCCTGGCGGAGGTTCCGGCGGTGCGGGTGCTGTCCCTGTTCGGGGACGACGCCCCGCGCGTCGGCGTCATCTCGTTCGTGGTCGACGGCTGGAACAGCTCGCACTTCGCGGCCGCGCTGTCCGCCGAGTACGGGATCGGGGTGCGGGACGGGCTGTTCTGCGCCCACCCGCTGGTGCGGACCCTGCTGGGCAGTGAGCCGCAGGCCCAGGGGGAGTGCGGGGCGCCGGAGGCGGCACCGGGGGAGCGGTCGCTGAACGCGATCCGGGTCAGCTTCGGGGCCGGTACTCCGGACGAGCACGTCGAGCGGTTCGTCCGCGCGGTGAAGGAACTCGTCGCGGACGGGGCGAAGTGGCAGTACCGCACGGAAGAGGGCCGCTGCGTGCCGGCCGTGTAGTTCCGGTGGGGCTGGAGCGTCCGACCCCGGTCGGCAGAATCCAGCCCCGCCGGCGTTCGAGGCGCGGGGGTCTGGGCGCGGAGCCCCCAGGAGGCCCCGCGCAGCGGTGCGGCTACGCGTCCAGGCCGATGGCGAACGCGGCTTCCAGGTCGTGCTGCGAGTACGTGCGGAACGCGACGTGCGTGTCGGTGGCCTCGACGCCCGGGATCTTGCTGATGCGGCCCGGGATGATGTCCGCGAGGTTCTCGTGGCGGGCGACGCGGACCAGGGCGATCAGGTCGTACGTACCGGTGACGGAGTAGACCTCGCTGACGCTGTCCAGCTGCGCGATGGACTCGGCGATCTCGGGGATCCGGTCCACGCTGGTCTTGATGAGCACGATCGCGGTGATCACGGTTGGTTGTCTCCCTCGCCGGCAGTTCGTCAGTCCAGTCAGTCAGGCACTGGTCTCCTCACTCTAAGACTTGATCCGCAATTCACCAGAGGTGAGCTGCGGGTTGCAGCCGGGGCGGTGTCCGGGCTTTCCGGCGTGGTCACGCACGTGGCGTGGCTCATCCAGGGTCGCTCGGGACCGCCGTCCGGCGGTTCGGGGAGCAGAGGTTCCACGGCGTTGCCGTGGGACTGCCGCATGACCAGCACCGCGAACGGTGGTCTGGCTCGGTGCGGTTGACTCCCGCAGGGCTTCTTCCAGCCCTTCGGAGAAGGTGATCTGCGCGTGCCGGGACGCGGTGGTGTCCAGGTAGGCGGTCTTGGGGTCGTCCGCGTCGGTGAAGCGGACGAACGCGGCCAGGGCGGCGGATACGAGGTCTCGTTTTCCGGCGAGGCCGCAGGCGCTGCACTGGTGCTCACGGTCGCGCAGGGCCTTGGTGACACGTTTGCCGCACAGGCAGTGCTGGGACAGGGCCGTGGACCAGGTGGAGGCGCGTACGAGCCTGCCGCCAGTGGCCTGGCATTCACGCTCAAGGGCGGCGATGAGCAGGCCGGGGGTGGTCTGGGAGAGCGGCTTGCCCCACAGCCGGTACCAGGTGCGGATGTCGCAGTCCTCGATCACGAGCACGGGGCCGTGGACGGCGATGATCTGCCGGGCGAGGAGGCGGGCACGGTGGCTGCGGTGATCGGCGGACGAGGCAGCGGATTCGGCCTGGCGGGCGCACAGATACCGGTAGCCGGTGGAGAACCGGTCACGGCGGAACGCTTGCTTCGGCACCCCATCGACGCGGGCGGCACGGGCGCCACCGGGCACGGTGACGGCCTTGGGCTTCAGGCCCTTGGCCGTCCGCTGCTCCGCCCGTCGGGCCTGCTTCTTCGACAGCCGGTACTGTTCGGTATTCGTCGCCCGGCGGGAGCGCTCCAGGGCCCGCGCACGGCCGCGCCTCGTCCGTGCTTCCCGCTCCAGGAGCGACCGTTGTTCGGGGCTGAGGGTGATCTCGGTGGACTGCGGCTTGCCGTCGGCGGGGTCCAGGCCGGCGGGCAGGGAGACCACGGACACATTGGAGACATTGCCGTCCACTCCGCCGATCCGGTCCAGGACGGCGGCCTGCTCACGCATGGCCCGGATGGCGGGAGCGGTGTAGCCGGGGCCGAGGATCATCAGGTGCGCCTCGTACGACCAGCCGCCCGGCGCGGACGCCTTACGGCGGCGCACGAGATCGACTTTGTGCCAGCGTCCGGGGTTGGCGAGGAAGTGTTCAACCCGCTTCCACTGGCCTGGTCGCTGCGGCACCCGCACCGGGAGCACGAGGTCGCCCCGGTTGCTGTCGGGCCCACCGGAGAACACCACGGCGAGCGGCCCGGTGTGGTCCCACCAGGTCGCCTTCCGGACGCCGGGCTTACCCGACGCGGTGGCCCTGCCTGTGGGCACGGTGCCTGACGGCACGGTCGGCACTGGCATGCGGCGGGGCTGCATCAAGGTGTGCCGGCCGCCGTCGGTGTAGGCCATGGTGTGGCCGTGGAGGCTGCCGACCAGGCGGAAGGTCTCCCACTTGCGGTCGGTGGTGTGGGAGCGGGCGCGGCCAGGCACGCGGAAGAAGTCGTACCACCGCCCGGTCTTCGGCTTCCCGAAGCGGTTGCCGGTGGCATCGGGGAACAGGTGCCGCTGGACGCCGTTCCACACCTCGTCGGCCATGTGCATCGCCAGGGCCTTCGAAGCATGGTGCTGCAAGTGCCCGGAGGCTTCGAGGTGCTTGTACGCACAACGCTCCAGGGTCTCACGGGACAGGCCGAGACGTTGCCGGACGGCCTTCGCCCCGTGCTCGTCGCGCTCGTGGAACGCGGCCCAGTAGGCATTGACCCTGGCGCGGGCATCACGCTGGACGGCCCGCTTGATACTCCACATCGCGTCGAACAGCTTCTCCAGCCGGGCCAAGTCGGCGGGGCAGGTGACGGCAAGCGGCAGCACCATCACCGACACCTGACCATCGTCGGGCTTCTGCCACTTCGGGGCCTTGTTCTTCCCCCGGAACCTCCGCTGCGCGCGGGCAGCTTGCACCGCCATCACCTCCCGTCACGGATCAGTCGCCCTACGCACCCTATGTGAGCAGTTCGCCCAATGAATGGGGTTTATGGCCATCACAATTCCTCGACAGGAAGAGGTCCGAAGGCGGCAGCGTCATGACTTCGCGTAGTCGCCGTTGGCGTCCTGGCCCGGCAACCGCAAGGGCATCGTGACTGCACAACCTTGAGATCGACTACGCCTGAATCGCGGAACACCTTCTACGGCGATAGCGGGCCCACGCGTAGCAGAAGCCCAGCGAGAACCCCACCACGTGGGCCAGGTAGGCCACCCCCGGACCGCTCCCCGCGCGGTGCGCGGCCAGCCACTGGAGGCCGAACCAGAACAGCAGCACGATCCACGCCGGGAAGCGCAGCGGCAGGAAGAGCAGGAACGGGAACAGGCTGGTCACCCGCGCCCGCGGGAAGAGGCACAGGAAGGCCCCCAGCGCCGCCGAGATCGCCCCCGACGCGCCCACCAGGGTCTGGTCCGAGGACGCGTTGGCCGCCGCGTAGGCCGCCAGCGCGAGGTATCCCGTGCAGACGTAGAACACGAGGAACGGGGCCCGGCCCATCCGCTCCTCCGTCATCGCGCCGAAGACGTGGAGGAACAGCATGTTCCCGAGCAGGTGCAGCCAGCTGCCGTGGACGAAGAGCGCCGTCAGCGGGGTCAGCAGCGGGCGTCCGGCCCCCGAGAAGAGCTCGTCCGGGACGACGCCCCAGTGCCGGAAGTACGCCGTCCCCGTCTCCGTCAGCAGATCACCCGTCCCGTAGGCCGGGTTCAGGCCAGAAGCCGGGCCGAGGAAGAACACCGTGCAGCAGGCGGCGATCAGCGCGTACGTGACCACGGGGCCCCGGGCGGCATCGCACAGGGTCCGCCACTTTACGATCATGCGACAGAGCATGACGCAGGCGGACCCACCTGAGGGTGGTGCCAGGCCGTAGGGTTACGTGCTGCGGTCCGCCGACCGCGGCGTAGGGCTTTAATTGAATGAGCTACGAAGGAGAGAGCGGCCTGATGACGGTTCCCCTGCCGACCGACACCACCCGGTGGCGCTGCACCCTGTGCGGCAACCTCACGCGGTTCGATGTCACCCGATCGTCGAAGGTCGTGGAGTACGTCCACCTCGATCTCGCCGGGGAGCCCAAGGTCGAGGAGCGCGAGGTGGTCAGTGAGACCATCGAGTCGGTCCGCTGCCGCTGGTGCAACGCGGTGGACCAGATCGAGCTCGTGGACAGGCCGGGCACCGACTCCTGACGGAGCCGGGCCCACAGTAGATCACGGTAGGGGTGACGGATTGTGGAGCCAGCAAGCGGCGCGACGCCGGCCGACGCGGCCGGCGACGCCGCGGAGGTCCTCGACCGCCCGCTGCCGGAAGGCGTGCGGCGCCGGGTCGTCGCGATCGTCTCGGACGCCTTCGGCGGTCTGACGGTCGGGGACCTCCCGGCGCAGCTGCGCCAGTACGCCCGGTTCACCCCGACCCGGCGCGCCAAGTTCGCGGGCAACGCCATGGCCGCGGCCGTGGAGACCGACGGGGTCTTCCGCAGCCGGATCGCGGAGAAGCTGCGCGAGGCGCAGCCGGAGCTGACCGGGGCCCTGGAGTCGGGTGCCCCGCCCGCCGCCGCGGACCCGCTGGACGTGGCGGCCGCCGCGTACGTGCTGCGCCCGGCCGGCTGGGTCAAGCTGGTGGCGTCCGCCGGTGAGGAGGCGCAGCGCGCCGACGCCGAGCGGGTCGGCGACGAGACGCGGCGGGAGCTGGAGCGGCTGCGCGAGGAGCTGGCGCAGCTGAAGGAGGCCCAGCGCTCCGGTGGCGAGCAGGTGCGGGCCGAGCTGGAGGCCGCCCGGAAGGAAGCGGAATCGCTTCAGCGCAAGCTGCGCAGCGCCCTGAGCGACGTCAAGCGGGGCGAGGCGGCCCTGCGCAAGCTGGGCGGCGAGATCGACGGGATCCGAGGTGAGGCGGCGGCGCAGGTGGCCGCCGCCGAGAGCGAGTCCCGGCGGCTCAAGTCGCGCCTCGCGGAGGTGGAGTCGGCGCTGGAGACCTCGCGCCGGGCCACCCGGGAGGGGCGCAGCATCGAGGACATGCGGCTGCGGCTGCTGCTGGACACCGTGCTGGACGCGGCGGCGGGGCTGCGCCGCGAGCTGGCGCTGCCGCCGGTCTCGACGCGGCCGGCCGACACCGTGGACGCGGTGGAGCCGGGCCGGATGACACCGAAGGACATCGCGGCGCGCGCCTTGTCGGAGACCGATCCGGCGCTGCTGGACCAGCTGCTGGCGCTCCCTCAGGCGCATCTGGTGGTCGACGGCTACAACGTGACGAAGACCGGCTATCCGACGATGCCGCTGGAGAAGCAGCGGCTGCGGCTGCTGGGCGGGCTGTCGATGCTGGCCGCGCAGACGGGTGCCGAGATGACGTGCGTCTTCGACGGTGCGGAGCTGGCGGCGCCGGTGCTGCTCGCGCCGCCGCGCGGGGTGCGGGTGCTGTTCTCCAAGGCCGGTGTGACGGCGGACGAGTTGATCCGCCAGCTGGTGCGGGCCGAGCCGCCCGGCCGTCCGGTGGTGGTGGTCTCCACCGACCGCGAGGTGGCCGACGGGGTGGCGAAGGCGGGTGCCCGGCCGGTGACGTCCGCATTGCTGCTCAAGCGGCTTTCGCGCGTTTCGTAACGCAAGCGGAAGACGTACCGTCAGCTCCTCGGCACGCAGCGTGGGGCTTCTGTGAAGGAAGCGGAACGGCGACGGGATTTTTTCCGCAGGGGGTTTGAAGTGATCAAGGGCAGCTCGCTAGGGTCCGCTCAAACCTTCGTGCGGTAGCGCACCCGTTCGGGTGCGGGCCCCTGAGGAGAAGGAGCCCGCCCCCGTGGCGTCCCACCGCCGACCCAAGCCGCCGGCCCGCACGCGCGCGACCGTGCTCACCGCCACCGCCGCCGCGGCGGTCGCCCTCTCCGCGCAGTCCGCCGTGGCCGCCCCCGCCGGACCGGACAAGGACGAGGTCAAGACCAAGGTCGACGCCCTCTACGAGGAGGCCGAACAGGCCACCGAGAAGTCCAACGGGGCCCGCGAGCACCAGGCGGAACTCGAGAAGGAGATCGCGCGGCTCCAGGACGCCGTGGCCCGCGACCAGGACGAGCTCAACGGCCTGCGCAACACCCTCGGTTCGCTCGCCACCGCCCAGTACCGCGGCGGCGGCATCGACCCCTCCGTCGCGCTCCTGCTCTCCGGCGACCCCGAGACCTACCTCGACAAGGCCTCCACCCTCCAGCAGCTGAGCGGCAGGCAGCTGGAGGCGGTCGCCAGGATCCAGGCCAAGCAGCGCGCCCTCGCCCAGCAGCGCCAGGAGGCCGCGAGCAAGCTCGCCGACCTCGACGCCACCCGCAAGGAACTCGGCGAGAAGAAGAAGGCCGCCCAGGACAAGCTCGCCGAGGCCCAGGCCCTCCTCAACACGCTCAGCGCCCAGGAGCGCAGCCGGCTCAAGGAGGAGGAGGCCAGGCAGAGCGCGGCCGGGCAGAAGGCCGCCCCCGCGGTGAAGGCCTCCGGCCGCGCCGGGGCCGCGCTGGCGGCCGCGAAGACCAAGCTCGGCAGCGCGTACATCATGGGCGCCACCGGCCCCAGCGCCTACGACTGCTCCGGACTCACCCAGTGGGCCTACGGCCAGGCCGGCGTCGGCATCAGCCGCACCACCTACACCCAGGCGAACGACGGCACGCGCATCGGCCGCAGCCAGCTCCAGCCCGGTGACCTGGTCTTCTTCTACGACGACCTGCACCACGTCGGCCTCTACGCCGGCAACAACATGACCCTGCACGCCTCCAACCCGCGCGGAGGCGTCAAGTACGAGTCGATGGACAACATGCCGTTCCAGTTCGGCGTCCGCATCTGACCCCCCGCCCCGGACGCGCCGTACACCGCCCATCCGGGCGAATTGCGCGGACCCGCCCTGACCTCGCGCCCCGCCCATGACCTGCGTCTGAGGCGGGGCGCCGTCATGTCCGCTCCCCGGCGGTCGTTGGCCGGTGCGTGGTCGCACGGCTACTGTCTGCCAGCGCGGAACCCCGGTACACGGCCGTCCATGGGGGGCGGACCCGGGCCCCGCGCTGCGGAAGGGAGCGGTTCCCCATGGCGTCCCACCGCCGGTCCGGGCTCAGCGGCCTCGACCGGAACACCAAGGTCACCGCCTTCACCGCCGCCGCGGCGGGCGCCGCCGTGGCCATCACGGGCGCACCCGCGCTCGCCTCCCCGGGCCTCCCCCAGGACCCCGCCGGAAGCGCCCGCGCCCAGGTCGACCGGCTCTTCGAGGAGGCCGAGCAGGCCACCGAGCGGTACAACGAGGCCGGCGAGAAGGCCGACGCCCTGCGCGCCCAGATCACCCGGGCCCAGGACGCCGTCGCCCGCGGCCAGGACCGCATCAACACCATGCGGGGGGTCCTCGGGACCTTCGCCGGCGCCCAGTACCGCTCCGGCGGCCTGGACCCCACCGTCGAGCTGATGCTCTCCGACGACCCCGCCGCCTACCTCGACAAGGCCGCCGTCCTGGGCCGGCTCAGCGGCCGCCGGGCCCAGCAGCTGGCCGAACTCCGCGAGGAGCAGCGGCGGATCGGGCAGCAGCGCCAGGACGCCTCCCGCAAGCTCGCCGAACTGGAGGCGCTGCGCACCGAGGTGGCCACCCAGAAGCGCTCCGTCACGGCGAAGCTCGCCGCCGCGCGCCGGCTGCTCAACGACATGCCCTCCGAGGAGCGCGCCGACTTCGAGCGCGCCTCCCGCTCCGGCGGCCGGGGCCACGGAGACGGCATGCCCGGCCTGCCCGGCCTGCCCGCCGGCGGCGGGCACGCCTCGGGCCGCGCCATGGCCGCCGTGATGGCCGCCCGGGCCGCCGTCGGGAAGCCCTACGTGTGGGGCTCCACCGGCCCCTCCGGCTTCGACTGCTCCGGGCTGATGGTGTGGTCGTACCGCCAGGCCGGAGTCTCCCTGCCGCGCACCTCGCAGGCCCAGCGGTACGCGGGCCGGCGGGTCCCGCTGTCGCAGGCGCAGCCCGGGGACCTGGTGACGTACCGCTCCGACGCCAGCCACGTCGGCATGTACGTGGGCAACGGCCAGGTGGTGCACGCCCCGTACCCGGGCGCGCGGGTGCGGTACGACCCCGTCGGGATGATGCCGGTGTCCTCGGTGACCCGGCCCTGAGTCCGGCCGTGCGTACGATCGGTGGATGACCCCGGTCCGTCGGCGCACCGCCGTACGCCTCCTCGCGCTCGCGCTGTGCCCGCTCCCGGCGGTGGCCGGCTGCGCGGACCCGGTGCGCATCGCCCCCACCGACGCGGTCGTACGGCGGGTCGTGGCCGACTGGTCGGCGGCCCCGCCCGCGCGGCTCGCCGGGATCCCGCTGGAGGGCTGGTCGTACCAGGTCACCTCGGTCCAGCTGGACGGCGCACGGGCCTTCGCGCGCGCGGAGCTGCGCTACCGGCTCGCCGGCTACGACGCGGCCCCGGCGGGCTCGGCCCGCGAGGTGGAGCTGACCCGGGACGGCGCCGGCTGGCGGGTCACCGCCGACCGGCCCGCCCCCGGGGCGCCCGCGCAGCTGTGGGACCAGGGCGATCCGGCCGCCGTGCGGGGCGCGCACAGCCTGGTCCTCGGGGTCGGCCGCAGCCCGCAGGAGCTGTCGGACCTCGCGGCCGAGGCGGACCGGGCGGTGCCGGCGGCCGGCGCGGCCTGGCCGGGGCCGTGGGCGCGGCGGGTGGTGGTCCTGGCCCCCGCGACGCTGGACGCGATGGCCGCGCTGCTGGGGCGGCCGGCCGACACCTACCGGGGCCTGGGGGCCGTCACCACCGGCAGCACCGGGGGCGGGCCGGCGCCGGCCGACCGGGTCGTCGTCAACCCGGAGGGGTACGCGGGCCTTTCGGAGGCCGGGCGGCGGATCGTCCTCACCCACGAGGTCACCCACGTCGCGACCCGCGCCGCCACCTCGGCACGGACCCCGCAGTGGCTGTCGGAGGGCTTCGCGGACTGGGCGGCGTACCGGGGGACGGGGACCACCCCGGCCGAAGGCGCGCCCGAGCTGGCGCGGGCCGTGCGGCGCGGCGAGCTGCCGGGGGCGCTGCCGGCCGACGGGGACTTCGCCTTCGGCGGCGACCCGTCGGCGGCGGCCCGGGCGTACGAGGGCGCCTGGCTGGCCTGCCGGCTGGTCGCCGCCCGCTGGGGCGAGGCGGCGCTGGTCCGCCTGTACGAGCTGGCCGGCCGCGAACCGCTGCCGACGGCCCTGGAGCAGGCCCTGGGGACGGACGCCGCCGGTCTCACGGAGGCCTGGCAGGAGACGCTGCGGCAGGAGCTGCGGTAGCCGTCCGGTACGTTGGCCGGGATGCACAAGACGCTGATCGTGACGAACGACTTCCCGCCGCGCCCGGGCGGCATCCAGGCCTTCCTGCACAACATGGCGCTGCGGCTGGACCCCGAGCGGGTCGTCGTCTACGCGTCCACCTGGAAGCACGGCGCGGAGGGCCGCGAGGCCACCGCCGCCTTCGACGCGGAACAGCCGTTCCCGGTGGTGCGCGACCGTACGACGATGCTGCTGCCGACGCCCCGGGTGACCCGGCGGGCGGTGTCCCTGCTGCGCGAACACGGCTGCGAGTCGGTGTGGTTCGGGGCCGCGGCCCCGCTCGGGCTGATGGGCCCGGCGCTGCGGAGGGCCGGCGCGCGGCGGATCGTCGCCACGACGCACGGGCACGAGGCCGGCTGGGCGCAGCTGCCGGCCGCGCGGCAGCTGCTGCGGCGGATCGGCGAGGGCACCGACACCCTGACCTACCTCGGGGAGTACACGCGCTCGCGGATCGCCTCGGCGGTGACGGACCGGGCGGCGGCCCGGATGGTCCAGCTCCCGCCGGGGGTCGACGAGAAGACCTTCCACCCCGGCTCGGGCGGCGCGGAGGTCCGGGCCAGGCTGGGCCTGTCCGACCGCCCGGTGGTCGTCTGCGTGTCCCGTCTCGTCCCCCGGAAGGGTCAGGACACCCTGATCGAGGCGATGCCGCGGATCCTGGCGGCGGTGCCGGACGCGGCGCTGCTGATCGTCGGCGGCGGGCCGTACGAGGCGGACCTGCGGGCGCTGGCCGCCGCGAAGGGGGTCGCGGACTCGGTGGTCTTCACGGGCGCCGTCCCGTGGTCGGAGCTGCCGGCCCACTACGGGGCGGGGGACGTCTTCGCGATGCCGTGCCGGACCCGGCGGGGCGGGCTGGACGTGGAGGGGCTCGGCATCGTCTACCTGGAGGCCTCGGCGACGGGCCTGCCGGTGGTCGCGGGCGACTCGGGCGGTGCGCCGGACGCGGTGCTGGACGGCGAGACGGGGTGGGTGGTCCGGGGCGGCGCCCCCGACGACGCGGCGGACCGCGTCATCACCCTGCTCCGCGACCCGGAACTCCGCGCGCGCATGGGCGAGGCGGGGCGTGCGTGGGTCGAACGCCAGTGGCGCTGGGACCACCTGGCCGAAGGCCTCCGCGCGCTGCTTTAGAACGCGCCGCTCGTGCGGTGCGGCGCCGGGGCGCCTTACCGGCTTCGCGCCGCTGCGACAGCCTCCGGCCGTCGGACGTGGGGCGGGGCCGGTTCCGGTGGCCGGTGCCGGTGGGTGTGCCGCTGCGCGGTGCGGGGTCCCCTACCCGCCCTTCCACCGTTCCCAGGGGCTCCGCCCCTGACCCGGTACGGGCGCTGCGCGCCCGTCGCCTCAAACGCCGGCGGGGCTATCTATAGCCTCGCCGGCGTTTGAGGCGCG
>NZ_JBWKEZ010000093.1:0-25939 GCF_056434525.1 Streptomyces sp. NPDC044002
CCTCGTACTGGACGTACTCGGTCTTTCGCCCGGTGCGGCGAGAGCGCGTGCCGGGCGTCGCGGGGCAGGCGAGACTTTGCGGACACCCCCTAGGCCGCGCAGGCCGGCCGCGCCGCGCTCCCCGCTAAGGCACCGGGGGGCCTTCCAGGTAGGTTCCGCCGGCGGTGTGCGGCCAGGCGTTCGACGTGCAGCCGTGGAGCCCCTTGATCTGCTGCATCATCGCCGGGGCGGGAGCGCCCGGGCGGGGGCAGGTCTCGTGGCCGCGGCCCAGTTCGTGGCCAACCTCGTGGTTGATGATCAGCGCCCGGTACTCGGCGGGCGAGCCCCGGAACTTCGGGGATCCCTCCTTCCAGCGCTTGAGGTTCACCACGATGGTGTGGTGCGCCTGGCAGTTGGTCTCCCCGATCAGCTCGGGGGTCACCACCTCGCACAGCCGGTCGGTGGTGGCGGGCGTGGCGATCTTCACGGTGAAGTCCACCGGTTCGCCGCGGCCGGCCAGCTGGAAGCCGTACGAGGGGTTGCGTATCCACCCCCGACGGTCCCCGAGTATCGCCTCGACGTCCCGGGCGGCGGAGTCCGGATCGACGCCGCTGCTGTTCTCCGTCTCCACCCGCCAGCGCCGCGGACGTCCCTCGCCCTGGGCCCGGCCGGCGCTGGAGGAGGCGGTGAACTCCCCCGGCGCCTTGGTCTGGCTCGGGCTCGGGCTCGCGGACGGGCTCGGGCTCGGGGGCGGTGCCCGGTGCTCGGCCGGGGCCGCGCGCTCGGCCGCCGGTGACGGGCCGCCCTTGGCGGCGGTCGCGGCGCCCCTCTCCAGCCCGAGCCAGTAGGCGGCGACGGAGAGTGCGGCTAACGCCGTCGCACCGAGTACCGTGCGGCGCAGTCGCCTGCGCCGTTCGGCCCTTCGTGCCTTGATCGATCGGCGTGCCCCCACTGAATGCCCCCCATTTTGTTCTGATTGCCCGCCCAGTCTGCCCGTTTCCGGTCCTGATCTGCCGGATTTTCTGTCGGGGCCGGGCGAGTCGGGCCGGGGCGGCCGACGCGGCGGCGGCCTGAGAGGATGACGGGGTACGACCTGTCCGCCGCAGAAACACCGAGCACCGAGGGGCCAACGCCAGTGACAAGGGCTTCCCTGGACAAGCAGCCGCACGAAGTCGCCTCCATGTTCGACGGGGTGGCCGCGAACTACGACCTCACCAACGACGTCCTGTCCCTCGGCCAGGCGCGCCTGTGGCGCAAGGAGGCCGCCCGGGCGGTCGCCGCCCGTCCGGGGCACAAGGTGCTCGACCTGGCCGCGGGCACCGCGACCTCGTCCCTCCCGTACGCGGCGACCGGCGCCTACGTCGTCCCGTGCGACTTCTCCCTCGGCATGCTCCGCGAGGGCAAGAAGCGCCACGCGTGGCTGCCGCTGACGGCGGGCGACGCGACGAAGCTCCCCTTCAAGGACGACACGTTCGACACCGTGACGATCTCCTTCGGGCTGCGCAACGTCCAGGACACCGACGGGGCGCTGCGCGAGATGTACCGGGTGACCAAGCCCGGCGGCCAGGTCGTGATCAGCGAGTTCTCGCAGCCCACCTGGGCGCCCTTCCGGACGGTCTACACCGAGTACCTGATGCGCGCGCTGCCGCCGGTGGCCCGCGCGGTGTCCTCCAACCCGGACGCGTACGTGTACCTCGCCGAGTCCATCCGCGAATGGCCCGACCAGCCGGCGCTGGCGGCCCTGCTGCAGAAGGCCGGCTGGTCGAAGGTGGCCTGGCGGAACCTGAGCGGCGGCATCGTGGCGCTGCACCGCGGGGTCAAGGCGTAACCCTGCATGTCCATGGACTACCAGGGACTGCTGGAGCGGATCGCGGCCGACGTCTCCCCGCTGGTGGGCAGCGGCACGCCCGCCGAGTACATCCCGGCGCTGGCGAAGGTCGATCCGCGGCGGTTCGGCATGGCGGTCGCCGACCTCGACGGCAACGTCTTCGGGGTCGGCGACTGGCGCGTCCCGTTCTCCGCCCAGTCCGTCACGAAGGTCTTCGCCCTGGCGCTGGCCCTCGCGGAGGGCGGCGACAGCCTGTGGGAGCGGGTGGGCCGGGAGCCGTCGGGCAACCCGTTCAACTCCCTGGTGCAGCTGGAGTACGAGAACGGCATCCCGCGGAATCCTTTCATCAACGCGGGCGCGCTCGTCGTCACCGACCGGCTCCAGACCCTGACGGGCGACGCGAGCAGCGAACTCCTGGACTTCCTCCGGCAGGAGAGCGGCAACCCGGACCTCGGCTTCGACCCGGACGTCGCCGCGTCCGAGCAGGAACACGGCGACCGCAACGCGGCGGTGGCCCACTTCATGGCCTCGTACGGCAACATCGACAACCCGGTGCCGGCGCTGCTGGAGCACTACTTCTGGCAGTGCTCGATCGAGATGAGCTGCGCCGACATGGCCCTCGCGGGCCGCTTCCTGGCCCGCCACGGCCTGCGCGCGGACGGCTCGCGGCTGTTGACGCGCAGCGAGGCGAAGCAGATCAACGCGGTGATGCTGACGTGCGGGACGTACGACGCGGCGGGGGAGTTCGCGTACCGCGTGGGCCTGCCGGGCAAGAGCGGCGTGGGCGGCGGCATCATCGCGGTCGTCCCGGGCCGCTGCACCCTCGCGGTCTGGAGCCCGGGCCTGGACACCCAGGGCAACTCGGTCGCCGGCGTCGCGGCCCTGGACCGCTTCACGACTCTGACGGGCCTCAGCATTTTCTAGCGTGCCGGGCCGTGCACCCGAGCCCCGGCCGGAGCCACGCGCCTGCATAGACTGCGTCATGTCCTGTGCCGCTGGGCACTTTCCACCGAGCCTTCAGGAGACCCCGCAGTGACCGAGCCCCTCACCGAACACTCCGCGGACGTGATCGTCGTCGGGGCCGGGCCCGCCGGTTCCACGACCGCCTACTACCTCGCCAAGGCGGGACTCGACGTCCTGCTCCTGGAGAAGACGGCGTTCCCGCGCGAGAAGGTCTGCGGCGACGGTCTGACCCCGCGTGCCACCAAGCAGCTGGTCGCGATGGGCATCGACATCTCCGAAGAGGCCGGCTGGCTCCGCAACAAGGGCCTGCGCATCATCGGCGGCGGGCAGCGCCTCCAGCTGGACTGGCCGGAACTCGCCTCCTACCCGGACTACGGACTCGTCCGCAAGCGCGACGACTTCGACGAGACGCTGGCCCGCCAGGCGCAGAAGGCCGGCGCCCGCCTGTACGAGCGCTGCAACGTCGGCGAGCCCGTCCGCGACCCCCGCACCGGGCACATCACCGGCGTGCAGGCCAAGCTCGGCGAGGACAAGACCCCGGTGACCTTCCACGCCCCGCTCGTGGTCGCCGCCGACGGCAACTCCTCCCGGCTGTCCCTCGCGATGGGCCTGCACCGGCGCGAGGACCGCCCGATGGGCGTGGCCGTCCGCACCTACTTCACCTCGCCCCGGCACGACGACGACTACCTGGAGTCCTGGCTGGAGCTGTGGGACCGGCGCGGTCCGCAGGACCGGCTGCTGCCCGGCTACGGCTGGATCTTCGGCATGGGCGACGGCACGTCCAACGTCGGCCTCGGCATCCTCAACTCCTCCTCCGCCTTCAAGGAGCTGGACTGGCGCGAGGTGCTGAAGGCCTGGTGCGCGTCCATGCCGGAGGACTGGGGCTACACCCCGGAGAACATGACGCAGCCGATCCGCGGTGCGGCGCTGCCGATGGCCTTCAACCGGCAGCCGCACTACACCAAGGGCCTGCTGCTGGTCGGCGACGCGGGCGGGCTCGTCAACCCGTTCAACGGCGAGGGCATCGCCTACGCGATGGAGTCGGGGCAGATCGCGGCGGAGGTCATCGTGCAGGCGCACGCCCGCGCGACCCCGGCGCAGCGCGAGCTGGCGCTGCACAACTACCCGAAGGTGCTCAAGGAGACCTACGGCGGCTACTACTCCCTCGGCCGCGCCTTCGTGAAGCTGATCGGCAACCCGAAGGTCATGAAGATCGCCACGCAGCGCGGTCTGACGCACCCGGTGCTGATGCGCTTCACGCTGAAGATGCTGGCGAACCTGACCGACCCGACGGGCGGCGACGCGATGGACCGCATCATCAACGGCCTCTCGAAGGTGGCCCCGAAGGCCTGAGCGGGCCCCTGAGCCGCTCCCGGGTGTCCGGGGGCGGCTCAGCCGTTTCCGGGCCCCGGCAGGGCCTCCCCGGCCCCGTCGGCCGCTTCGGGGGCGCCGTGGACGGTGCGGACGCAGCGGGCCAGCAGGACGAGCCCGGACAGCAGCAGCGCGCCGGACACGGTCCATCCGAGGCCCAGGGTGAGGGGGTTGCCCGGTTTGTGCCACGGGCGGGTGGTGGTCAGCAGCCAGCCGCCGACCGACAGGAGGCCCAGCCCGAGGGCGGCCGGGACGGCGGCGGGGTCACCGGCGCGGGGGTCCTCGTGGCCGTGGTGCTCGTGGCCGCGGTCCTCGCGGGACGGTCTGCTCACGGGACCACCACCTCCAGGGTCTGCTCGAACGGCCGGGCGACACGCCCCGGCCATCTTCTCAGCATGCCGAAGGTCCGGTACTCCGCCCCCGAGCGGGGGAGTACCGGACCTTGCGGGCGATCGTGCGGCCGTGCGTCAGAGGACGCGGACGGCGCCGGTCGGCATGTCGTAGCTCATGTTGCGCTCGACGATGCCCGTGCTGGGGTTCTGCGCACCGATGAACTTGCCGTTGCCCGAGTAGATGGCGACGTGGTACGCGCTGCCCTTGGGGCCCCAGTACAGGATGTCGCCCGGCTGCAGGTTGCTCAGCGAGACGGAGCGGCCGGCCATGGACTGGTCCTGGGAGACGCGGTCCAGGGTGATGCCCGCCTGGCGGTAGGCGGCCTGGACGAGGCCCGAGCAGTCGTACGCGTTGGGGCCGGTGGAGCCGAGGACGTACGCCTTGCCGATCTGGGCGCGGGCGAAGCTGATGATGGCCGCCGCCGAGCCGGTGGCCGGCTTCGAGGCGGTGGAGCCGCTGCTGCTGCCGGAGCCCTTGGCGACGGTGGAACCGCCGTTGTCGGCGGCGGAGGCGTTGGTGAGGTCGGTGCGGTCGCTGTCGCGGCCCGCGCGCTCGGCCTCGGCCTTGCGGTCGGCCTCCTGCTTCGCCTTCAGCTCGGCGGCCTTGGTGGCGTCTTCCTTCGCCTGCTTCGCCTCGGCGGCGGCACCCGTGCGGGCGCTCTCCTCCTGGGCGTTCAGCTCGCCGGTGATGGCGGCTTCGACTGCGGCGACGCGGGTGTTCTCCGCGGCCGTGTTGACGGCGTTGGAGACCTCGGTGCCGAGGTCCAGGTTGAGGACCGGCATCTCGAGCGTCGTCTCGGCCACGGGCTCGGACGGGGACGCGCTCGCGGTTCCGGCCATGGCCAGGGTGCTGAGGACGCCACCGGCAACTCCGGCGCGGACCGCGAGCTTCGAGGCGCTGCGGCGGGGCTTCCGGTGGCTGGGTATGTGAGCGGTGTGGGACATGGGACAACCGCTATCAGTGGAGCCGGGTTCCCTTCAAGAAACGTGGTCTGCGCCACAGTTGCCCGCGGAGGCCGCTAACCGGGCGCGTCGCGCCTCTTATTGACGCCGTAACGGACGTAACGGACACGCTTTCACAAGCCTGTGATCATGGGGTTTCAGCAATAAGTCCGAATTGATCCACGGCCTACCATCGACCCGCACAGTTGGCCAAGCCCCCTTTTCGCGGCCCTCGTTCGACGTGACGCAGGTCACAGTTACCTGCCGTCGTGAGGCGGTCGTGGCCCGTCCGTGATCCGACCGTGAACTTGCCGCGCGGTTCGTGAACGGATGCACAGGATCTCTCCCCGGATCCGGGCGGCGGCGACTTCCGGCCACCCTGTCCACTCCCGTACGTGCGGGGTCCCCCGGGCGGGGGACCCGCGTTCCCTTATCACTTGGGCGGCCGAGCCGCCAATTTGCCTGCACTGCCCATCGTTTGATAGGGCGACACCCCTTCCACCTGCATCTACGGGCCCGGATGTCACCTTTGGTGATCATGTGGATGCCTTGAGTGCGAAGATCACCACTCATCGGCCTTCATGATCGTTCGTCAGGTGGTGGAGATCACAAACTCGGTGTTGTTACCCGTGTCGCAGATCACAGACCGGCAGGCATAAGATGCGCACCAGTCCGGCTTGTGAACTGCCTCACATGCGATCGGTCCCTGTTCGAAGGGGCGACCCTCCGAGGGGCGGGGCACTCGGCGCCGGCGCAGCGGTCCAACGGTCAAGGACGACTGGAAGGAGCGAGGAGCGTGAATGCGTACGCACCCATCCTCGTGCTCGGCGCCATCGGCGCAGGGTTTGCGATCTTCTCCGTGGTCATGGCCACGCTGATCGGCCCAAAGCGGTACAACCGGGCGAAGCTCGAAGCCTACGAGTGCGGCATCGAACCCACCCCGATGCCCGCCGGCGGCGGTCGCTTCCCCATCAAGTACTACCTGACGGCGATGCTCTTCATCGTCTTCGACATCGAGATCGTCTTCCTCTACCCCTGGGCGGTCACCTTCGACTCCCTGGGGATCTTCGGGCTCGTCGAGATGCTGCTCTTCGTGCTCACCGTCTTCGTCGCCTACGCGTACGTGTGGCGCCGCGGCGGCCTGGAATGGGACTGAGGGGCTGAATTTCCCATGGGACTGGAAGAGAAGCTGCCGAGCGGCTTTCTGCTCACCACCGTCGAACAGGCCGCGGGCTGGGTGCGCAAGTCATCCGTCTTCCCGGCCACCTTCGGCCTCGCCTGCTGCGCCATCGAGATGATGACCACCGGCGCCGGCCGCTACGACCTGGCCCGCTTCGGCATGGAGGTCTTCCGCGGCTCCCCGCGCCAGGCCGACCTGATGATCGTGGCGGGACGCGTCAGCCAGAAGATGGCGCCCGTGCTGCGCCAGGTCTACGACCAGATGCCCGCCCCCAAGTGGGTCATCTCCATGGGCGTCTGCGCCTCCTCGGGCGGGATGTTCAACAACTACGCGATCGTCCAGGGCGTCGACCACATCGTCCCGGTGGACATCTACCTGCCCGGCTGCCCGCCCCGCCCCGAGATGCTGATGGACGCGATCCTCAAGCTCCACCAGAAGATCCAGGGCTCGAAGCTCGGCGTGAACCGGGAAGAGGCGGCGCGCGAGGCGGAGGAGGCGGCCCTCAAGGCCCTCCCCACCATCGAGATGAAGGGGCTCCTCCGTTGAGCGACGAACCGGCCGTCGAGAACGGCGACAACGTCCCCGCGCCCAGGGCCGCCTCCGGACCCGAGGTGATCGGCGTCCGCAAGGGCATGTTCGGCACCAGGAACGGCGGCGACACCAGCGGCTACGGCGGCCTCGTCCGCACCGTCGCCCTGCCCGGCGCGACCAGCCGCCCGTACGGCTCCTACTTCGACGAGGTCGTCGACGAGCTGGAGGGCGCCCTGGAGGAGCAGGACCTGCTCCCGCAGAACGCGATCGAGAAGACCGTCGTCGACCGGGGGGAGCTGACCCTCCACATCGCCCGCGAGCACCTCGTCCGCGTCGCCGCCACCCTGCGCGACGACCCGGCGCTGCGCTTCGAGCTGTGCACCGGGGTGTCGGGGGTGCACTTCCCCGGCGACAAGGGCCGCGAGCTGCACGCCGTCTACCACCTGCGCTCGCTCACCCACGGCCGGATCCTGCGGCTGGAGGTGTCCGTGCCGGACGGCGACCCGCACCTGCCCTCGCTCGTCACCGTCTACCCGACGAACGACTGGCACGAGCGCGAGGCCTACGACTTCTTCGGCCTGGTCTTCGACGGCCACCCGGCCCTCACGCGGATCATGATGCCGGACGACTGGCAGGGCTTCCCCCAGCGCAAGGACTACCCGCTCGGCGGCATCCCCGTCGAGTACAAGGGCGCCCAGATCCCGGCTCCCGACCAGCGGAGGTCGTACAGCTGATGTCCACATCGAACCACGCGTCCTCCCGCGAGACGACCGAGGGCACCGTCTACACCGTCACGGGCGGCGACTGGGACGAGATCGCCCGGACGGCGGCCAGGGCGGACGACGAGCGCATCGTCGTCAACATGGGTCCGCAGCACCCCTCCACCCACGGAGTGCTGCGCCTGATCCTGGAGATCGACGGCGAGACGGTCACCGAGGCCCGCTGCGGCATCGGCTACCTGCACACCGGCATCGAGAAGAACCTCGAATTCCGGAACTGGACGCAGGGCACGACCTTCGTGACGCGCATGGACTACCTGACGCCGTTCTTCAACGAGACGGCCTACTGCCTCGGCGTCGAGAAGCTCCTCGGCATCACCGACCAGGTCCCGGACCGCGCCACCGTCATCCGCGTCCTGCTGATGGAGCTCAACCGGCTCTCCTCGCACCTGGTGTGCATCGCCACCGGCGGCATGGAGCTCGGCGCGACCACGATCATGATCTACGGCTTCCGGGACCGCGAGCTGATCCTCGACGTCTTCGAGCTGATCACCGGCCTGCGCATGAACCACGCCTTCGTCCGCCCCGGCGGCCTCGCCCAGGACCTGCCCCCCGGCGCGGTCGACCAGCTGCGCGAGTTCGTCAAGACGATGAAGAAGAACCTGCCGGAGTACGACAAGCTCGCCACCGGCAACCCCATCTTCAAGGCCCGCATGCAGGACGTCGGCTACCTCGACCTCACCGGCTGCATGGCCCTCGGCGCCACCGGCCCGATCCTCCGCTCGGCCGGCCTGCCGCACGACCTGCGCAAGGCCGACCCGTACTGCGGCTACGAGGACTACGAGTTCGACGTCCCCACCACCGAGAGCTGCGACTCCTACGGGCGGTTCCTGATCCGCCTGGAGGAGATGCGCCAGTCGCTGCGGATCGTCGAGCAGTGCCTGGACCGGCTGGCGCCCGGCCCGGTCATGGTCGCCGACAAGAAGATCGCCTGGCCGGCGCAGCTCGCCATGGGCCCCGACGGCCTCGGCAACTCCCTCGACCACATCAAGAACATCATGGGCACCTCCATGGAGGCCCTCATCCACCACTTCAAGCTGGTGACCGAGGGCTTCCGCGTCCCCGCCGGGCAGGCGTACGCGGCCGTCGAGTCCCCCAAGGGCGAACTCGGCGTGCACGTCGTCTCCGACGGCGGCACCCGCCCCTACCGGGTCCACTTCCGCGACCCGTCCTTCACCAACCTGCAGGCCATGGCCGCGATGTGCGAGGGCGGCCAGGTCGCCGACGTCATCGTGGCCGTCGCCTCCATCGACCCCGTGATGGGAGGCGTCGACCGATGACCGAGATCTCGCTGGGCATGCCCCAGCTGCCCGCCCCCGACTATCCGGCGGAGGTGCGCGAGCGGCTGGCGGCCGACGCCGCCGACGTCATCGCCCGCTACCCCGACAGCCGCTCCGCGCTGCTGCCGCTGCTGCACCTGACGCAGTCCGAGGAGGGCTACGTCTCGCGCACCGGCATCCGCTTCTGCGCCGAGACGCTGGGCCTGACCACGGCCGAGGTCACCGCGGTCGCCACCTTCTACACGATGTACCGCCGCAAGCCCTCCGGGGACTACCAGGTCGGCGTCTGCACCAACACCCTGTGCGCGGTGATGGGCGGCGACGCCATCTTCGACGAGCTCAAGCAGCACCTGGGCGTCGGCAACAACGAGACCACCGCCGACGGCAAGGTGACGCTGGAGCACATCGAGTGCAACGCGGCCTGCGACTACGCGCCCGTGGTGATGGTCAACTGGGAGTTCTTCGACAACCAGACCCCCGAGTCCGCGAAGGCGCTCGTGGACGACCTGCTGGCGGGCCGCCCGGTCGAGCCGACCCGGGGCGCGCCGCTGTGCACGTACAAGGAGACCGCCCGGATCCTGGCGGGCTTCCCCGACGAGCGCGAGGGCGCGGTCGAGGCGAGCGGCGGCGCGGGCCCCGCCTCCCTGATCGGCCTGCGCATCGCACGCGGCGAGACCCCGCACACCCCGATCGTGCACCCGCGCGGTGAGGCGCGTACCGAAGGAGGGGAGGGATGACCGTGTCAACGGAACTGAGCAAGAACGGTACGAGTCCCGAGAAGTTGCTCTCGCCCGTCCTGTCGGCCTTCTGGGACGAGCCCCAGTCCTGGACGCTGGAGACCTACCGGCGCCACGAGGGCTACGAGGGCCTGCGCAAGGCCCTCGCGATGACCCCGGACGAGGTGATCGCGTACGTCAAGGACTCCGGTCTGCGCGGACGCGGCGGCGCGGGCTTCCCCACCGGGATGAAGTGGCAGTTCATCCCGCAGGGCGACGGAAAGCCGCACTACCTCGTCGTGAACGCGGACGAGTCGGAGCCGGGTACCTGCAAGGACATCCCCCTCCTCTTCGCGAATCCGCACTCCCTCGTCGAGGGAATGATCATCGCCTGCTACGCGATCCGGTCGGAGCACGCCTTCATCTACCTGCGCGGTGAGACGGTCCCCGTGCTGCGGCGCCTGCACGAGGCCGTGCGGGAGGCCTACGCCGCCGGATACCTCGGCAAGGACATCGACGGCACCGGCCGCAACCTCGACATCACGGTGCACGCGGGCGCGGGCGCGTACATCTGCGGCGAGGAGACGGCACTGCTCGACTCCCTCGAAGGCCGGCGCGGTCAGCCCCGGCTGCGTCCCCCCTTCCCCGCCGTCGAGGGGCTCTACGCGTGCCCCACTGTCGTCAACAACGTCGAGTCCATCGCCTCGGTTCCCGCGATCCTCAACAAGGGCAAGGACTGGTTCAAGGCGATGGGGACGGAGAAGTCCCCCGGCTTCACCCTCTACTCGCTCTCCGGGCACGTCGCGGGCCCCGGACAGTACGAGGCCCCCCTCGGCATCACCCTGCGCCAGCTCCTCGACATGAGCGGCGGGATGCGCCCCGGGCACCGGCTGAAGTTCTGGACCCCCGGCGGCTCCTCCACCCCCATGTTCACCGACGAGCACCTCGACGTCCCGCTCGACTACGAGGGCGTCGGCGCCGCCGGCTCCATGCTCGGCACCAAGGCGCTCCAGTGCTTCGACGAGACCACCTGCGTGGTCCGCGCCGTCACCCGCTGGACCGAGTTCTACGCCCACGAGTCCTGCGGCAAGTGCACCCCCTGCCGCGAGGGCACGTACTGGCTCGTCCAGCTGCTGCGCGACATCGAGGCGGGCAAGGGCGTCATGTCCGACCTCGACAAGCTGAACGACATCGCCGACAACATCAACGGCAAGTCCTTCTGCGCGCTCGGCGACGGCGCGGCCAGCCCGATCTTCTCCTCGCTGAAGTACTTCCGCGAGGAGTACGAGCAGCACATCACCGGCAAGGGCTGCCCCTTCGACCCCAGGAAGTCGACCCTCTGGGCCGACACGGAGGTACACGCATGACCGTCGTCACGAACGCCCCGGCGGGCGGCGGGGAGGCGGCGAAGCCGCCCCAGGATCTGGTGTCGCTGACCATCGACGGCATCGAACTGTCCGTCCCCAAGGGAACCCTGGTCATCCGGGCCGCCGAACAGCTCGGCATCGAGATCCCCCGGTTCTGCGACCACCCGCTCCTCGACCCGGCCGGCGCCTGCCGGCAGTGCATCGTCGAGGTCGAGGGCCAGCGCAAGCCGATGGCCTCCTGCACCATCACCTGCACCGACGGCATGGTCGTCAAGACGCAGCTGACCTCCGAAGTCGCCGACAAGGCCCAGCGCGGGGTGATGGAGCTGCTGCTCATCAACCACCCGCTGGACTGCCCCGTCTGCGACAAGGGCGGCGAATGCCCCCTGCAGAACCAGGCCATGTCCCACGGCAACGCCGAATCCCGCTTCGAGGGCAAGAAGCGGACCTACGAGAAGCCGGTCCCGATCTCCACGCAGGTGCTGCTGGACCGCGAGCGGTGCGTGCTGTGCGCGCGCTGCACCCGCTTCTCCAACCAGGTCGCCGGCGACCCGATGATCGAGCTCGTCGAGCGCGGCGCGCTCCAGCAGGTCGGCACCGGCGAGGGCGACCCGTTCGAGTCGTACTTCTCCGGCAACACCATCCAGATCTGCCCCGTCGGCGCCCTCACCTCGGCCGCCTACCGGTTCCGCTCCCGCCCCTTCGACCTCGTCTCCTCCCCGAGCGTGTGCGAGCACTGCGCGGGCGGCTGCGCGACCCGGACCGACCACCGGCGTGGCAAGGTGCTGCGCCGCCTCGCCGCCGAGGACCCCGAGGTCAACGAGGAGTGGATCTGCGACAAGGGCCGCTTCGCGTTCCGGTACGCGCAGCGCCCCGACCGGCTGACCACCCCGCTGGTGCGCGGCGCGGACGGGATCCTCGCCCCGGCGAGCTGGCCCGAGGCGCTGGAGGCCGCGGCGAAGGGGCTCACCGCCGCGCGCGGCCGGGCCGGCGTCCTGACCGGCGGCCGGCTGACCGTCGAGGACGCCTACGCGTACGCCAAGTTCGCCCGGGTGGTGCTCGACACCAACGACATCGACTTCCGGGCCCGGGTGCACAGCGCGGAGGAGACCGAGTTCCTGGCCGCCGCCGTCGCCGGCACCGGCAAGGACCTCGACGGCACGGGCGTCACGTACGCCTCCCTGGAGGCGGCGCCCGCCGTGCTCCTCGCCGGCATCGAGGCCGAGGAGGAGGCCCCCGGGGTCTTCCTGCGGCTGCGCAAGGCCCACCGCAAGCACAAGCAGCGGACCTTCGCCCTCGCCCCCTTCGCCACCCGCGGCCTCACCAAGGCGGGCGGCGCCCTGCTGGCCGCCGCCCCCGGCACCGAGCCCGAGTGGCTCGACGCCCTCGCCACCCGCACCGGCCTGGAGGCGGGCGGCGCCGAGGCCGCGGAGGCCCTCCGGCAGCCCGGCGCGGTCATCGTCGTCGGCGAACGCCTCGCCGGCGTGCCCGGCGCGCTGACCGCCGCCGTACGCACCGCCACCGCCACCGGCGCCCGGCTGGTGTGGATCCCGCGCCGGGCCGGGGAGCGGGCCGCCGTCGAGGCGGGCGCGCTGCCGTCCCTGCTGCCGGGCGGGCGCCCCGCGACCGACCCGCGGGCCCGCCAGGAGGTCGCCGCCGCCTGGGGGCTGGAGGAACTCCCGCACCGCTACGGCCGCGACACCGGGCAGATCGTCGAGGCCGCCGCCACCCGGGAGCTGTCGGCCCTGCTGGTCGCGGGCGTCGAGGTCGCCGACCTGCCCGACCCGGAGCGCGCCCGCACCGCGCTGAAGGAGGCCTTCGTCGTCTCCCTGGAGCTGCGGCCCGGCGAGGTCACCGACCACGCGGACGTGGTGCTGCCGGTCGCCGCCGTCGCCGAGAAGGCCGGCACGTTCATCAACTGGGAGGGCCGGATCCGCCCGTTCGAGGCGGCCCTCAAGCCCGACCAGATGACCCGCCGCCTGGCCCCCGCCGACGCCCGCGTGCTGCACATGCTCGCCGACGCCGCCGACCGGCCCCTCGCGCTGCCCGACGTACACGCCGTACGGCGGGAGCTGGAGCGGCTCGGCCCCTGGGAGGGGGAGCTCGCGCCCGAGCGGTCCACCGCCCCCGAGCCGCTGCCCCGCCCCGGCGCCGGCGAGGCGATCCTGGCCGGCCACCGGCTGCTGCTGGACCTCGGCCGGCTCCAGGAGGGCGACGACGCCCTCGCCGGGACCCGGCACGAGGACAGTGCCCGGCTCTCCGCCGCCACCGCCGCCGAGACCGGCGTCAAGGACGGCGACGTCCTCGCCGTCACCGGCCCGGCCGGCTCGGTGGAACTCCCGCTGCGGATCACCGAGATGCCCGACCGGGTCGTGTGGCTGCCGCTGAACTCCACCGGCTCCGGCGTCCTCGCCGACACCGGCGCCCGCCCCGGAACCCTCGTACGGATCGGCCCGGCCGGGACCGGCCCCGCGGCCGGAGCGGAGGTACGACCGTGACCCACCTCGCCCAGCTCGCGGCCCAGCCGCAGCACCTCCTGGCCGCCGAGGACCTGTCCCTGTTCGGCAGGGACGTCTGGTGGCTCGTCCTCCTCAAGGCGGTGTTCTGCTTCGCCTTCCTGATGGTGACCGTGCTCTTCTCCATCGTGTGGGAGCGCAAGGTCGTCGCCTGGATGCAGCTGCGCATCGGCCCCAACCGGCACGGCCCCTGGGGCATGCTCCAGTCGCTCGCCGACGGCGTGAAGCTGATGCTGAAGGAAGACGTCGTCGTCAAGCGCGCCGACAAGGTCGTCTACATCCTGGCGCCGATCATCGCGGCGATCCCGGCGTTCATGGCCATCGCGGTGATCCCGTTCGGCCCCTCGGGCAACGAGGTGTCCATCTTCGGGCAGCGCACCACGATGCAGCTGACCGACCTGCCGATCGCGATGCTGTACGTCCTCGCGGTCGCCTCCGTCGGCATCTACGGCATCGTCCTCGCCGGCTGGTCCTCGGGCTCCACGTACCCGCTGCTCGGCGGCCTGCGCTCCTGCGCGCAGATGATCTCGTACGAGATCGCGATGGGCGCCGCGTTCGCGTCGGTGTTCCTCTACTCCGGGTCGATGTCGACCTCGGCGATCGTGGAGGCGCAGGCGGACCGCTGGTACATCGTGCTGCTGCCGGTGTCCTTCATCATCTACGTCGTCACGATGGTCGGCGAGACGAACCGCGCCCCCTTCGACATGCCGGAGTCCGAGGGCGACCTCGTCGGCGGCTTCAACACCGAGTACTCCTCCATCAAGTTCGCGCTGTTCATGCTGGCCGAGTACGTCAACATGGTCACCGTCTCGGCGGTCTCGGTCACCCTGTTCCTGGGCGGCTGGCGGGCCCCGGCGCCGATCTCCACGTACTGGGAGGGCGCGAACCACGGCTGGTGGCCGATGCTCTGGTTCGTCATCAAGGTGCAGCTGCTGCTGTTCTTCTTCATCTGGCTGCGCGGCACCCTCCCGCGCGTGCGCTACGACCAGCTGATGAAGCTCGGCTGGAAGGTGCTGATCCCGGTCTCCGTGGTTTGGCTGATGCTGGTCGCCACCGTCCGGGCGCTGCGCAACGAGCGCTACGACTTCAGCGAGATCGTCCTCTACGTCGGGGGCGCGGTCATCGCGATCCTGCTGGTCTCCTCCGTCGCGGACCACTTCAGGGACCGGCGGGAGAAGACGGCCGCGGCCGCGGCCGGGAAGGCCGCCGCGGCCGAGCCCTTCGACCCGATGGCGGGCGGTTTCCCCGTACCGCCCAAGCCCGGCCAGCACCTGGCACCCGTACCGCGCCGACGTCCCCGCGGCGAGCGGGAGCTGATTGTCAGTGGCGGGGCGAATACTGACAGTGACCGAGAGGAGGGTGCTGACCATGCCTGACGCGGAGAGCGAGAAGTGGCAGAACCCGGTGGCCGGCTTCGGCGTGACCTTCAAGGCCATGTTCAAGAAGCGGCTCACCGAGCAGTACCCGGAGCAGCAGAAGACCACCGCTCCGCGCTTCCACGGGCGGCACCAGCTCAACCGCCACCCCGACGGTCTGGAGAAGTGCATCGGGTGCGAGCTGTGCGCCTGGGCCTGTCCCGCCGACGCGATCTACGTGGAGGGCGCGGACAACACCGAGGAGGAGCGCTACTCCCCGGGCGAGCGGTACGGGCGGGTCTACCAGATCAACTACGCCCGCTGCATCCTGTGCGGGCTGTGCATCGAGGCGTGCCCGACGCGCGCGCTGACGATGACGAACGAGTTCGAACTGGCAGACGCCAGCCGCGAGTCCCTGATCTACACCAAGGAGCAGCTCCTCGCCGGGCTGACCGAGGGCATGGTCGAGGCCCCGCACTCGATCTTCCCGGGCACCGACGAGCAGGACTACTACCGGGGTCTGGTGACGGGCGCGGCCCCGGGCACGGTCCGGCAGGTGGCGGTCTCCAAGGGCGAGACGGCCGAGGGCGGGACCGCCGGGGGCTCGGCGGCGGAGGCCGGCAAGGCCGAGGAGGTCGGGGCATGAGCGCCATCGCCGCGGCCGCCTCCGCGACCTCCACCGGCGAGGCCGTGCAGTTCTGGGTGCTCGGCACGGTCGCCGTCATCGGCGCGCTGTGCACGATCCTGATGAAGAAGGCCGTGCACAGCGCCCTGTGCCTCGCCGGGACGATGATCATCCTGGCGGTCTTCTACCTCGCCAACGGGGCCTACTTCCTGGGCGTGGTCCAGGTCGTCGTCTACACCGGCGCCATCATGATGCTGTTCCTCTTCGTGGTCATGCTCGTCGGCGTCACGGCCGCGGACTCCCTGAAGGAGACCATCAAGGGGCAGCGCTGGCTGGCCGCCCTGTGCGGGCTCGGCTTCGGCATCCTGCTGATCGCCGGCATCGGCAACGCGGGCCTCACCCACTTCAACGGACTCGGCAAGGTCAACTCCGCCGGGCACGTCGAGGGCCTCGCCGAACTGATCTTCACCCGCTACATCTTCGCCTTCGAGCTCACCGGCGCCCTGCTGATCACGGCGGCCGTCGGCGCGATGGTGCTCACCCACCGCGAGCGCACCGAGCGGGCCGCCACCCAGCGCGAGCTCGCCGAGCAGCGCGTACGCGAGGGCGTGCAGCTCCCGCCGCTGCCGGCCCCCGGCGTCTACGCCCGGCACAACGCCGTGGACATCGCCGGCCTGCTGCCGGACGGCACCCCGTCCGAGCTGACCGTCAACAAGACGCTGCGCGCCCGCGGTCAGATCCGCGACGTGTCCGGCCAGGCCCTGGAGGACCTCAAGGCGCTGGAGCAGGCCTCCGCGGAGCGCCTCGGCCGAGAGGAGGCCTCGAAGTGAATCCGGTCAACTACCTGTACCTGGCCGCCCTGCTGTTCACCATCGGCGCGGCCGGGGTGCTCATCCGGAAGAACGCGATCGTGCTGTTCATGTGTGTCGAGCTGATGCTCAACGCCTGCAACCTGGCCTTCGTGACCTTCTCCCGGATGCACGGCAACCTCGACGGCCAGATCATCGCGTTCTTCACGATGGTCGTCGCCGCCGCGGAGGTCGTGGTGGGCCTCGCGATCATCGTTTCGCTGTTCCGTACCCGCCACTCGGCCTCGGTCGACGACGCCAGCCTGATGAAGCTGTAAGGGGCGTTCACAGTGGAGAATCTGATTGCGCTGCTCGTGGCGGCGCCCCTGCTCGGAGCGGCGGTGCTGCTGTGCGGCGGCCGGCGCCTCGACAAGGCCGGCCACTGGATCGGCACCCTGCTCGCGGCCGTCTCGTTCGGCATCGGCGTCGTCCTCTTCGCGGACATGCTGGGGCGCGGGGCCGAGGACCGGGCCCTGCACCAGCGGCTGTTCAGCTGGGTTCCGGTGGAGGGCTTCCAGGCGGACATCGCCTTCCAGCTGGACCAGCTGTCGATGACCTTCGTCCTGCTGATCTCCGGGGTGGGCACGCTCATCCACGTGTACTCGATCGGGTACATGGAGCACGACGAGCGCCGCCGCCGCTTCTTCGGCTACCTCAACCTGTTCGTCGCGGCGATGCTGCTGCTCGTCCTCGCCGACAACTACCTGCTGCTGTACTTCGGCTGGGAGGGCGTCGGCCTCGCCTCGTACCTCCTGATCGGCTTCTGGCAGCACAAGCCCAGCGCGGCCACCGCCGCGAAGAAGGCCTTCCTGGTCAACCGGGTCGGCGACATCGGCCTGTCGATCGCCATCATGCTGATGTTCACCACCTTCGGAACCTTCGCCTTCGGCCCCGTGCTGGCGTCCGTCGGGGAGACCAGCGAGGGCACGCTGACGGCGATCGGCCTGATGCTGCTGCTCGCCGCCTGCGGCAAGTCGGCGCAGGTGCCGCTGCAGTCCTGGCTCGGTGACGCGATGGAGGGCCCGACCCCGGTCTCGGCCCTGATCCACGCGGCCACCATGGTCACCGCCGGCGTCTACCTGATCGTCCGCTCCGGGGCGATCTTCAACGGGGCGCCCGACGCCCAGCTCGTCACCACGGTCGTCGGCGCGGTCACGCTCCTGTTCGGTGCGATCGTCGGTTGCGCGAAGGACGACATCAAGAAGGCCCTCGCCGGCTCGACGATGTCGCAGATCGGCTACATGATCCTGGCCGCCGGCCTCGGCCCGATCGGCTACGTCTTCGCGATCATGCACCTGGTCACGCACGGCTTCTTCAAGGCCGGCCTCTTCCTCGGTGCCGGATCGGTCATGCACGGCATGAACGACGAGGTCGACATGCGCAAGTACGGCGCCCTGCGGACGTACATGCCGGTCACCTTCGTCACCTTCGGCCTCGGCTACCTCGCGATCATCGGCTTCCCGGGCCTGTCCGGCTTCTTCTCCAAGGACATGATCATCGAGGCGGCCTTCGCCAAGGGCGGCACCCAGGGCTGGATCCTCGGCGGGGTCGCCCTGCTGGGCGCCGGCATCACCGCCTTCTACATGACCCGGGTCATGCTCCTCACCTTCTTCGGCGAGAAGCGCTGGCAGCCGGACGCCCAGGGGCACGAGCCGCACCCGCACGAGTCCCCGAAGTCCATGACCATCCCGATGATCATCCTGGCGTTCGGGTCGGTCTTCGCCGGCGGCTTCTTCGAGATCGGCGAGCGCTTCCTGAACTGGCTGGAGCCCGTCACCGGCTACGAGCACGGCCACCCGCCGGTCAGTGCCATGGCCGTGACCGCCTCCACCGTGGTCGTCCTCATCGTCGGCGTCGCCATCGCCTGGTCGATGTACGGCCGCCGGCCCGTCCCGGTCGTCGCCCCGCGCGGCTCCTTCCTCACCCGGGCCGCCCGCCGCGACCTGTTCCAGGACGACATCAACCACGTGGTCCTCGTCCGCGGCGGCGAGCACCTGACCCGCTCCCTCGTCTACCTCGACCACAGCGTCGTCGACGGAGTGGTCAACGGCACGGCCGCCTCGGTCGGCGGGCTCTCCGGCCGGCTGCGCAAGCTGCAGAACGGCTACGCCCGCAGCTACGCGGTGTCGATGTTCGGGGGCACGGCGATCCTGATCGCCGCGACCCTGCTGATGAGGGCGGTGTGAGATGAGTTTCCCGCTTCTGACGCTGACGGCCGCGGTCCCCGCGGCCGGCGCGATCCTCACGGCGGCCGTCCCGGCCGCCCGCCGGACCATCGCCAAATGGCTCGCGCTGCTGTTCTCGCTCGCGACCCTGGCCCTGGCCGTCCTGGTCGCGGTCCGCTTCGAGCCCGGCGGCGACCGCTACCAGCTCACCGAATCCCACGCCTGGATCGCCGACTTCGGCGTCCGCTACGAACTGGGCGTCGACGGCATCGGCGTGGCGCTCATCGCCCTCACCGCCGTATTGATCCCGTTCATCATTCTGGCCGGCTGGCACGACGCCGACCCCCTGGAGACCAAGAGCCGGCGCTGGCGGCCGACCCAGGGCTTCTTCGCGTTGATCCTGCTGGTCGAAGCGATGGTGTTGATCTCCTTCGAGGCCACCGACGTCTTCCTCTTCTACGTCTTCTTCGAAGCCATGCTCATCCCGATGTACTTCCTCATCGGCGGCTTCGGAGACCGCGCCACTTCCTCCCCATCAGCCGCTGACGCGGCGGGCGGCACCGACGAGAACGCCGCCGCGCAGCGCTCCTACGCGGCGGTCAAGTTCCTCCTCTACAACCTGGTCGGCGGCCTGATCATGCTGGCCGCCGTCATCGGCCTGTACGTCGTCGCCGGGAACTTCTCCCTCCAGGAGATCGCCGAGGCCCGCGCCGCCGGCACCCTCGACATGGCGACCAACACCGAGCGGCTGCTCTTCCTCGGCTTCTTCTTCGCCTTCGCCGTGAAGGCCCCGCTCTGGCCGCTGCACACCTGGCTGCCCAACGCGATGGGCGAGTCCACCGCCCCCGTCGCCGTGCTCATCACCGCGATCGTCGACAAGGTCGGCACCTTCGCGATGCTCCGCTTCTGCCTCGGGCTCTTCCCCGAGGCCAGCAAGTGGGCCACCCCGGTGATCCTCGTACTGGCCCTGATCAGCATCGTCTACGGCGCGCTGCTGGCCGTCGGACAGCGCGACATCAAGAGGCTGATCGCCTACGCCTCGATCTCGCACTTCGGCTTCATCATCCTGGGCATCTTCGCGATGACCTCCCAGGGCCAGTCCGGAGCCACCCTCTACATGGTCAACCACGGGATCTCCACGGCGGCGCTGATGCTCGTCGCCGGATTCCTGATCTCCCGGCGCGGCTCCCGGCTCATCGCCGACTACGGCGGCGTGCAGAAGGTGGCCCCGGTCCTCGCCGGCACCTTCCTGATCGGCGGCCTCGCCACCCTGTCCCTGCCCGGCCTCGCCCCCTTCGTCAGCGAGTTCCTCGTCCTCGTCGGCACCTTCGCCCGCTACCCGGTCGTCGGGATCATCGCCACCGTCGGGATCGTCCTCGCCGCGCTGTACACACTGGTGCTCTACCAGCGCACCATGACCGGCCCCGTGAAGGAGGAGGTCCGCAGCATGCCGGACCTGCGCGCACGGGAACTGCTGGTGGTCGCCCCGCTGATCGCGCTGCTGATCGGACTGGGCGTCTACCCGAAGGTGCTCACCGACATCGTCAACCCGGCGGTGCGGCACACCATGTCGGACGTGAAGCAGACGGACCCGAAGCCCGAGGTCCCCGTCCAGAACGTGGAGGCGGCCAAGTGATCGCTGCCCAGAGCCTGCTGACCCTGGCGGCCGAAGGACCGGCCGACCGGATCCCGACCCCGCACATCGAGTACGCCCAGCTCGCGCCCACGCTGATCGTGGTGGGCGCGGCCGTCCTCGGAGTCCTCGTCGAGGCCTTCGTCCCCCGCAAGTCCCGCTACTACGTACAGGTGTTCCTCGCCGTCGCCGCACTCGCCGCCGCCTTCGCGGCGGTCGTCGGCCTCGCCGCCGGCGGCTACGGCAGCACCAAGGCGCACGTCGCGGCCATGGGCGCCATCGCCGTCGACGGCCCGGCGCTCTTCCTCCAGGGCACCATCCTGCTGGCCTCCATCGTGGCGGTGTTCACCTTCGCCGAGCGCCGCCTCGACCCCAAGGCGCACGGCAAGCGGGTGGACTCCTTCGCCGCCCAGGCCGCGTCCGTACCGGGCAGCGACAGCGAGAAGGCCGCCGTCAAGGCCGGCTTCACCACCACCGAGGTGTTCCCGCTGGCCCTGTTCGCGGTCTCCGGCATGCTGATCTTCCCGGCCGCCGACGACCTGCTGACGCTGTTCATCGCGCTGGAGGTCTTCTCCCTCCCGCTGTACCTGCTCTGCGCCCTCGCCCGCCGCCAGCGGCTGATGTCGCAGGAGGCCGCGGTCAAGTACTTCCTGCTCGGTGCCTTCTCCTCGGCCTTCCTCCTCTTCGGCATCGCCCTGCTCTACGGCTACGCGGGCTCGGTCTCCTACGCGGTCATCGCCGACGTCGTCGACGGCACCGTCACCCGGATCGACCCGGCGCTCGCCTCCACCATGGGCAACGACGCGCTGCTGCTCATCGGCGGCGCGCTGATCCTGATGGGCCTGCTGTTCAAGGTCGGCGCGGTCCCCTTCCACATGTGGACCCCGGACGTCTACCAGGGCGCCCCGACCCCCGTCACCGGCTTCATGGCGGCGGCGACCAAGGTGGCCGCGTTCGGCGCGCTGCTGCGGCTGCTGTACGTGGTGCTGCCCGGCCTGCGGTGGGACTGGCGGCCGGTGATGTGGGGCGTCGCGATCGTCACGATGCTCGCGGGCGCGGTGATCGCGGTGACCCAGACCGACGTGAAGCGGCTGCTGGCGTACTCCTCCATCGCGCACGCCGGGTTCATCCTGGCCGGTGTGATCGCCACCTCGGAGGAGGGCGTGAAGTCCGTCCTGTTCTACCTGGGCGCCTACTCCTTCGTGACGATCGGCGCGTTCGCGGTGGTCACGCTGGTGCGCGACGCGGGCGGCGAGGCGACGCACCTGTCGAAGTGGGCCGGTCTGGGGCGGCGTTCGCCGCTGACCGCGGCCGTCTTCGCGGTGTTCCTGCTGGCCTTCGCGGGCATCCCGCTGACCTCCGGCTTCGCCGGCAAGTTCGCGGTGTTCAAGGCGGCGGCGGAGGGCGGCGCCGGGGCGCTGGTCGTCGTCGGTGTGATCTCGTCGGCGATCGCCGCGTTCTTCTACATCCGGGTGATCGTGCTGATGTTCTTCAGCGAGCCGAAGGCCGACGGCCCGACGGTGGCCGTGCCGTCGCCGCTGACGATGACCACCATCGCCGTGGGCGTGGCGGTCACCCTGGTCCTGGGTCTGGCCCCGCAGTACTTCCTGGACCTGGCGGGACAGGCGAGCACCTTCGTGCGCTGATCCAGTCCCGGTTCTGCGGACGGAAGGGCCCGGCCCCCTCGGGGGGCCGGGCCCTTCGCCGTGCGGGCGGGGCGGCTAGTGGCCGTGCGCGTGCGCCGGGGTGGTGGCGGTCCCGGTGGCCGGGGTCTTCTTCGGGGGGCAGGTGAACGCGGGGTTCCAGTTGTGGAAGCGGCCGGCCGGGTTGTCGGCGTACGCCCACATGTGGAGGTCGTAGTGCTTGGGCATGCCCGCCCAGTGGCCGGGCATCGGGCCGTCGAACGGCAGCCCGAACATGGTGGGCCGGTCGTCGGTGGTCTTCAGGTCCTGGTCGCGGTCGGCGGACATCCACTCCACCGTCTGGAGCTTGCGCCGGCCCTTGTTGTCCTTGTGGGTGCTGTAGAGGAGCGCGGTCGGCCTGGCGGGGTCCGTCGAACCCCAGTTGGACTCCTTGACGTAGTGGTAGCCCATGGTGCCGACCCCGAACGGGTTGGTCATGCACTCCTGCCCGTGCGGGACGTACCCGTCCTTGAGGGCCTCCCGCTCGTCCACGTACTTGGCGGTCACCGCCATCGCCGTGGCCATGTCGCGCATCGCCTTCGCGTTGCGGGGGTCGGGGGCGGGGCCGTCGACCGCCTGCGCCGCCGGGGGCAGGGCGGCCAGGACCAGGGACGCGCCGGCGACGGCGCAGGCCAGCAGGGCCTTCGGGCTGCGGTGCACGGACATGGGAGCTCCTGGTGGTTCGGGGCCTGTCCCGGAGGGGCTGTCGTTCGTCCACCTTCGCGGCGGGGCCGCGGGCGTGCACGCGGCGGGATGCCAAACGGGGGGTCAGGAAGGGGCGGCGGCCGGGGGAGCGGCGGGAGCGGCGGCCGCGGGAGACGGGGGCGCGGCGGGTACGGCGGGGCGCGGCCGGGTGGTGCCGGGACGGCAGACGACCCTCGGGTTGAAGGGCTCGAACCGCCCGGAGGGGTTCCGCTTCCACAGCCACAGGTGCAGCGAGTAGTGCACCTTCTGGCCCGCGTACCGGGCGGGCAGCGGGCCGCGGAAGGGCTGCCCGAACAGGGAGGGGCGGTCGTCGTCGGTGTCGGTGCGGCCGTCGCGGTCCACGACCATCCATTCGAGGCCGGCCAGCCTCCAGTGCCCCGCGCCGTCGCCCTCGTAGAGCAGGGCCGTGGGCTTCCTGGGGTCGGTGGAGCCGTCGTAGGCGTGGTTGAAGTGCGGGTAGCCGAGGGCGCCGCCGCCTTCACCGGGGTTGACCACGCAGTACCGGTCGGGGACGTAGCCGGCGGCGACGGCCAGCCGGTGGTCGCGGTACTTGGCGGTCGCCGCGAGGGTCGCGGTCAGCTGCGCGGTGGGCGTGGCCGTCGGGGTCGCGGGGGCCGCGCCGAGGGTGAGGGAGGCGGTGGCCGCGAGGGCCAGGGGGGCGAGCTTTGCGGTACGAGGGGCCATGCGAGCAGGGTCACCTCGGCCCCCGGCCCCCGCCACCCGGGCGCGGCGGGCGGAGTAGGGGGGCGGGGAGATCCCGCCCCCCTCCTTGCTCTCAGGCGGCGGTGATGCGGCCGGTGACCTCGCCGAGGCCGACGCGGGTGCCGTCGGCGCCGGGCGCCCACGCGGTGAGGGTGACGGTGTCGCCGTCCTCCAGGAAGGTGCGCTTGCCGTCCGCGAGCTCGACGGCGTCACGGCCGTTCCAGGTGAGCTCCAGCAGGGAGCCGCGCTGGTCGACCTCCGGGCCGCTGACCGTGCCGGAGCCGAACACGTCACCGGTGCGCAGGGAGGCGCCGTTGACGGTCATGTGGGCCAGCTGCTGGGCGGCCGTCCAGTACATCGAGGCGAACGGCGGCCGGGCCACCTCCTGCCCGTTGATGGACACCGTGATGTGCAGGTCGAAGCCGCCGGGGCGGTCGACCTCGGAGTCGTCCAGGTAGGGCAGCAGCGGGAAGTCCCGGGCGGGCGGGGCGACGCGGGCCGCGTCCAGCGCCTCCAGGGGGGTCACCCAGGCGGAGACGGACGTGGCGAAGGACTTGCCGAGGAAGGGGCCGAGCGGCACGTACTCCCAGGCCTGGATGTCGCGCGCGGACCAGTCGTTGAGCAGGAACAGCCCGAAGACGTGCTCCTCGAAGTCGCCGAGCGCGACCGGCCGGCCCATCTGCGAGGGGGCGCCGACGACGAAGCCGACCTCGGCCTCGATGTCGAGCTTCACGGACGGCCCGAAGACCGGCGCGGGGTCGGTGGGCGCCTTGCGCTGCCCGGAGGGGCGCACCACGTCCGTCCCGGAGACGACGATCGTCCCGGACCGGCCGTGGTAACCGATGGGCAGGTGCTTCCAGTTGGGGGTGAGCGCGTCCCCGTCCGGGCGGAAGATCCGTCCGACGTTGGTGGCGTGGTGCTCGCTCGCGTAGAAGTCGACGTAGTCGGCGACCTCGTACGGCAGGTGCAGCGCGACCTCGTCGAGGGGGAGGAGGTGCGGCTCGACCGTCCCGCGGTGACCGGGGTCGGTGACCCAGGCGGTCAGCGCGCGGCGCACGTCGCGCCAGGCGGTGCGGCCGGCGGCCAGCAGCGGGTTCAGCGAACCCTGGGCGAGCAGCCCGGCGTACGGGGACCCGAGCGCGACGGCCACGGCCCCCGCGTCGAGCACGTACCCGCCGATGCGCACGCCGACCCGGCGGCGCTCCGGCTCCGCCGGGGTGGTGAAAACGCCGTAGGGGAGGTTGTGCGGCCCGAACGGGTCGCCCTCGGGGACATCGAGGGGGCTCTGCTGGGGCATGGGGTGCTGCCTCGCTTTCGAGGGGGTCCGGGGGTGTCCCGGGGGCTGGCTGACACGTTACGTGGCCGGTGGGGTCTGTGGGAGGCCGGATTAGAGCACTATTCATAGGAGTTGTCCAAGGGGGTCCGTATCCTTGGCGGGTGACTTCCGCCCTCCCCTATGCCTTGATCGCCACCGACCTGGACGGGACTCTGCTGCGCGCCGGTGACACCGTTTCCGCCCGCTCGTGCGCGGCGCTCGCGACGGCGCGCGCCGCCGGCGCACGGCACATCGTCGTCACCGGCCGCCCGGTCCCGCAGATCCGGCACGTCCTGGACGACCTTGGTTACTCGGGGCTCGCGGTGTGCGGGCAGGGCGCGCAGGTGTACGACGCGGCGCGCGGGATCCTGCTGCACTCCGTCGCGATGGACCGGGGCCTGGCCGAGGTGGCGCTCGGGAAGATCGAGGCGGAGATCGGCGAGGTGTACGTGGCCGTCAACCAGGAGGGGCTGGACGCCGAGATGCTGGTCGCCCCCGGCTACCGGATGCCGCACCCGCACCTGCCGATGGTGCGGGTCCGCGGGCGCGGCGAGCTGTGGGCGTCGTCGATCAACAAGGTGCTGCTCCAGCACCCGCGGCTGGACGACGACGAGCTGACGCGGGTGGCGCGGTCGGTGGTCGGCGACCTGGTGAACGTCACGATGGCGGGGGAGCACACGGTGGAACTCCAGCCGCCGGGCGTCGACAAGGCGTCGGGGCTCGCGCGGGCGGCGTCGGTCCTGGAGGTGGCGGCGGAGTCGACGATCGCCTTCGGCGACATGCCGAACGACATCCCGATGTTCGCGTGGGCCGCCCACGGGGTGGCCATGGCCAACGCCCACCGCGAGCTCGTCGCCGTCGCGGACGAGGTCACCCTCTCGAACGAGGCGGACGGCATCGCGGTGGTCCTGGAGCGGCTGTTTCGTTCTTGACGCGCCGCACTCCTTCTTGACGCGCCGCTCGCGCGGCTCGGCGCCGGGGCGCCTTGCCGGCTTCGCGCCGCTGCGCCGGCCTCCGGCCGGCGGACGTGGGGCGGGGTCGGTTCGCGTGGCTGGGGCCGGTGGG
>NZ_JBWKEZ010000094.1:0-25876 GCF_056434525.1 Streptomyces sp. NPDC044002
CAGCCCTTGCCGACGTCGCCGTAACCGCACACGACCGCGACCTTGCCGCCGATCAGCACGTCGGTGGCACGGTTGATGCCGTCGATCAGGGAGTGCCGGCAGCCGTACTTGTTGTCGAACTTCGACTTCGTCACGGCGTCGTTCACGTTGATCGCCGGGAACAGGAGGGCACCGGCCTGGTGCATCTCGTAGAGGCGGTGGACACCGGTCGTGGTCTCCTCCGTCACCCCCCGGATCCCGGAGGCCAGCTCCGTCCAGTTCAGGGAGGAGCGGCCCAGCAGTTCGAGGACGAGGGCCATCTCCTCGTTGTCGGCGGTCGACGGGTCGGGAACGGCCCCGGCCTTCTCGAACTCGACGCCCTTGTGGACGAGGAGGGTGGCGTCACCACCGTCGTCCAGGATCATGTTCGGGCCCTCGTGCCCGGGCCAGGTCAGCGCCTGCTCCGTACACCACCAGTACTCCTCCAGCGTCTCGCCCTTCCAGGCGAACACCGGGATCCCGGCGGCCGCGATGGCCGCCGCCGCGTGGTCCTGCGTCGAGTAGATGTTGCAGGACACCCAGCGGACCTCGGCGCCGAGGGCGACGAGGGTCTCGATCAGGACGGCGGTCTGCACCGTCATGTGCAGCGAGCCGGTGATGCGGGCGCCGGCCAGCGGCCGCGCCTCGGCGTACTCCTCGCGGATCGACATCAGACCCGGCATCTCGTGCTCGGCCAGGGTGATCTCCTTGCGGCCGAAGGCGGCGAGGGAGAGGTCCGCGACCTTGAAGTCCGTGAACCCGTCAGACATGGGAAGTGCTCCTTGAACTCGTCCGGCACCGGAGGTCATCGGCGGCCTCCGGCGTTGAAGTAGCCGGCCTCGGGGTGGTGGATGACGATGGCGTCGGTGGACTGCTCGGGGTGGAGCTGGAACTCCTCCGAGAGGTGCACGCCGATCCGCTCCGGCCGGAGCAGGTCGGCGATCTTCGCCCGGTCGGCCAGCTCGGGGCAGGCCGGGTAGCCGAGGGAGTAGCGGCAGCCCTGGTACTCGGTGCGGAACATGCCCTCCATGGCGGCCGGATCCGACCCGGCGATGCCCAGTTCGGCGCGGACCCGGGCGTGCCAGTACTCGGCGAGGGCCTCGGCGAGCTGGACGGAGAGGCCGTGCAGCTCCAGGTACTCGCGGTAGGAGTCGGACTCGAACAGCCCGGCCGTGGCCTCGCCGATCCTGGAGCCGACGGTGACCACCTGGAAGCCGACGACGTCGACCTCGCCCGAGTCGTCCGGGCGTACGAAGTCGGAGAGGCAGAGCCGGCGTCCGCGGCCCTGGCGGGGGAAGGTGAACCGGGTCCGCTCTCCCCCGTCCTCGTCGAGGACGATCAGGTCCTCGCCCTTGGAGACGCACGGGAAGTAGCCGTAGACCACGGCGGCCTCCAGGAGCCGCTCGGTGTGCAGCCGGTCCAGCCAGCCGCGCAGCCTGGGCCGGCCCTCCGTCTCGACGGAGCCCGCGTCCTTGAGGCCCCACTGGCCCTTGAAGAGCGCCTGCTCGTCGAGCCAGCCCGCGTACTCCTTGAGCGGGATGCCCTTGACGACCCGGGTGCCGAGGAACGGCGGCTCGGGCACCGGGTTGTCGACGGCCACGTCGGAGCGGCCGCCGGTCTCCTCCGGCTCGTGCACGTCGAGTACGGGCGCCCGCTGCGGTACGCGGCGCTGCTTGAGGGGCGGGAGTTCGGCGCCGGGGACTCCGCGCTTGACCGCGATCAGGGCGTCCATCAGCCGCAGGCCCTCGAACGCGTCCCGGGCGTAGCGGACCTCGCCCTCGTAGATCTCGTGGAGGTCCTGCTCGACGTAGGCGCGGGTCAGGGCGGCGCCGCCGAGGATCACCGGGTAGTCGGCCGCCAGCTTGCGCTGGTTGAGCTCCTCCAGGTTCTCCTTCATGATCACCGTGGACTTCACCAGGAGCCCCGACATGCCGATCACGTCGGCCTTGTGCTCCTGCGCGGCCTCCAGGATCGCCGAGACCGGCTGCTTGATCCCGATGTTCACGACGTTGTAGCCGTTGTTGGTCAGGATGATGTCGACCAGGTTCTTGCCGATGTCGTGCACGTCACCGCGGACGGTCGCCAGGACGATGGTGCCCTTGCCGTCCGCGTCGGTCTTCTCCATGTGCGGCTCCAGGTAGGCCACGGCAGTCTTCATCACCTCCGCCGACTGGAGGACGAACGGCAGCTGCATCTGCCCGGAGCCGAACAGCTCACCGACGACCTTCATGCCCTCCAGGAGCGTGTCGTTGACGATGTCCAGCGCCGGCCGGGACGCGAGGGCCTCGTCGAGGTCGGCCTCCAGGCCGTTCTTCTCCCCGTCGATGATCCGCCGCTGCAGACGCTCCTCCAGCGGCAGGGCGAGGAGCTCCTCGGTCTTGCCCGCCTTCATCGACTTCGTGTTGACGCCCTCGAACAGCGCCATCAGCTTCTGCAGCGGGTCGTAGTCGCCCTCACGCCGGTCGTAGATCAGGTCGAGGGCCGTGTTGACCTGCTCCTCGTCGAAGCGGGCGATCGGGAGGATCTTCGACGCGTGCACGATCGCCGAATCCAGGCCGGCCTTGACGCACTCGTCGAGGAACACGGAGTTGAGCAGGACGCGGGCGGCCGGGTTCAGACCGAAGGAGATGTTCGACAGACCCAGCGTGGTCTGCACGTCCGGGTGGCGGCGCTTGAGCTCGCGGATCGACTCGATCGTCGCGATCCCGTCCTTACGGGACTCCTCCTGCCCCGTGCAGATCGTGAACGTCAGGGTGTCGATCAGGATGTCCGACTCCCGGATCCCCCAGTTCGACGTCAGGTCCTCGATCAAACGCTCCGCGATCGCGACCTTGTGCTCGACCGTGCGGGCCTGGCCCTCCTCGTCGATCGTCAGCGCGATCAGCGCAGCACCGTGCTCCTGCGCCAGCCGCGTCACCTTCGCGAAACGCGACTCCGGGCCGTCACCGTCCTCGTAGTTGACCGAGTTGATGACCGCACGCCCGCCCAGCTTCTCCAGACCCGCCTGGATCACCGGAACCTCGGTCGAGTCCAGCACGATGGGCAGCGTCGAAGCGGTCGCGAAGCGGCCCGCGAGTTCCTGCATGTCCGCGACACCGTCACGGCCCACGTAGTCCACGCACAGGTCCAGCATGTGCGCGCCCTCACGGATCTGGTCCCGCGCCATCTCCACGCAGTCGTCCCAGCGGGCATCCAGCATCGCCTCACGGAACTTCTTCGACCCGTTCGCGTTCGTCCGCTCACCGATCGCCATGTACGAGGTGTCCTGCCGGAACGGCACCGTCTGGTACAGCGAAGCCGCACCCGCCTCCGGCTGCGGACTCCGCTCCGCGACCGCCGCACCCCGCACCCGCTCCACGACCTGCCGCAGATGCTCCGGCGTCGTCCCGCAGCAGCCGCCCACCAGGGAGAGGCCGTACTCGTGGACGAAGGTCTCCTGCGCGTCCGCCAGCTCCACCGCCGACAGCGGATAGTGCGCACCCTGCTTCGTCAGCACCGGCAGACCCGCGTTCGGCATGCACGACAGCGGAATGCGGGCATTGCGCGCGAGGTAGCGCAGGTGCTCGCTCATCTCCGCCGGACCGGTCGCACAGTTCAGACCGATCATGTCGATCCCCAGCGGCTCCAACGCCGTCAGCGCCGCCCCGATCTCGGAGCCCAGCAGCATCGTGCCGGTCGCTTCCACGGTGACCTGGACGATCAGCGGGAGGTCTCCCATGCCGCACCAGTCCAGTGCCCGTCGGGCCCCGATGACGGCGGCCTTGGTCTGGAGGAGGTCCTGGGTGGTCTCCACGAGCAGGGCGTCCGCGCCGCCCCGGATCAGGCCCTCGGCGCTCTGCTGGTAGGCCTCGCGCAGGGGGTCGTACGCCACGTGTCCGAGGGTGGGCAGCTTGGTGCCGGGGCCCAGGGAGCCGAGCACCCAGCGGGGCCGGCCGTCCCGGGCGGTGTGGGCGTCCGCCGATTCGCGGGCGATGCGGGCTCCGGTTTCGGAGAGTTCGTAGACCTTGTCCTCGATGCCGTACTCGGCGAGCGCGGACAGGTTGCTGCCGAAGGTGTTGGTCTCGACGCAGTCCACGCCGACGGCGAAGTACGCGTCGTGGACCGAGCGGACGATGTCGGGGCGGGTGAGGTTGAGGACCTCGTTGCAGCCCTCCAGCCCGAGGAAGTCGTCCAGGGTGGGGTCGGCGTCCTGGAGCATGGTGCCCATGGCGCCGTCCGCGACGACGACGCGCCTGGCGAGCTCCTCCCGCAGTGACCGTCTCATTCCAGGGCCCCCAGGTGTGTGGACAGTTCCGCCGCCGTGGCCGGGCCGTACGCGGTGCGGAGCCGGGCCAGCAGCGGTTCGCGTTCCAGGCGGTACTCCTGGGTGCCGGTGTGGTCGAGGACGGTCGCCGCGACCGCGCAGCCCAGCCGGGCCGCGGACCGCTCGGGGACGCCCCAGGCCGTGCCGGCGAGGAAGCCGGCCCTGAAGGCGTCGCCGACGCCCGTCGGGTCGACGACCTCGGCGACCCGTACGGCGGGCACGGTGAGCGGTTCGCGGCCCGCCGTGCGGATCCGTACGCCGTCCTCGCCGCGCGTGGTGACCCAGGAGCCGACGCGCCGCAGGATCTGCTCCTCGGTGAGTCCGGACCGCTCGCACAGCAGGGCGGACTCGTACTCGTTGGTGAACAGCCGCTGCGCGCCGTCGACCAGTTCGCGCACCTCGAAGCGGCCGAGCCGGGCCAGCTGCTGGGAGGGGTCGGAGGCGAAGGGGATGCCGAGTTCGCGGCAGCCCCGGGTGTGGCGGAGCATGGCCTCGGGGTCGTCCGGCGAGACCAGGACCAGGTCCGGTCTGCCGTGGCGGGCGACGACCTCCCGCAGGTCGATCTCGCGGGCTTCGGCCATGGCGCCCGCGTAGAAGGTCGCTATCTGGTTCTGCTCCTGGTCGGTGGTGCAGACGAAGCGGGCGGTGTGGCGGGTGTCGCTCACGCGGACGGCGTCAGTGTCCACCCCGTGGTCCTTGAGCCACACCCGGTAGGGCTCGAAGTCCCCGCCCACCGCGCCGACCAGCGACGGGCGCAGTCCCAGCACGCCCAGCCCGAAGGCGATGTTCGCCGCCACCCCGCCCCGACGCACTTCCAGGTTGTCGGCGAGGAACGACAGGGAGACCCGGTCCAGCCGGTCCGCGAGCAGCTGGTCCGCGAACCGGCCGGGGAAGGTCATCAGGTGATCGGTCGCGATGGACCCGGTGACAGCGATGCGCATGTCAGACCCCGGCGGCCTTGCGCAGCGCGTGCACGCGGTCGGTGCGCTCCCAGGTGAAGTCCGGCAGCTCGCGGCCGAAGTGGCCGTAGGCGGCGGTCTGGGCGTAGATCGGCCGGAGCAGGTCGAGGTCGCGGACGATCGCGGCGGGGCGGAGGTCGAAGACCTCGGAGACGGCTTCCTGGATCCGCTCGTCGGGCAGGGTGCCGGTGCCGAAGGTCTCGACGAAGAGGCCGACGGGCTCGGCCTTGCCGATGGCGTAGGCGACCTGGACCTCGCAGCGCGCGGCCAGGCCGGCGGCGACGACGTTCTTCGCGACCCAGCGCATGGCGTACGCGGCCGAGCGGTCCACCTTCGACGGGTCCTTGCCGGAGAAGGCACCGCCGCCGTGGCGGGCCATGCCGCCGTACGTGTCGATGATGATCTTGCGGCCGGTCAGGCCGGCGTCGCCCATCGGGCCGCCGATCTCGAAGCGGCCGGTCGGGTTCACCAGCAGGCGGTAGCCCTCGGTGTCCAGCTTGATGCCGTCCTCGGCCAGCTGCGCGAGGACGTGCTCGACGACGAACTCGCGGATGTCCGGGGTCAGCAGCGCGTCGAGGTCGATGTCGGCGGCGTGCTGGGTGGAGACCACCACCGTGTCGAGGCGGACGGCCTTGGCGCCGTCGTACTCGATGGTGACCTGGGTCTTGCCGTCGGGGCGCAGGTAGGGGATCTTCCCGTTCTTGCGGACCTCGGTCAGGCGGCGCGAGAGGCGGTGCGCGATGTGGATGGGCAGCGGCATCAGCTCGGGCGTCTCGTCCGTGGCGTAGCCGAACATCAGGCCCTGGTCGCCCGCGCCCTGCCGGTCGAGTTCGTCGCCCTCGCCCTCGACGCGCTGCTCGTAGGCGGTGTCGACGCCCTGGGCGATGTCCGGGGACTGGGCGCCGATGGACACCGACACGCCGCAGGAGGCGCCGTCGAAGCCCTTCTTGGAGGAGTCGTAGCCGATGTCGAGGATGGCTCCGCGGACGAGTTCGGCGATCGGCGCGTACGCCGTCGTGGTGACCTCTCCGGCGATGTGGACCTGGCCGGTGGTGATGAGGGTCTCGACGGCGACGCGGGAGGCCGGGTCCTCGCGCAGGAGGGCGTCGAGGATGGTGTCGCTGATCCGGTCGGCGATCTTGTCGGGATGGCCTTCGGTGACGGACTCGGAGGTGAACAGGCGCTTGCTCATGCCTGGACCGCCTTGGCGGTGAAGAAGTGGGTGCGGATGGCGTCGAGGGTGCGGATCTCGTCGACCTCCAGGGTCTCCAGCTGGATGGCGCGGCCGCTGTGCTGCTCCAGCAGGAAGACGAACTCGACGAAGGACAGGGAGTCGATCAGCCGGGTCTCGATGAGGTCGAGGTCGCCGGCGATGTCGTCGAGCTCCTCGTGGCGGGCGAGGAGCCAGTTCTTCACGAGCTGCAGACCGTCGGACATGGTGTCTCTCCTTGAAGTGCTGTGTACGGGTGGGGTGGGGGGCGCGGGAGCGGGCTCCGGGGCGGGGCCCGGTGCCGGGAGGGGCTCGGGGACGGCGTTCGGGTCCAGTACGGGGGCGGCGACCGCCACCGCGTAGTCCACGTCGTGGCTGATGGTCACGGTGATCCCGGCGATGCCGGAGCGCTCGGCCATCTCGGCGGCGGACCGGTGGAGTTCCACGAGCGGCCAGCCGCCCTCGGAGCGCCGCACGATGATGTCCCGCCAGGGCAGGAACACGGCGCCGACGCGGAGGGTCTTGAACGCTGCCTCCTTGGCGGCGATCCGCCCGCACAGGCTCAGTACGTCGAGCTTGGCGGAGGTGCGGCAGTCGGCGAGTTCGCCGGGGGTGAGCATGCGCTGGAAGAAGTCCTCGCCGTAGAGGCGCAGGAGCCGGCGGACACGGGTGACGGACACGATGTCCATGCCGAGGTTCGCCCAGCCCAGGCCGCCCGCCGGCGGGGCGACGACGGGTCGGGTCGGCACCTCAGATCGCCGGCCCGGCCGCGTTCGCGCGCAGGACCGCCGCGGTCGCGGCACCCCAGCTGCCGTGGCGGCGGGTGAGCGCGGACAGCCAGCGCTCCAGTCCGAAGGCGACGCAGCTGGTGAAGGCGGGGCCGCCGCCGGAGGCGAGGGGGATGTCGCACCGGTCGCCGAAGAAGTTGCGGTGGGTGTTGACCGAGGCGATCGCGAGGTCCTCGTACAGGAACTCGTGCTTGACCGGGGTCAGGCGCTGGAGGACGGCCTTGGAGCTGCCCTTGTCGAAGAAGGGGTCGCAGGCGGCCTCGCGGCTCAGCGGCAGGTCCAGGGCCTCGGCGAAGGCGTTGATCCGCCGGGTGAAGGTGGCGAGGTGCTGTTCGGCGTGCTCGCGGGTGCCTATGGCGACGATCTCCCGCATGCGGAAGCCGAGCTGGCGGCGCAGTCCCTCGTAGTGGGCCTCCTTGCGGAAGCACCAGCCGACGACGGTGACGAGCTCGTCGTCGGCGGCCGGGCGGCCCTGGTGGTCGATGTAGACGGCGTAGCAGGACGCGGACGGCAGGCCGAGGGCGGCCGGTTCCAGCGCGTCACAGGGGAAGCAGCCGGTGTCGGGACAGAACTCGCTGGTGTCCCGGACGTCCAGGTTCAGCGGGGCCGCCACGACGGCCTGGTGGGGGAAGTTGTCGTAGTAGTCGAGCCGGGCCAGGTCGGCCGCCGGCAGCAGCGGGGGCATGGTCATCGAGCGGGCGCCCGCCTGGACGCCCCAGCTCTCGAAGGTGTCGTCGAGCAGCCGCAGCAGGGCGGTGCCCTCGGGGCCCAGCGACGGCAGGCCCGTGGTGGCCGGGGCCGGGGCCGGGGCGGTGGCGGTGGTCATGGCGGTGGTCATGGCGGTCATGGGGAGTCACCTCTCGGACGGCGGTGGGACTCTCAGACGACGGGCAGGACGTCGTCCGTGAAGATCCCGGTCTTCAGGAAGAATCCGAGCGGCTTGCGGATGGTCTTGCGCTCGAAGGGCCGGCGGCGCTCGTCGGCGACCAGTGCGTTGCGCAGGCCCACCGGGTCGGCGATGCCGGCGTCGCGGTAGACGTGCGGGTTGTAGAGGGAGTTGAGGCTGTAGACGACGTACCGCTTGAGGTAGGCCTCGACCTCGGCGACGCGGGCGGCGGGGACGGCCTGGCGCATCCGGTCGAAGAGCAGGGAGACCAGTTCGCGGCCGAAGGCGATGTGCCGGGACTCGTCCTGGTGGTGGATGCGGTTGACCTCGCGGATGGTGTGGCAGAGGTCCTCGTCCCGCGCCATCCGCGTGTTGTAGTGGTCGACGAGCTCCTCGAAGAACAGGATGCGGGCGAAGACCAGGAAGTTCTCCACCTCCGGCTCCCAGGCGGAGTCGGCGCGCAGGGCGGTGGAGCCGTAGATCTTGTCGCCGTAGCGGCGGCAGAACTCGGCGAAGAACCACATGTGCTCGTTCTCCTCACCGATGAAGTGGTGGAAGAAGTCCGAGGGCACCTCGAAGCCGGGCATGTGGATGCGGCCGACGACCTCGATGAGCAGTTCGCGGATGCCGTGCACGTTGAGGCTGTAGAAGTTGATGCTCTCCCACTTGGAGAGGCGCTGGAGGGTTTCCTCGCCGAGCTCCTCGTAGAAGGGGGTGCCGTAGACGGTGAGCAGTTCGGGGGTCATCCACATGCGGCCCTCGTCGAGCTTCTCGGGCCAGTCGAACTGCTGGTACGGGTTGTAGTACTCCTCGATGGAGCGGTGGCTGAGCCGTTCCAGGACTTCAAGGAACCGGTCGGTGACCGGCAGGGGGGCGCTGACGCCCATGGTGACTCCTCGGGGTGTGTGGTGGTGCCGGGGCCGCCGGGGCGGCCCCTCGCTCGCGGCGCGGGCCGGGTGCGGCCGGCCCTGCGGCCTACGGCCGGACTTCGTAGACGGCGTTGACCGGGGTCTCGGTGGCGCGGCGCCAGCGGGTGAAGCCGGCCTCTTCGGCGATGGCGCGGAAGGCCTTCTCGCCGGAGTGGTTGCCGAGCGCGTGGGGGCCGCGCTGGGCGACGGCGACGGGCAGGCACATGACGGCGGAGAGGGCCATGAACATGCGGGCGGCCGGGGTCTGGGTGTCGATGTCGTCGGGCGAGACGTTCGACTCGACGAGCATCCAGGTGCCGTCCGCGTCCAGGGACTTGTGGACGTGCTGGGCGGCGGAGACCGGGTCGCCCATGTCGTGCAGGGCGTTGAAGAAGGTGACGAGGTCGTAGCCGGTGCCGGGGTAGTCGTCGGCGGAGGCGACCTCGAAGACGACGCGGTCGGAGAGCCCGGCCTCGTCGGCGAGCCGGCGGGCGATCGAGACGGCCTCTTCGGAGTAGTCGAAGCCGTGGACGGTCGCCTGCGGGAAGGCCTTCGCGATCAGCAGGGTGGTGTGGCCGACGCCGCAGCCGACGTCGGCGACGGTGCCGCCGGCGGCGAGCTTGCCGGTGACCCCGGTGAGGGCGGGCAGCCATTCGGGGACGAGGCGGTGCTCGTAGGTGGGCTGGAAGAAGCTGCCCATGCCGGTGTCGAGGGCCGGGTCGTGCTCGGCCCAGCCGACGCCGTCGCCGGTGCGGTACGCGTCGACGAGGAGGTCCTCGGTGCCGTAGAGGGCCTTGAGGGCGGTGAAGAACCCGGCGGCGAAGGTGACGGCGGTGGGGTCTGCCAGCACGGGGGCGTGGTCGGCGGGCAGCGTGTACGTGCCGGCGCTCGGGTGGCGCTCGACGTAGCCGGCGCTCAGCTGGGCGTGCAGCCACTCCTCGGCGTAGCGGGTGTTGATCCCGGTGCGCTCGGCGAGCTGGGCGGGGGTCAGCGGGCCGGCCTCGGCCAGCGCCCGGTACAGGCCGAGGCGTTCGCCGAGGGCGACGGTCAGACCGCGTACGGCGGCGCCGGCGTCGCTGATGACGCGCTGGTGGAAGTCGTGGACGGCGGTCATGCTGCCTTCACCTCGGCGGTCGGGAGGTCACAGGTGAACAGGAAGGAGCGCGGGACGCGGGGGACGCTGCGGGCGGGCACCGGGTAGGGCCAGCGGCCGAAGTCGGCGCCGTCCTCGCCGGGCTGGCGGACCTCGCGGACGTCCCAGCCGCATTCGGCGAGGAGTTCCTCGGGGGTCTCCGTGCCGAAGAGCCACGGGTTCCCGTCCTCTTCGAGGCAGTTGAGGAAGGGCCGGGAGAGCGGGTTCTGCAGGGCGGCCTTGCTGATGACGTCGCCGAGCAGGACGGATCCGGGCGCGGAGTGGCCGGCCAGGGTGGAGATGAGGCCGCGTACGGCTTCCTCGGGGAGGAAGAAGAGGAGGCCCTCGACGACCCACAGCACGGGCTGGTCGGCGCGCCAGCCGGCTTCCTCCAAGGGGCCGGTCCAGTCCTGGGTGAGGTCGACGGGGACGGTGACGCGGGTGCGTCCGGCGGGCGCCGGCTCGTCGGCGAGCATCTCGGCCTTGGCCTCCAGGAGGGCGGGCCGGTCGAGTTCGTAGACGGTGACGCCGTCGGGCCACGGGAGCCGGAAGAAGCGGGTGTCCATGCCGGCGGCGAGGAACACGACCTGGCGGATGCCGTGTTCCTGGACGGTGCGGACGATCTGCCGGTCCAGGTAGGTGGTGCGGATGGCGAGGAACGGCACGGTGCCGGCGCCGGCGTAGCGCTCCAGCAGGTCGAAGCCGATGGTGTCGGCGACGGTGCGCGCGTACGGGTCGGCGAACAGCCGGTCCTCGCGCTCGGTTTCCAGGGCCCGCGCGGCGGCGGTCCACTGGGCGGTGCGGGATACGGCCTCCACGGGAGGCTCCCTTCACTCGGCGGGCGGGGGGGAAAGGTCAGGCCAGGGAGCGGACGCGGACGACCGGGTCCTCGGCGGCGGCGGGGTGCGGTGCGTCGCACTCGGCGGGCCGCCGCTCGAAGATGCTGTGCAGGATCATGCTGAACACGACGTTCCCGTCGGCGTCGGCCAGCGTGCACTTGGGCTGGACGACGCCGGTGCGCGGGTTGAACGGCGAGGGGCGCGAGCCCAGGATCTCGACGCGCGCCGTGAGCACGTCCCCGGGGCGGACGGGCCGCAGGTAGCGGATCTCGTCGACGCCGGGGGAGCCGGTACAGGCGCTGTAGGCGAGGAGCCCGTCGACGTAGCGGCGCATGAACATCGAGGCGCTGTGCCAGCCGCTGGCGATCAGGCCGCCGAACGGGGTCTGTGCGGCGAGCGCCGGATCGGTGTGGAAGGGCTGCGGGTCGAAGCGCCTGCCGAACTCCAGCACCTCCTCCGCCGTGACGGTGACGGTGCCCAGTTCGTGGACGTCGCCGGTCCGGAAGTCCTCGAAGTAGCGCATCACGCAACCCCCTTGACGGAGAGGAGTGGTTTCTCTGGCGTGAACCAATCTACGAATCAGCCGATTATTTTGTCAACCCAAAAGAAGACCGCTCTGCCTGTTCTACCGCAGCGCCTGTTCCACGTCCTGCCAGAGGTCCTCCGGATCCTCGATCCCCACCGACATCCGGACCAGGCCCGGACCGATGCCGGCACGCGCCAACGCCCCCTCGTCCAGCTCCCGGTGGGAAGTGCTCGCCGGGTGCGTGACCAGCGTCTCCACCCCGCCCAGCGACAGCGCGAGCCGCGCGAGGCGCACCCCCTCGACGAAGGCGCGGCCGGCCTCCCGGCCGCCGTGCAGCTCGAAGGAGAGCAGCCCCCCGCCGCCGGAGAGCACCTTGCGGGCCATCGCGTACGAGGGGTGCGTTCCCAGCCACGGCCAGTGCACGGCCGCCACCGCGGGGTGGGCCGCCAGCCGCTGCGCGAGCAGGCCCGCGTTGGCGCAGTGCTCGCGCATCCGCAGCGGCAGCGTGGCGATCCCGCGCAGCGTCAGCCAGACGGCGAACGGGTCGGCGCTCGCGCCGAGTTCGACCGTGCGCGGCCACACCTCCCGGCGCAGGGAGTCGTCCGCGAAGACGGCGGCGCCGCCCAGGACGTCGGAGTGCCCGGCTAGGTACTTGGTGGTGGAGTGGAGCACGATGTCGGCGCCGTGCTCGATCGGCCGGCACAGGACGGGCGAGGCCAGGGAGTTGTCCACGGCGCTGATCACCCCGAGGCGCCGGGCCGCCGCCAGCAGGCCGGGCAGGTCGGGGACCTGGCCGGTGGGGTTGGCGATGGTCTCCAGGACCAGCAGCCGGGTACGGGGCCCGGCGAGCGCCTCGAACTCCCGCGCGTCGTCACCGCCGATGTGGTCGACCCGCACCCCGTAGCGCTCCTTCAGGTCGCTCAGCGCCGCGTACGTCCCGCCGTACAGGCAGCGCTGCGCGATCACCTGGTCGCCGGGGCGCAGCAGGGCGAGCAGGACCCCGCTGATGGCGCCCATCCCGGAGGCGAAGGCGATGGCCGAGGCCCCGCCCTCCAGTCCGGCGAGGGTGCGCTCCAGGGCTCGCACGGTGGGGTTGCCGCGGCGGCTGTAGACGTAGTCGCCGTCGGGGCCGGACATGGCGCGCGCCAGGTCGTCGGCGGAGTCGAAGGCGAAGGCGGAGGACTGGACGAGCGGTACGGACAGCGGGCGGCTCGCGGGGACTTCGAGCTCGTGGGCCACGTGCACCGCGCGGGTGCGGATGTCGCGGACGTCCTTCATCGAGGGGTCTGCCTCTCGTTCGGGTGCGGGATGCGGGTGCGGGTTCCGGGTGCGGGATGCGGAGGCGGGATGCGGGTACGGGATGCGGGTACGGAAAAAGGGGTCGCCCGACGTCCGGGGCGGACGTCGGGCGACCCCTTGGGTGAGTGCGGGCTGTCCCGTACGTCACACCCCCGCCGTCTCGCTGCGCGACGCCGGGGCGTCGGCGGCGGGAGCGGCTTCGGGAGCGGCTGCCGGGGCGGCGGACCTGTCGCCCTTCATCGCGATCAGGGTGATCACCGCACCGGCGGCGGCGATGACCGCGGCGCCGATGAAGGCGGCGCTGAACCCGTCGGTGAGGGCGGTCAGGTTGCCCAGCTCACCGGCGCCCTGGGTGGTGGCGAGCGCGGTGAGCGCGGCCAGGCCGAGGGCGGAGCCCACGTTGTAGGTGGTGTTGACGATGCCGGAGGCGAGGCCGGCCTGCTCCTGCGGGGCGCCGGACATCGCGGACATCATCGCCGGGATGTACGCGAGCGCCATGCCGAGCGCGGCGACGAGCGAGGCGGGCAGGACGTCGACGAGGAAGGTGCCGGTCGGCTCGACGGCGGCCAGCCAGACCAGCCCGGCGGCGAGGGCGAACAGGCCCGCGACGATCAGCGGCTTGGCCCCGAAGCGGCCCATGAGGCGGGCGGTGATGGCCGTCATGAAGATCATCAGCAGCACCGTCATGGGGAGCAGCGCCGCACCGGAGGCGAAGGCGCCGTAGTTCAGCACCTGCTGGAGGTACAGGTTGAGGAAGTACCACATCGGGATCCAGGCGGCGCCGAGCAGCGTCATCGCGAGGTTGGCCGAGCCCAGGCGCGGGATCCGCCACACGCTGAGCGGCATGAGCGGCTCGCGGACGGTCCGCTGGATCACGAAGAAGAGGGCGAGCAGCACGGCCGCGCCGACCAGCTCCAGCACGGTGGCGGTGGCGCCCCAGCCGACCTCGGGGGCCCGGACGACGGCGAACACGGCGAGCGCGAGCCCGGCGGTGACGGCGGCGGCGCCGAGGACGTCGACGGAACCGCGGCGGGCCTGGACGGCGGGCAGCAGCCCGGTGGCGGCGAGGGTCGCGACGCCGATCGGGACGTAGATGATGAAGACCCACGGCCAGCTCACCCACTCGGTGAACACGCCGCCGAGGAACACGCCGGCCGTACCGCCGGCGGGGGCGGCGGCGCCGTAGAGGGCCATCGCCTTGCCGAGCTCCTTGGGGTTGTGCCCGAAGAGCATCATCAGCAGCGTCATGGCCGAGGGCGCGATCAGCGCGCCGCCGACCCCCTGGACGGCCCGGCCGGCGATCTCCACCGAGGCGCTCTGCGCGGCGGCCGCGAGCACCGAGCCCACGATCATGACCACCCAGCCGGTGGCGAAGATCCTGCGGGCGCCGAACAGGTCGGAGAGCCGCCCGCCGAGCAGCAGTAACCCGCCGAAGACGATGACGTAGGCGTTGAAGACCCACTGGAGCTCGCCCTGGGAGAAGCCCAGGTCCTTCTGCATCTCGGGGAGCGCGACCCCGATGATCGAGGTGTCCATGATGACCATGAACTGAGCGGCGGCAAGCACGCCAAGTGCCCACCAGCGCCGGGGATTGACGGTTGACATTGCCCTGACCCTCCTCTGCCGTATACCCCTGGGGGGTACCTTCGCGTAGCAACGTAGCATACCCATGGGGGGTATGTAAGGGCGGTGTCTGAACGCATCCGGAAACGGCTCGGGCCCCGCCCCGGCCGAAGCCGGGACGGGACCCGAGGGAGTTGTGGCCGCCGTGTACTAGCGGGCCGTCAGGGTCGCCGCCACCCCCGCGGGGACGGGCGCCAGACCCGCCGGGCGGCTGGTGAAGGCCCCCCGGCCCTGGGTGCGGCCGCGCAGCCGGGACGCGTACCCGAACAGCTCGGCCAGCGGCACCGTCGCCGTGACCACCGTGGTCCCGGACTGCCCGGCCGAGCCCGTGACCCGGCCGCGGCGGGCGGCGAGGTCCCCGAGGACCGCGCCGACACCGTCGTCCGGAACCGTCACGGTGACCTCCGCGACCGGCTCCAGCAGCTCCGCCCCGCAGGCGCGCAGGGCGTCGCGCAGCGCGAACCGGCCCGCCGCGCGGAACGCCATCTCCGAGGAGTCCTTGGAGTGCGTCGCCCCGTCGGTCAGGACCACCCGCACGCCCGTCACCGGATGCCCGCCGAGCGGACCCTCGGCGAGGGCGTCACGGCAGCCGGCCTCCACGGCCCGCGCGTACTCCTGCGGCACCCGCCCGCCCGTCACCGCCGAACGGAACTCGAAACCGGGCTCCCCCAGCGGCTCCACGTCGAGCACGACGTGCGCGAACTGTCCCGCGCCGCCGTCCTGTTTGACGTGCCGGTACACGAAACCGGTCACCCCGCGCACGACGGTCTCCCGGTAGGAGACCCGCGGCCGGCCCACGACGACCTCCACCCCGTGGAGACGGCGCACCTTCTCCACCGCCACCTCCAGGTGCAGCTCGCCCAGCCCCGACAGCACGGTCTGCCCGGTCTCCGCGTCGGTCCGCACCACCAGGGAGGGGTCCTCCTCGGCGAGCCGGGCCAGCGCGGAGGCCAGCCGCCCGGTGTCCGTACCCCGGCCCGCCTCGACCGCGACCGACACCACCGGGTCCGCCACCACGGGCGGCTCCAGCAGCAGGGGCGCCTCCGGCGCGCACAGGCTGGTGCCCGCCCGCGCCGACTTCAGCCCGACGACGGCGACGATGTCACCGGCCACCGCCTCCTCCCGCTCCTCGTGCCGGTCGGCCTGCACCCGCAGGATCCGCCCGACGCGTTCCGTCCGGCCCGTGGCCGGGTCCAGTACGGAGTCCCCCTTGCGCAGGGTCCCCGCGTAGACGCGCAGGTAGGTGAGCCGGCCGGTCGCCGTCGCCGTCACCTTGAAGGCGAGCGCGGCCAGCGGCTCCGCCGGGTCGGCGGCCCGCTCCCGCACCGGCGGCATGTCCCCCGGTGCGGGCAGGTACGCCACCACGGCGTCGAGCAGCGGCTCGATGCCCCGGTTGCGGTACGCGGACCCGCACAGCACGACCACCCCGTCCCCGGCGAGGGTCAGCTCGCGCAGGGCACGGACGAGGGTCCCCTCGCCCAGCCCGTCGCCGGCGCAGAACTCCTCCAGGGCCTCCGCGTGGAGTCCGGCCACCGTCTCCTCCAGCACCCGGCGCCTGCGCCGGGCCTCCTCCAGCAGCGGCCCGGGCACCGGCAGCTCCTCGTACGAGCCGTCGACCGCACCCCAGAGCAGGGCGCGCATCCGCAGCAGGTCGACGACGCCGGTGAAACCGTCCTCCCGGCCGACGGGCAGCTGCACGACCAGGGGCACGGCGCCGAGCCGCTCCCGGATCGAGTCGACGGCGGCGTCGAGGTCGGCGCCCGCCCGGTCCAGCTTGTTGACGAACGCGATCCTCGGCACGCCGTGCCGGTCGGCCTGCCGCCACACGGACTCGCTCTGCGGCTCGACACCGGCGACGGCGTCGAAGACCGCGACCGCCCCGTCGAGCACCCGCAGCGAGCGCTCGACCTCGTCGGCGAAGTCCACGTGGCCCGGCGTGTCGATCAGGTTGACCCGGTGCCCGTCCCAGGCGCAGCTGACGGCCGCCGCGAAGATGGTGATGCCGCGGTCGCGTTCCTGGGGGTCGTAGTCGGTGACGGTGGTGCCGTCGTGGACCTCGCCCCGCTTGTGGATGGCGCCGGTGGCGAAGAGGATCCGCTCGGTGACGGTGGTCTTGCCGGCGTCGACGTGGGCGAGGATGCCGAGGTTCCGCACGGCGGCGGCGGTGGTGTTGACGTGGGGTTCGGTGCGCATGGCCCGGGCCTTTCGGTGCCTGGGGTGGAAGAGGGCGGCGCGATTTCCGGGACGCGGGTGGGCCACCCCGCGGCAGGGCCGGCGGGGTTCTGTCTCCAAGGGTGCGTCACGGGCGTACGGTGACAGCCGCGCGGCTGTTACCGCGCGCTGCGGGACACCGGGATCACGTCGTACCGGCAGGGGGGAACGACGGCGGCGGTGCGGTTCGTACGCATGGCCCGGTTCCCCTTCTCTTCGCTCGGCATCGGCAGGCACCGCCCTGGCGGCGGCGCGCACCGCGACTGTAGGCGGCGCGCGCCGGCCGGGGCACCTGGTTTTTCAGGCGAGCAGCCGCTCCCGCAGCCGGGCCGTGGTCTGCGGGGTGATGCCGACGGCATCGGTGAGGTAGGCGGACGGGGACCCGTAACGGCCGGTCAGGTCGGCGAGGACGAGCTCCATGACGGCGGCCGGGGCGCGGCCGTACGAGGGCCAGCGCATGGTGCGGCCCGGGTTGGCGGCGTGCCAGTCGGCGGTGAGGCGCTCGGTGGCGAGCTCGGTGAGGGCGAAGTCGGCCAGGACCTCCTCCTCGGGCACGTCGAGCAGGGTCAGGACGAGGGCGGCGATCAGGCCGGTGCGGTCCTTGCCGGAGGTGCAGTGGAACACGGCGGGGCCGGGGCCGTCGGCGATCAGCTCGATCGCCCGCCGGATCTCGTCCACGCCGTCCTCGGCCACCTCCGCGAAGCGGTCGGCGAGGTAGCGCCAGGGGTCGAGGTCCGGGTCGATCTCGGCCTGGTCGTAGGGGCGGTGCTCGATGCTGAGGTTGGCGTACGTGAACCGCTCCGGCTCGGGTATCCGGCCCTTGGCCTCGATCTCCCAGGGGTAGCGCAGGTCGATCACGGTCCGCACACCGAGCCCGAGGAACCGCTCCCAGTCGGTGCCGGCGAGCTTCCCGAGGGAGTCGGCCCGATAGAGGACCCCCCAGCGGACCGTCCGTCCGTCGGCGGAGCAGTAGCCGCCCATATCGCGGAAGTTGTGGAGGCGGTCGAAGGGGACGTGGCGGGCGTCATCGGCGGCGGGCTGGGTCAACTGTGGCTCCTGGTACTGACGTTGGCTGTGACGTGGCCAGAATGCCTCAGGCGTCACCGGATTCCGGACGCTCGGGGGAGGTGATCTCCCACACCCCGTCCTCCTCGACGGCGGTCAAGCCACCGGGGAGGTCGAGGGGCCGGGCGAGGGTGACTTCGGTGAACGTGGCCTGCCCGTTGAAGACGACGCCGGCCAGGGAGAGGGCAGCCCGGAAGTCGCAGCCCTCGAAGGTGACGGACCCGTCGAAGACGGCCCCGTCGAAGACGGTGTCTCCTTTGAACTCGCCGCGCAGGAAGCGGGACGCGCCCTGGAAGACGGCTCCGGCGAAGCTGCTGCGCGCAGCCTCCGTCTCAGTCTTCGTGTCGACCCACCGGAGCAGGCCCTCGAACACGGCGCCGTCGAAGCTGACCGGTTCCGTGTACACACTGCTCTTCATCAAGACCGGACCCCGGAAGACGACGCCCTCGAAGCCCGCCCGCTCCCCGAACCGGGCTGTGTCGAATGCCGCCAGGCCCTGGAAGAGAGCCCCGGCGAAGACGGCCGGGCCGTCGAATCGGGCGTCGCGGAAAACCGCCTCCCCGTCGAAAACCACGGACTCGAAATCCGACGCCTGCGCGAAGCGGGTCCCCGTCGCGGAGAACGGCCCTTCGGACACGCCGCGTGCGAAGGAGACCGGTCCCCAGAAGACGGATGCACCGAGCGATGCGCCCCTCTTGAAGACGACCCGGTCGAAGTCCGCCCGGTCGCGCACCGCCATCCCGTCGAGCAACGCCTCCTCCTCCATGACGGCGTGCAGGAAGGACATGTCCTCGAACCAGGTGACCTCCGCGAACAGCGCCGCTCCGACGAAAACGGCACGGTCGAAGGCAGCCGCCCTCTCGAAGGCGGATCCTTCGAAAACCGCCTCCTGCTCGAAGACGGTCCGGTCGAAGGCGGCCGTGCCCCGGAATCTGGCCTGCTGGAAGTCCGCCCCGTTACTGAAGACCGCACGAGCGAAGGACGCGTTCGAAGCGAAGGTAATGGAGGTGAAGCCCGACGCACCCTCGAACACGGCGCAGTTGAAGTCGGCTCCGCCAGTGAAGATGCCTGCCTCGACCGCCCAGTCGTCCTTGAAGCACGCTCTGGCGAAGGCCGCCGAGCCCACCCTGACCCGTCCTGTCCCTGGTTCGCGCACCGCGTCGAGCACCCGCCCCAGCAGGCCCCCCTCGAAGGTGGTCCCCCGGAAGTCCAGGGAGGATCCGGGTCGCAGGCTGCTCAGGTAGGCGTCCTGCTCGGTTACCGGCAGATGGGCCAGGCAGCTGTGGCGGCCCGTCACCTTCACGCCGATGCACCCCGAGAGGTTCTCCTCCGACGCGCCGAAGCCGCAACGGGGCCAGACGGACTCCTCCAGCCGGTACGTCTCCGCGTCCGCCAGCAGCTCCGCCACTTGGGTGGGGTCCCCGAGGACGAACCATCCGCCCGGCTCCTCCCCCAACGGTTTGAGGGGACGCAGGGCCAGCGGGCCGAGGAGCTCGTGGAGTTCCTCGTACAGCGACCGGGAGAGGGTGAGCACGAGACTGAGCGTGTCGTCCGGGCCGCCGGTACGCAGCCACCCATTGACCACGTCGTTGTCGAGGAGCGGGTCGACGGTGTCGGCGTCGTCCCCCGGACCATGTACGGCCAGGGCCACGGCGAGCGGTGGGCCCGGGATGCGGACCCGCAGCACCGCCCGGTACAGCGCGAGCAGCAGGACTCCCGTCCGGCCGAAGGCATCCGGCCCTGACAGGGTGACGCGTACACCCATCGACGCGCTCTGCACCCGCCCCGCGACTTCGGCCTCGTCCATCGCCTCCGCCAGGAGGCTGGTCAGCTCCCGGCGGGCGGAGCGGGCGGGCCCGTGCACGCTCCCGTCCGCCCGCACGGCCAGGGTCACCACTCTGCCGGGTGCCCCGTCGCCCAGCGCCGCCCGGAAGCCGTCCTGGGCGAGCAGGGCCTCGGCCGTGAGGAAGACCATCCGGTCGGGCCGGACCGTGTGCACGACACCGCGCAGGCCGCCCGGCACCGACAACACCGGGGCACCCCTGAAGCGGGTCCAGTCCTCCGCCTCCGGTGAGATCCCGACGATCTCGCCGTTACGTGACCGGCCTTGCAGCCGTGTCTCGCCCGCGGCCGTGAGCCAGTCGTGACCGTCCGTGAATCCGGGCACGAAGACGAACGGTTCGTCCGGCGCGGACGACGTCTCCCAGGCCGTCGGCGTGAAGAACCCTGGGTCCGCCAGGTCCTCCCCGCTCTCCAGCAGCAGCACCCGCGGGCTCGCGTCGTCCCACCAGACGGGCCGGCAGGCGGCCTCCCTGCCGTCGGGTGTGCCGGCCCAGGCGACGGCGTCCCGGGGGTTCGCCACCTCCGCAGCGGTGAGCACCAGGCGGGGGGTCAGCAGGGTGCCGACCTCGCGCGGCTCGACGTGGGGTTCGAAGCGGACCCGCACCACCCCCTCGCCCGGATCCCGGCCGGGGCCCGGCCGCTCCATCGGCTCCCGTTCCACCGCCGGCCGCTCGGCGAACGGCAGCGCCCCCGCAGGGACCCGGCGGCGGCCCTCCTCCCCCGGCGTGACCCGGGTCGCGGAGAAGTCGGGGCCGGTGCCCCGGTGGCGGTGCATGAACTCCCAGACCCGGCGGCGCACCAGTTCCCGTACGGCGGCGACGTCCCCGCGCAGCTGGGAGCCGAGCAGCACGTCCCGTACCCCCGGCAGGAAGTCGAACTCCGCGTCCTCCGGTCGCTGCTGCCCCTCCCACGGGGCGAAGAGCCCCCCGAGGGCCACCTCCGCCAGGTGCCCGTGCTCGGAGTCGCGCAGCAGGGAGCGCCGTACGAGGGTCATCACGGGCAGCGTCAGCGGTACGGCGGCCAGGTGGGCGGCGAGCTGCTGGGCGGTCGGGGAGGCGCCGGCCCGGAACCGCTCGACCGCCTCCAGCGCGGTGGCGGCCCGGTGCGGCGGTGCCGTGCCGGGGGCGGGGGCGGCGTCCAGGCGCAGGCAGGCGAGGCGGCGCCAGCGCCCGTCCCCGGACACCGTCCGCACCAGCCGGGCCAGGCTGCCGGACGCGAGCCCCACCACCGGGACCACGGGCCCGCCGCCCCGCGCCCGCCGGGCGGCGGGCACCCGCTGCCAGGAGCGGGTGGCGGCGGCGGGCCGGTCGGAGCGGACGGCGAAGGGCACGGGCCGCACGGCGCCCCGGGTCCACAGCCGTTCGGGCAGTACGTTCAGCACGGCCACGGCGTTGTGGGCGCTCCAGTGCCGCAGGACGCGCAGCAGCGGGGTCTCCTGCCAGCCCCCGGCGACGGTGTCGGAGACGAGGAGGATCAGCCGCCGCCCGGCGGGGTCGGCGAGTTCCAGCGGGTTGCGGGGCGGGCCGCCGCGGCCCCGGGCGAGCATCGGGGTGCCGCCGGGGGCGGTGCCGGTGAGCTGCCAGGTGCGGACGTCGCGGAAGACCCCGCTCCGGGTGAACACCCCGCGCAGTTCGGCCACCAGGTCGCTCCACAGGAGCATCGAGGGGTGGGTGTCGACGACGAGGGCCAGGTCGAGCCAGCGGCTCTCGGCGGGGCGCAGGACCGGGGTGGGGACCATCGCCTCGATGCTGCGTTCGATGGTGAGCTGCTCGTCGAGTTCCTCACCGGGCCCGCCGATGGAGCGGCGTCCGACGGGCCGCAGCGACCGCATCAGGGCGAGCGGGTCGTCGAGGGAGGCGGTGCGGGGCAACCGCAGCGGTACGCCGCGCCGCGCGGGCGCGTCGGAAGCGGGTGCGTCGGAGGCGGGCGCGGCGGGCCGCTCCGGCCGGGCGGGGACGGCGGGGAACAGCTGGACGGCCCCGTCGGCGTCCGGGCCGGCCCGCCCGGCGGCGGCTGCGGGGTCGTCGGGGCGCGGGGGCGGCTCCGGGGCTTCGTCGGGGCCGTCGGGGCCGGGCGGGCGCACGCCGCCGTCCGGGGACCCGGCGGCGGCCGGGTCCACGCGGGCGGCCAGCCAGAGGATGTCGGCGATCTCCTCGGGGCCGACGGCGGTGCGGGGTGCGGCACCGTCCTCGGCGCCTTCGGCGAAGGCGGCGAGCAGCCTCTCGATCACGCGGTCGGCCCGGTGAGGTGCTGCATGACGGTGGCGAGGAAGCGGTCCCGGTCGGCGGGCGCCGACCAGGCTCCGGCCAGGCGCAGCTGGATGGCGTTCAGGAGCTGGTCGGTGGCCAGGTCGCCGTCCTCGGCGCGTTCGAGGAAGCTGCGGACGAGGTCCTGGTACTCGGCGGCGTCCTCGCCGGTGATGTCGACTCCCAGCCGGCCGCGCACGATGCGGGCGAGTTTCTCGGGTCCGGGTGCGTCCAGGTGGAGGCGGACGCAGCGGCGCAGGAAGGCGGGCGGGAAGTCGCGTTCGCCGTTGCTGGTGAGGATGACGACGGGGAAGTGGCGGCACTGCACGCGGCCCTGGGTGACGGCCACTCCGGCGTCGGGGTCGTCGTCGGTGCCGATGGCGACGGTGGGTTCCTCCTTGGCGAGGCGGGCCAGTTCGGGGATGGTGAAGCCGCCGTCCTCGAAGACGGTGAGGAGGTCGCCGGGCAGGTCGATGTCGCTCTTGTCGATCTCGTCGACGAGCAGGACGCGGGGCCGGCGCTGCGGGAGGAGGGCGGTGCCGAGCGGGCCCAGGCGCAGGTAGCGGGCGATGGAGGGCACGGCGGCCGGGGCTTCGGCGGTGCGGGCGCCGGGGGCGCGGACCTGTTCCAGTCCGGCCTCCTGGAGCCGGCCGATGGCGTCGTAGAGGTAGAGGCCGTCGCGCAGCACGGTGCGGCTGGTGATCGGCCAGTGCAGTACGGGGCCCAGGGCCAGGTCGGCGGCGATGCTGTAGGCGAGGGTGGACTTGCCGACGCCGGGCTTCCCGGTGATCAGCAGCGGCCGGCGCAGGTGCAGGGCGGTGTTGACCACGTCCTTCTCCGCCTCGTCGGGGACGTAGCCCTCGCCGCGCCTGCGGGTGCGCTCCCAGGCCTCGCCGGAGCAGCCGGGCGGCCCGTAGGCGGGGTCGGGCACGCCGGTGAAGTCCCGCCAGGGCGGCGGCGTCCCGGCTTCCAGCCGGGTGCGGCGCTCCTCGCCGGGGCCGGCGCCCCGGTACAGCCACCAGTCCTTCGCCACTGCCTGTGCCTCCATCGTCGGTTCGCGGGTGGTGCGTTCGGGTCGGGGCCCGTGGCGGGCCGGTTCTCGGGCCGTCGTGGGCGGTGGTGGTCAGGTGGTCAGGTGGCCAGGGAGCGGAGGTCGACCGTGTCGTCGGGATCGTCCCACAGCAACACCAACCGGTCTCCCCCTTCCGGCTCTTGGCCGGCGGCCGCCCGGCGCACGTCGCGCACGCGGGCGGGCAGGGCGAACACCGAGGGCGCCCCCGGACCGGCGTCGGGGGCGAGCAGCGCGGGCAGTCCCCCGGCGGGCGTTCCGCCGCCGCGGCGCCACACGGCGACGGGCACCCCACCTTCGAGGAGGGCGTCCAGCAGGGCGGCCGTACGGGTTCCGGAGACGTGCCCGAGGACGCAGGCGGGTGCGGGCGCCGCCCCCAGCCGCAGCCCGAGGGCGTCGGTGACGTCCGCGTCCTCGACGGTGCGCACGGCGTCGGGGTGCCGGCCGTCCTGGACGTGCAGCCAGCGCCACTTCTCCAGCCATTCGGTGCGGGTGTCCTCGCGTTCCTGCGGGCAGCGCACCACCACCTCGTGGACCGTGCCGAGCGGGCGGGTCCGGCCGCCCGGTCCGCGGCGGGGGACGGGCCACTGGTCGAAGTCCGTCTCCAGCAGTTCGTACGGGACGTGGAACTCGATCCGCCCGATGCCGCCGTGCGGCTGCCCGGCCCCGGCGCCCTCGGCGAGGCGGCGTACGAGTTCGGCGCGTACGGCTGCCAGTTGGACGGGGCTTCCCTCCGACTCCCATACGTGGCGGGTCCGTTCGCCGCGCAGCCACATCCGGGCCAGCAGGCCGTCCTCGCCGCCGGGCGGGGACTCCAGGCGCACGTGCAGGGTGGCCTTGCGGGCGGGGGCGGGCGGCGGGCGCAGGGCGGGTAGGGCGAGCCGCTCGCGGGTGGCCCTGACCCAGCGTGCGAGGGCCGCTGCCCACTCGGGGTCTTCGGGGCCGCCGCCGGGGCCTCCGCCGGGGCGGGCGGTCCGGTCGGCGAGGAAGTGCACGAAGGGCACCGCGAGCGGCATCCCGGTCCGGCCGCCCTGCCGTTCGTCGAGGTCGGCGACCACGTCGAGGAGGGTATCGGCGGGCAGCCCGCCGTCGACGGGGGTGGTGCAGCCGGCCGCCTTGAAGGCCCAGGCGTAGGCCTCGTACGCGCAGCGCGGCAGGTCACGGCCCTCGAACAGCTCGCCGAGCCCGTCCCAGCCCGCCTGGTCGAGGCGGGGGGCGCCGGGCAGGGACGGGCCGGGCGGGCCGTCGGCGGGGAAGTCGGGGAACGACGGGAAGTCCAGAAAGGAGTTGGCGTCCCAGTCGCGGTCCACGAGGAACTGCGGCAGCTGCCAGCCCTCGCCGCGTTCGCGCAGTCCCCGGAAGGCCAGGTGGATGCTGCGGGCGGCATCGGGCAGGAAGGCTGCGCCCTCCCCCACGGACCGGTCCCCGAGCTCGCCGAGCAGCGCCTCGGTGAACCGGCCGGCGCCCAGTTCTGCGTCGTTCTGCGCGGCCTCCCCCTCGCGGGAGGCGTACAGGCGGAACTGCCGCCGCCCCGGGACGGTGCGGCCGCCGCCGTAGTCGGCGCTGCCGAAGTTCCAGCGGCTGTCGCGGGGCGCGTCGACGCGGCAGGCGTCCACCAGTGCGGCCTGGAGCGGGAACCGCCGGTGCCCGACCAGGTCGGTGCGCCACCAGCGCAGCGCCGAGTCGAGGTTGAGGTGGCGGATCTGGCCGGGGCGGGCGTCGGCGCAGGGCAGCATCAGCTCCCGGTCGCGCCCGAGGTAGCCGTGCCCGGCCCAGAAGATCCACAGGAGGTCCCCGTCGCATTCGGGGAGTTCGTCGAGCAGGGCGGTGCGGGCGTTCGCCTCGGTCGCGGGCCGGTACGAGGTCCGCAGCGCGGCCAGGCCCTCGGACGCGGACCAGTCGAGGGCGTCGGGGTCGTCGAGCGGGGACAGCAGCAGCCGGACGTTCGCGGCGGGCACCTGGCCGGGCCCGGTCAGCCACCGGGCGAAGCGCAGGGCGTCCCGGGCGGGTCCGCGCAGGTTCCAGTGGTGGCTGATCTCGTACCGCTCGACCCCCGCGACGAGCGCGAAGGTGCGCCGGGGGTTCACGTCGGGGTGCGGCCGGCCGAGGGCCGTCACACCGTCCCCGCTTCGGTCACCGCCCGTTCGATGCGCTCGTAGAGGGACTGCTGTTTCCAGTAGGCGCTGTGGCTGGCGGGGAAGGGCTGGCGGCTGCTGATCTCGTGGTCGGTGACGCGGGGGTCGCCCGGGAAGACGGGTGCGGCGAGGTAGGACAGCACGTCCTGGCGGTCGTACACGTTGAGCCAGCGCGGGAAGCCGTACGGGAGCCGGCTGCCCGGGGCGAGGGCGGTGAGGGCGCCGAGTTCGTAGAGGTACGGGGCCTGCGAGCCGACGGTGACGAGCAGTTCGACGCCGGGGACGGGTCCGCCGTCGGCGGCCGCCAGCGCGAGCAGGTCCACCAGGGCGATGCCGCCGAGGCTGTGGCCGATCAGTACGGTGGGGCCGGGCCGGGCGGTGATCCGCTCGCGCAGGTACGCGCGCAGGCCGGCGCCCCGGGCCTGGTAGCGCAGGATGTCGCCGAGCGCGGGGGTGGCGCCGGCGGTGAGGGAGCCGCGCCAGGCGTTGAGCACGGGCTGCGTGGTGACCCGCAGCGCGAGCCGGCCGAGGACGGCGGCGGCCCGGGCCCCGGGGACGCGGGCGCCGCCGCCGAGGCGGGTGGTGAGGAGCTCGACGAGCCGGTCCCGTTCGGCGGCGGTGCAGTCGGCGTCGGCCCCGGCCCCGGCGAGGGCCCCGGCCGTGACGGCCCGGGCGAGGGCGGTGGCCAGCTCGCGGGCCTGCGGTTCGGCGGTGGCGGGGGGGGGCGCGCGGGGAGCGTCGGCGGAGCCAGGGGCGGGCTCCCGGGCGGCACGCAAGCAGGCAGCGCGGCAAGCACCCTCGCGCAGGTTACGCACCC
>NZ_JBWKEZ010000095.1:0-5561 GCF_056434525.1 Streptomyces sp. NPDC044002
TGAGGCGCGGGGGTCTGGGGGCGGAGCCCCCTGGGGGCACCTCCCAGCGGTAGCTGGGGGAGGAACGGGCGAAGGGCGGGTAGGGGACCTCGCCCCGCGCAGCGGCACCGGCACGCCCCCCGCCCCGCCCGCCCGGCTAGGCCTCGGCGGTCTGCGGGGTGGCCGGCTCCGCCGCCACCGCACCGCTGCCGGAGGCAGCCACGGCATCCGCCCCACCGGGAAGCCCCCGCATCAGCAGCCAGTACCCCGCCGCCGCCACCGTCCCCAGGACACCCGTGGCCCCCCACAGCCACCCCGCCCCGTACCGGTCGATCACGAACCCGGCCATCAGCGGAGCCACCAGCGCCGCCACCGCCCACGACATCGTGTACATCCCCTGGTAGCGCCCCCGCCCGTGCACCGGCGACAGCCGCACCACCAGCCCCATCTGCGTCGGCGAGTTCACGATCTCCGCCAGCGTCCACACGCACACCGTCAGCGCGTACGCCCACAGCGACCCCGCGAAGGCCGTCATCGCGAAGCCGTACCCCGCCAGCAGCGCCGAGATCACCAGCAGCCGGCTCGGGTCGCGGTGCTCGATGAACCGGGTCACCGGGATCTGGAGGATCACGATCAGCAGCCCGTTCGCCGCCACGACCAGCCCGTAGTCCCCCGGCGAGAAGCCCGCCTGGCCCATCGCGACCGGCAGGCCCACCGAACCCTGCGTGAAGATCAGCGAGATCAGGAACGACAGCCCGACCACCGCCATGAACCGCCCGTCCCGCAGCACGGTCCCCAGCCCGATCTCCGGCTCCGTCCCCTTCTCCGCCTCCTCCTTCACCGGACGCGACTCCGGCAGCTTCGCGAACACCAGCACCGCGCACAGCAGCGTCAGCGCCGCCTCGCCCAGGAAGCCGGCCAGGTAGCTGTACTCGGCCACCACGCCCGCCACCACCGAGCTGATCCCGAAGCCCAGGTTGATCGCCCAGTAGTTCAGCGCGAAGGCCCGCACCCGGTCCTCGGGCGGGACGATGTCGGCCATCATCGCGGAGACCGCCGGGCGCGAGGCGTTCGAGGCCATGCCCACCAGGCCCGCCACCGCCGCGATCGCCGCCGGGTGCTCCATGAACCCCAGCAGCGCCACCGACAGGGCCGTCGACACGTTCGCGGCCAGCATCGTCGGCCGCCGCCCCAGCCGGTCCGTCATCACGCCCGCCACCAGCGAGGACACCACCCCGCCCAGACCGTGCAGGGCGACCACGAGCCCCGCGAACGAGGCCGAATAGCCCCGGTCCAGGGTCAGGTACAAGGTCATGAACGTGGCGACGAAAGCCCCGAGCCGGTTCACCAGCGTGCTGGCCCACAGCCACCAGAAGGCGCGCGGCAGCCCCGACACGCTCTCCCGGGCAGCCCGTCTCAAACTGGCAGCGGACATACGGATTCCCCCGAAGACGTAAGCACCAATCGATCTCCTGGCACGTTACGAACGGGGCCCGCCGCCGTCCACTGGATTGACGCCGTCCGTCAATCGGGGGCGCGCGGGCGCCCTGCGGCGTCCACTAGGCTCGTACGCATGGCCGACGCACCGTACAAGCTGATCCTCCTCCGCCACGGCGAGAGCGAATGGAACGCGAAGAACCTGTTCACCGGCTGGGTGGACGTCAACCTCAACGAGAAGGGCGAGAAGGAGGCGGTCCGCGGCGGTGAGCTGCTCAAGGACGCCGGCCTGCTCCCCGATGTCGTGCACACCTCGCTCCAGAAGCGCGCGATCCGCACCTCCCAGCTCGCGCTGGAGGCCGCCGACCGCCACTGGATCCCCGTGCACCGCTCGTGGCGCCTGAACGAGCGCCACTACGGCGCCCTCCAGGGCAAGGACAAGGCCCAGACCCTCGCCGAGTTCGGCGAGGAGCAGTTCATGCTGTGGCGCCGCTCCTACGACACCCCGCCGCCGGCCCTTGAGGACGGCACCGAGTTCTCCCAGTCCGAGGACCCGCGCTACGCCTCCATCCCGCCGGAGCTGCGCCCGCGCACCGAGTGCCTCAAGGACGTCGTCGTCCGCATGCTGCCGTACTGGTACGACTCGATCGTCCCGGACCTCCTCGACGGCCGCACCGTCCTGGTCGCCGCCCACGGCAACAGCCTCCGCGCCCTGGTCAAGCACCTGGACGGCATCTCCGACGCCGACATCGCGGGCCTGAACATCCCGACCGGCATCCCGCTCTCCTACGAGCTCGACGCCGACTTCAAGCCCCTCAACCCGGGCGGCACCTACCTCGACCCGACGGCCGCCGCGGCCGCCATCGAGGCCGTCAAGAACCAGGGCAAGAAGTAGCCCGCAGCCGTACCCCGCGTACGCACGCCAGAGGGCCCCGTCCGGATCGGACGGGGCCCTCTCGGTGTCGTGGGCGGGTCAGCCGCCGCACTGGCACGGGGCGCCGGACTGGCAGCCGCAGCCGCAGCCCGAGCCGCAGCCGCAGGCCGCGAGCAGCGGGAGGCGCAGCGGCTCCGGGCGGGGCGGCTGCTCCTGTTCCGGGGTGATGGGGACAGGGGTCTCGGGCATGGTGCCTCCTCGCAGGCGGCGTACGGGAAGTCGTGGTGCCTTCGCCTCATTCATGCCCAGCCGCACCGGCGCGTCAACGGCGCATTGGGGCGTGCCGCGCGAAGGGGCTCAGACGCCCTCGACCTGCGTCGGCTGCTGCAGCTCGTCCGCGTGCTCACCCGTCACCAGGTACACCACGCGCTTCGCCACCGACACCGCGTGGTCCGCGAACCGCTCGTAGTAGCGGCCCAGCAGCGTCACGTCGACGGCCGTCTCGATGCCGTGCTTCCAGCGGTCGTCCATCAGGTGCTGGAACAGCGTGCGGTGCAGCTGGTCCATCTCGTCGTCGTCCTGCTCCAGCTGGAGCGCCAGGTCCACGTCCTTCGTGATGATGACCTCGGCCGCCTTCGCCATCAGGCGCTGCGCCAGCTGCCCCATCTCCAGGATCGTCGCGTGCAGGTCGCGCGGGACCGCCGTGTCCGGGAAGCGCAGCCGGGCCAGCTTCGCCACGTGCTGTGCCAGGTCGCCCGAGCGCTCCAGGTCGGCGCTCATGCGCAGCGAGGTGACGACGATCCGCAGGTCGGTGGCGACCGGCTGCTGCCGGGCCAGCAGGGCGATGGCGCGCGCCTCCAGGTCGTGCTGGAGGTCGTCGACCTTCTGGTCCGCGGCGATGACGCTCTCCGCGAGCTTCAGGTCGGCGTCCAGCATGGAGGTCGTGGCCCGGCCGATCGCGGAACCGACGAGCCGGGCCATCTCGACCAGGCTCTCTCCGATCGAGTCCAGTTCCTCGTGGTACGCGTCGCGCATGGTGTCCCTCTCCGGCCTGCTTGCCTACTGCTCGCTCGTGTGGGGTGTTCGGCCCCACGTTTACACGTTCGGTCGCCAACGCGTCCGACTCCGGCACCACAAATGAATCAACCCCGTCGTCAGGGTGAACTCTGGGCGACGACTGTTCGAGGTGCCACCCGAACGGCTGTGGAAGTGTCCGCGGGCCTGCTTAACCTGGACACATGGACGTGAACGCGGCGGTCGCCGCAGCTGCGGCGATCGCCGGTCTCTGCACCGGTGTCATCGCCATGCTGGCGTTCCGCTGGAGCGAGCGCGACCAGGCCCGCCCCACCCGGAGCTCCATGCGCCCCGACATCAACGCGGTGCTGCCGCCCGGAGTGGACACGGTCCTCTCCGTGCTCCGCTCCTCCGCCGTCGTCCTCGACGAGGGCGACGCGGTGGTCAAGGCCAGCTCTGCCGCGTACGCGCTTGGGCTGGTCCGCGGCGGGAAGCTGGCGGTGGAGCCCATGCTCCACATGGCCCGCGACACCCGCCGGGACGGCGAGATACGCCAGATCGAGCTCGACCTGCCCCGGCGCGGCACCGGCCGCGGCGAGGCCCTCGCGGTCTCCGCCCGCGTCGCCCCGCTGGGCTCGCGGCTGGTGCTTCTGCTGGTCGAGGACCTGACCGAGGCCCGCCGCATCGAGGCGGTGCGCCGCGACTTCGTCGCGAACGTGTCGCACGAGCTGAAGACCCCGGTCGGCGCGATCTCGCTGCTCTCCGAGGCGGTCATGGACGCGTCCGACGACCCCGAGGCGGTCACCCGCTTCGCGGGCCGCATGCAGATCGAGTCCACCCGCCTGATCAACCTCGTGCAGGAGCTCATCGACCTCTCCCGGGTGCAGAACGACGAGGCACTGGAGGACGCCGAGCCGGTACGGGTGGACACGCTCGTGGCGGAGGCCATCGACCGCTGCCGGCACACGGCCACCTCCAAGCAGATCACCATGGCCGCCGGCGGCACCGCCGACCTGCGGGTATGGGGCCACCGGGGGCAGCTGGCCGCAGCCCTCGGCAACCTGGTGGAGAACGCCGTGAACTACAGCCCCGCCCGCACCCGCGTCGGCATCGCCGCGCGCCGGGTGACCGCGCCGGGTGGAGACTTGATCGAGATAGCCGTGACCGACCAGGGCATAGGCATCCCGGAGAAGGACCGCGAGCGCATCTTCGAGCGCTTCTACCGCGTCGACCCGGCCCGCTCCCGCGCCACCGGCGGAACCGGCCTGGGCCTCGCGATCGTGAAGCACGTCGCGGCCTCGCACGGCGGGGAGGTGTCGGTGTGGAGCTCCGAGGGCCAGGGCTCCACGTTCACCCTGCGGCTCCCCGAGGCGGCCGCGCCGGCCCCGGCGACCGCCCCCGAACCCGCCAGACCCCAGCTTGACCCAGAACCAGTCATTCCTGCCCCGGAGGTCCTTCCGTGACCCGAGTGCTCGTCGTCGAGGATGAGGAATCCTTCAGCGACGCCCTGTCCTACATGCTCCGCAAGGAAGGCTTCGAGGTCGCCATCGCCGCGACGGGGCCCGACGGGCTCGACGAGTTCGAGCGCAACGGCGCCGACCTCGTCCTCCTCGACCTGATGCTGCCCGGCCTGCCGGGCACCGAGGTCTGCCGGCAGCTGCGCGGTCGCTCCAACGTCCCCGTGATCATGGTGACCGCCAAGGACAGCGAGATCGACAAGGTCGTCGGGCTGGAGATAGGAGCCGACGACTACGTCACGAAGCCCTTCTCCTCCCGGGAGCTGGTCGCCCGCATCCGCGCGGTGCTGCGCCGCCGCGGCGAGCCGGAAGAGGTCACCCCGGCGGCGCTGGAGGCCGGGCCCGTACGCATGGACGTGGACCGGCACGTGGTCACCGTCGCCGGGGCCAAGGTGGACCTCCCGCTGAAGGAGTTCGACCTGCTGGAGATGCTCCTGCGCAACGCGGGCCGCGTGCTGACCCGCATGCAGCTGATCGACCGGGTCTGGGGCGCGGACTACGTCGGCGACACCAAGACCCTGGACGTCCACGTCAAGCGCCTCCGCGCCAAGATCGAGCCGGACCCGGGCGCCCCGCGCTACCTGGTCACGGTCCGCGGGCTCGGTTACAAGTTCGAGCCGTAGGCCGCCCGGTCTCCAGCGTTCCTGGACAAAGGGGAGGGGGGGGGGGGGGGGGGGGGGGGGGGGGGGGGGGGTTCGGGTTGGGGTCTGCGGGGGGCTTAGTGGGTGGGAGGGGGGCAG
>NZ_JBWKEZ010000095.1:5568-25675 GCF_056434525.1 Streptomyces sp. NPDC044002
ACCCCCCCCCCCCCCACCACCCCCCCCCCCCCCCCCCCCCCCCCCAAACCCCCCCCCCCCCCCCCCCCCCCCCCCCCCCCCCCCCTCCCCTTTACAGCTGCTGCGCTCAGTGGCCCGCGCTGCGCGACGGCGATGCCGAGGCGGCGCCCGAGGCGGCGCCCGACGGGGTGGTGCCGGCGGCCGGGGAGGCCGTGGCGGCGGGGGAGCCCGAGGCGGCCGGGGAGGGGGAGCCGGAGGGGCTGCCGGACGGGGCGGGGGCGGGGGCCGCGGCCGGGGCCTCCGTCGGGCCGTAGCCCGCGTACATGCCGGTGGCCGGGACGACGAAGGCGCCCAGCTCCACGTCGCCCGTGGTGCTCAGCTGGAAGACGACGTCCTGCACGTTGCCGTTCTGGACGGCCTCGCGGCCGCCCTCGATGACGGCGGAGGCGTTGCCCTTGCCGCCCAGCACCACGGAGCCGCCGGCGGGCACGGTGATCTTGCCGGAGCCCTCGGCGGCCTTCAGGACCACCTTGGACTTGCCACCCTTCAGGGTGATCCCGTCCAGGGTCTGGGCCTTGGTGCCGGAGTTGAAGACGGTCGCCGAGAGGGCGGCCGGACCCTTCTTGTCCTTCTCGCCCTTGGTGATCACCAGGGCGTTCTGGATCTTGATGTCGCCCTTGGTGACAGCGGCGTTGTCCGGCTTGATCTCGAGAGTCTGCGCGTCGTTGCCCGCACCGCACGCTGCGAGCGATGCAAGGGAGAACACGACGGCGGTAGCGGCGAGAGCGCCGCGTCGAAGGCTGCGGCTCACGGCGGCGGCAACTCCTTGGACGTACGGACGGGACGGGTACAGGCTCGGAGCGGCCGAGGTAAAGCCGCCCTAAGGGTGTGTCAGCGCGCTTAGGTTACCGAGCCGCCGCCCCGCCCCCGCACCCGACCCTCCGCAGTGCGCGCACCGCGCTGCGCCGGTCCCCGCGATCTTGCATTCCGCTATCCCGTCCGGAGCCGCGTCGTGATCAATTCCGGGATTCCTTCGAACGCCGCCGCTTGATCAATTGCAGATTGGGCCTGAACCCGCTGCGCGGGGGTGGCCGCCAGTCGAACGGAGTACTTCGGTTTCATGTCCGGGAACCCGGCAAAACGGGACGTACGTCACACTGGTGGGCGCGTCCGCCAGGTGTAACGTGGTCGTTTCGCCCGGTCCGCACAGCGCCTCCGACCTGCGAATACCCCCCTCCGGAAGCCTTTCGCAGCACGTTCGTGTCGCTGTTGTCAAGCCCCGAGATGTGCCCTGACCTGCGAAAACGCCATTCATAACAGTCAGTTCTCGTGTTACCCTGGATAGCCACGGAAGGGGTACCTGTCACATGACGTTCAAGGTTGGCGACACCGTGGTCTATCCCCATCACGGGGCCGCGCTGATCGAGGCCATCGAAACTCGCCAGATCAAAGGCGTGGACAAGACCTACTTGGTGCTCAAGGTCGCCCAGGGCGACCTGACGGTTCGTGTGCCTGCGGACAATGCAGAGTTCGTCGGCGTTCGCGACGTAGTCGGCCAGGACGGGCTGGACCGGGTCTTCGAGGTGCTCCGCGCACCGTACGCAGAAGAGCCCACGAACTGGTCCCGTCGCTACAAGGCAAATCTGGAGAAGCTCGCTTCTGGCGATGTCATCAAGGTCGCCGAAGTGGTGCGCGACCTGTGGCGTCGTGAGCGTGAGCGCGGTCTCTCCGCAGGAGAGAAGCGCATGCTCGCAAAGGCGCGCCAGATCCTGGTGAGCGAGCTCGCGCTCGCCGAGAACACCAACGAGGACAAGGCCGAGGCCCTCCTCGACGAGGTTCTTGCGTCCTGACGCACGAACCGGCCACAGTGTGCCGCGGTGCCCGATGACCCGCCCTCTCGGTTTCGAGGGGGCTGTTGCCGGGCGCTGCGGCATGTCTGCGTCCGGGCACCTGCCCCGGACCCGCACCGGACCCGCCCGCACCGGGCCCGTCCGCACCGCACCCGCACGGCCGCTCCACCCGGCCCGGCACCTCACCCGGTCCCGGCCCGGCCGGCCCCGGGTCGCACGCCCGTACCCTGACGCCCGTACCCTGCGCTCATCCCGCCGTACCCTGCGTGTGCACACCCGCACGGTCCCGGTACTGGCGTGCCGGGTCCGGGCAGCCGGCTCGACCGGTCGTCACGGAAGGGGCGAGGGCGTCGCACCCGGCACTCCCCCCGGCCGGAGCCGGGGTACGCCCAAGGCCATACCCATGTCGGCCGAAGTCACAAACCTGGCTCGGAGCTACTGATGTCTGACGAATCCCGCCCCCACCGCACCGCCGCGGTGATCCCGGCCGCCGGCCGCGGGGTACGCCTCGGCCCCGGCGCCCCCAAGGCCCTGCGGGCCCTCGGCGGGACCCCGATGCTGATCCACGCCGTCCGCGCCATGGCCCGCTCCCGCGCGGTCGCCCTGGTCGTGGTCGTCGCCCCGCCCGACGGCGCGGCGGAGGTGCGCAACCTGATCGACGAGCACGCCCTGCCCGACCGCACCGAGGTCCTGGTCGTGCCCGGCGGCGACACCCGCCAGGAGTCCGTGCGCGCCGGCCTGGCCGCCCTCCCCGCCGACATCACCTCCGTGCTGATCCACGACGCGGCCCGCCCGCTGGTCCCCGTCGACACCGTGGACTCCGTCGTCGAGGCCGTCCGCGACGGAGCCCCCGCCGTGGTCCCCGCACTGCCCCTGGCCGACACCGTCAAGGAGGTCGAGCCCGGCGCGCCCGGCGAGCCCGAGCCGGTCGTCGCCACGCCCGAGCGGGCCCGGCTGCGCGCCGTGCAGACCCCGCAGGGCTTCGACCTCGCCACCCTGCTGCGCGCGCACGAGGCCATCGCCGTCAGCGGCGAGGGCGCCACCGACGACGCCGGCATGGTGGAGCGCACCGGGGTCACCGTCGTGACCGTCCCCGGCCACGAGGAGGCCTTCAAGGTCACCCGCCCGCTCGACCTGGTCCTCGCCGAGGCCGTACTCGCCCGCAGGAGGGCCACCGATGTCTACTGACCTGCCCCTGATCCCGCTCGTCGGGATCGGCACCGACGTGCACGCCTTCGAGACCGGCCGCGAGCTGTGGTGCGCCGGGCTGCTGTGGGAGGGGGAGGACGGCCTCGCCGGCCACTCCGACGGCGACGTCGCCGCCCACGCCGCCTGCGACGCCCTCTTCTCCGCCGCCGGTGTCGGCGACCTCGGCGCGCACTTCGGCACCTCCCGCCCCGAGTGGTCCGGCGCCGCCGGGGTCACCCTCCTGGCGGAGGCCGCCCGGATCGTCCGCGCCGAGGGCTTCGAGATCGGCAACATCGCGATCCAGGTGATCGGCGTGCGCCCGAAGATCGGAAAGCGGCGCGAGGAAGCACAGAAGGCGCTCGCGGCGGCGGCGGGCGCCCCCGTCTCCGTCTCCGGCACCACCACCGACGGACTCGGCCTCACCGGCCGCGCCGAAGGCCTCGCCGCCATCGCCACCGCCCTCGTCTACCGGACGAACCGGGCCTGAGTACGACGTACGGCCGCGGGCCGCCCGTCACGGATGTCACCTCTTGGGCAACAAACCGTTCGGGCGGCCTCAAACGGTCGCGGGGCACTGCCGTGGGCGCACTACCCTGGATGCCGTGACTATTCGCCTGTACGACACCAGCGCCCGGCAGATCCGCGACTTCGTCCCGCTCGAACAGGGCTGCGTCTCGATCTACCTGTGTGGCGCGACCGTGCAGGCCGCCCCGCACATCGGGCACATCCGCTCGGGCCTCAACTTCGACATGATGCGCCGCTGGTTCACCTACCGCGGCTACGACGTCACGTTCATCCGCAACGTGACGGACATCGACGACAAGATCATCGCGAAGTCCGCCGAGCAGCGCCGCCCCTGGTGGTCCATCGGCTACGAGAACGAGCGCGCCTTCAACGACGGCTACAACGCCCTCGGCTGCCTGCCGCCCACCTACGAGCCGCGCGCGACCGGACACGTCACCGAGATGGTCGAGATGATGCGCGGGCTCATCGAGCGCGGCCACGCGTACGAGTCCGAGGGCAACGTCTACTTCGACGTGAAGTCCTTCCCGGGCTACCTCTCGCTCTCCCGCCAGGAGCTCGACAACATCCGCCAGCCGGAGTCCACCGGCGAGACCGGCAAGCGCGACCCCCGCGACTTCGCCATGTGGAAGTCCGTCAAGCCCGGTGAGCCCTCCTGGGAGACCCCCTGGGGCCGCGGCCGTCCCGGCTGGCACCTGGAGTGCTCCGCGATGGCGCACAAGTACCTGGGCGAGGCCTTCGACATCCACGGCGGCGGGCTCGACCTGATCTTCCCGCACCACGAGAACGAGATCGCCCAGGCCAAGGCCTTCGGCGACGCGTTCGCGAGCTACTGGGTGCACAACGCCTGGGTCACCATGTCGGGCGAGAAGATGTCGAAGTCGCTCGGCAACTCGGTGCTCGTCTCCGAGATGGTCAAGCAGTGGCGTCCGATCGTCCTGCGCTACTACCTCGGCACCCCGCACTACCGGTCGATGATCGAGTACAGCGAGGAGGCGCTGCGCGAGGCGGAGTCCGCCTTCGCCCGCATCGAGGGCTTCTACCAGCGCGTCATCGAGAAGGCGGGCGGGCCCGTCGAGGCCGCCGCCGAGGTCCCGCCGGCCTTCGCCGAGGCGATGGACGACGACCTGGGCGTCCCGCAGGCGCTGGCCATCGTCCACACCACCGTCCGCCAGGGCAACAGCGCGCTCGCCGCGGACGACAAGGACGAGGCGATCGCCCGGCTGTCCGAGGTGCGCGCCATGCTCGGCGTCCTCGGCCTGGACCCGCTCGACCCGCACTGGGCCGGCGAGGCCGACCGCGGCGAGGACCTGCACGGTGCCGTCGACACGCTCGTGCGCCTGGTCCTGGAGCAGCGCGAGTCCGCCCGCGCCCGCAAGGACTGGGCGACCGCCGACGCCATCCGCGACCAGCTGAACCAGTCCGGTCTGGTCATCGAGGACAGCCCCAGCGGCCCGCGCTGGACCCTCGGCCCCCGCTGATCCGGACCCACCCGGACCAGCCGTGTTGTGCCGCCCGGCCTTCCGGGCGGCACACTCTTCATACGTACATATCGCAGCACGAACGAAAACAGGTAGAGGTCATGGCCGGGAACAGCCAGCGCAGGAACCGCCGCACGTCCAACAAGAAGGGCGCGACGGTCGGCAGCGGTGGCCAGCGGCGCAAGGGCCTGGAGGGCAAGGGCCCCACGCCCAAGGCCGAGGACCGCAAGAAGCACAAGGCGAACCGCATCGCCAACGCCATGGCCCGCCAGGCCGCCAAGCGCCGCCCCGCCCCCCGCCGCGGCGGCCCCAAGGGCACCAGCGAGATGGTCGTCGGCCGCAACCCGGTCTTCGAGGCGCTGCGCGACGGTGTGCCCGCCACCACCCTCTACGTGCAGCAGTTCATCGACAACGACGAGCGCGTCCGCGACGCCCTCAAGCTCGCCGGCGAGCGCGGCAACATCAACCTGATGGAGGCCCCGCGCCCCGAGCTCGACCGGATGACCAACGGGCTCAACCACCAGGGCCTCGTCCTCCAGGTCCCGCCGTACGAGTACGCGCACCCCGAGGACCTCCTCGACGCCGCCCACGACAACGGCGAGGACGCCCTCATCGTCGCCCTCGACGGCGTCACCGACCCCCGCAACCTCGGCGCGATCGTCCGCTCCGTCTCCGCCTTCGGCGGCCACGGCGTGGTCATCCCCGAGCGTCGCGCCGCCGGCATGACCGCCGGCGCCTGGAAGACCTCCGCCGGCACCGCCGCCCGCACCCCGGTCTCCCGCGTCACCAACCTCACCCGCGCCCTCCAGGACTACAAGAAGGCCGGCATCACCGTCGTCGGCCTCGCCGCCGAGGGCACCCACGAGGTCCAGGACCTGGACGCCCTCGGCGGCCCGGTCGTCATCGTCGTCGGCTCCGAGGGCAAGGGCCTCGGCCGCCTCGTCGGCGAGAACTGCGACTACCTCGTGCGCATCCCGATGCCGGGCGGTGCCGAGTCCCTCAACGCCGGTGTCGCCGCCGGCGTCGTCCTCTACGAGGCCGCCCGCAAGCGCGCCGAGCGCGGCCGCGTCTGACCCGGACGGCCGCAGCCGCTTGATCCACCTGGCCCACGGGACGTGACCCGTGAGCGTGTCGCCCCGCCCCTCACGGGCGGGGCGACTTGATCTTGACGGGTCTCGGACAGATCCCTGGTGTCAAGGCAGTGTCCTAAACACTCATCACTCGGTTAGATGAGTGTGGACACCAGAACGTCAGGGTTCGACGACCAGCCCGCGCTGAGCATGGTCAAGGTGCCGTGCGACCCCGCACAGGTCATCGTCAACCACGCCAGCTTCCGCGTGCGGCTCGCACCGAGCCCGAGCGCGCGTTCCAAGCCCGCGAAAGCCCCCGGCCGCGCGCCCCTCCTCGGCGCCGCCGCCGTCGCGACCGCCGGAGCCACCCGCCGCCGCGCACCCGTCGTCTGGAGCGGCAAGTCCGCCCCCGGCGACGCCGCGGCGATGGGAGGACTCCTCCAGGCCGTACGCGAAGCAGGCCGCGGCCACGACGACTACGACGGCGGAGCCGCCACCCAGACCATCCCCCGGGTCGACCTGGCACACGACCTGGGCGAGGACACCCTCGCCACCCCCACCGTCATCGGCCAGCGCACCTACGGCGACCCCGACGAGACCCGTCCCCTCGCCGCCGTGCGCGACCTCCCGCGCGAGCCCCACCAGCCCTACGACCGCTACGACGGCCACGACGGCGACCACCCGGGCCCCGACACCGGACCCGACAGCCGGCGCCCCGCCCCCGACGCCCGCGGTCAGGCCTCCTACTACCCCGGCCGCCGCATGAACCTCGGCGTCGTGCTGCTCCCGCTGCGCGTCTTCCTCGGCTTCATCTCCATCTACGCCGGCATGGGCAAGCTCTGCGACCCCGTCTACTTCGACGGCGGCGAGCGCGGCTCCATGGTCACCTGGCTCCAGACCCTGCACCCCTGGGCCCTCGCCGAACCCCTGCGCGACTTCGCGCTCGCCCACCCCGTCGGGGCCGGCCTCAGCGTCGCCTTCCTCCAGGTCATCGTCGGCGTCCTGACCGTCTTCGGCCTCTGGCAGCGCTTCGCCGCCTGCATCGGCGCCCTGCTGTCCGCCGCCCTCCTCATGACGGTCAGCTGGAAGACCGTCCCCGCCTACGACGCCCCCGACATCATCTACCTCGCCGCCTGGAGCCCGCTGGTCATCGCCGGCGCGCCCGTCTACTCCCTCGACGCGCGGCTGTCCGGCGAGGCCTGGCGCACCCTCGGCCCCCGCTCCGAGATCTGGCGGCTGCGCCGCCGCGTCCTGCGGCGCGGCGCCGTCATGGCCACCGTCGTCTGCGGACTCACCCTCCTCATCGGCTCCCTCCTCGGCGGAGCCGTCCGCTCCTCCACCGTCGTCACCGTCCCCGGCCCCGGCCAGGCCCCCAGCAACTACCTCCCCGGCAGCCCGCTCCCGCAGGCCCCCGCCAAGCAGCCCGCCCCCGGCAGGCAGCAGCAGCCCTCGAAGCAGGCCTCCCCCTCCGCAGCGCCCTCCGAGACCGCCGCCACCTCCGGCCGCACCGGCAGCAGCGCCCCGACCCGCAGCAGCTCCACCACCGGCTCCGGGGCGCCCACCGCCGGCAAGACCTCCGGCAGCCAGACCCCGCGCGGCAGCACCCCGAAGCAGTCCAGCCCGCAGCAGCCGCCGGCCACCTCCTCCGGGACCCGCACCGGCTCCGGCGGGGACACCACGGCCAAGAAGCCCGGCCTCGTCGGCGGCCTCCTCGGCTGAACGGCAGCGGCACCCACCGGCCGGAGGGCCCGGCGCGCGTACGGCGCGCCGGGCCCTTCCGCATGCCGCCGACCGCACGCACGGCGCGGCGCGGCACGGCGGCGACGTAGCAACACGGAAACCGCTCAGACGGCGCCCTGCGCCGCCAACTCCCGCGCGGCCTCGCTCAGGTCCTTCGCCGTGTCGATCGCCCGCCAGTAGGCCCCCTGCGGCAGCGGAAAGCCCGCCAGACGCCGCTCCCGGGCCAGCCGCGGGAACGTCGTCCGCTCGTGGTCCCCCAAGTCCGGCAGCAGCGGCGCGAATCCGGGAGCGAACACGTACACCCCGGCGTTGATCGGATAAGGCGACGGCGGGGCCTCGATGAAGTCCAGCACCTGCCCGAACTCGTTCGTCTCCACCACCCCCCACGGCATCCGCGGCCGCGCCAGCGCCAGCGTCGCCACCGCCTCCCGCTCCGCGTGGAACGCCGCCATCTCCCGCAGCGGGAAACGCGTCCACACGTCCCCGTTGGCCGCGTACCAGGCCCCGTCCGGACGCGGCAGCCGCCGCGCCGCGAACTTCAGCCCGCCGCCGCGCCCCAGCGGCTCCTCCTCCACCACCGTCGTCACGCGCAACGGCAGCACGGCCGTCGCCAGCCACTCCTGGAGCACCACCGCCAGATGCCCGCACGACACCACCACGTCGGTCACCCCCTCGGCCGCCAGCCACGCCAACTGGTGCCCGATGATGGGCAGTCCGGTGCCGGGGATCTCCACCATCGGCTTCGGCCGGTCGTCCGTATACGGCCGCAGCCGCGATCCCTGGCCGCCCGCCAGGACGACAGCCTGGGTGGGAGGGGCCGGGAACGCGGCCGCGTCATCGGTGGTTTGGGGTGGTTCGGGGCCGATCTCGGTCATGGCCGCCAGCGTAGGGACGGCCCCCGCCCCGGACGGGGCAGGCGCGACGGGCCGTCAGCCCATCGAGGCGACACCGGTCGCGTAGGAGGTGTCGCAGACGGGGCGCGCGTACGACTGGGCCTTGGTCGGCCCGTACGCCTCCACGGCGGCCCGGCCCAGCGCACGCGCGATGCTCACGCAGTGCTCCGCCAGCGACGGCCGCCCGTTCACCTCCTGCTGGAGGTGGGTGAGCACGGCGCCCGGCTGCTCGCCCTGCTGGAGCTCGCCGAGGAGCTTGTCGCGCAGCAGGTCCTGGGGTGCGGCCGGCTTCTTCGGGACGGAGACGTCCTCGGCGGAGGCGGTCAGGATCTGGGAGGAGTTGTCCGCCCAGGGGACCATGGTGACCGCGAGGGTCCCGGACAGGACCAGGACGACGGGCAGGACCAGGGCGAGGGAACGGCCGATTCGGCGGGCAGTGTGGGTCACGAGGGCGAGAGTAGCGCTCGGTGAGGATTTGGCGACATTTAGTCACCCGGTCGGGGGATGGTTCGACGTGGCTTTTCGATTTAAGGGTTGACGGGTGCGGCCGAATGGCCCGGTCTGCCGGGGTTCGTGGGGCACGCCCCCGCAACTGCCGCGGCAGGGGCGCCCCTTGGCGGAACGCCCCTGCCGGTCACTCAGTTGGACAGCCGTGCACCGGTCGACGTCGAGAAAACATGGATCTCGTCCGGACGCGGCACCACGTGCAGCGAGGAGCCCTTCTCGGGCACCTGGCGGCCGTTGACGCGGACCACGAGGTCCTGGCCGTCGTGGCTGCCGTACACGTAGCCGTCGGCGCCGAGCTCCTCGACCACGTTCACGGTGATCGTCAGGCCGCCGGTGTCGCCGATGTCGAAGTGCTCGGGGCGCACGCCGACGGTGACGGTCTTGTCGCCCGAAGAGGCGGCGGCGGAGAGCGCCTCGCGCGACACCGGGACCACGCTGTCGCCGAACTTCACTCCGCCGTCGGTGATCGGCACCTCGACGAGGTTCATGGCGGGCGAGCCGATGAACCCGGCGACGAACAGGTTCGCCGGCCGGTCGTACATGTTGCGCGGGGTGTCGACCTGCTGGAGCAGGCCGTCCTTCAGCACGGCCACGCGGTCGCCCATGGTCATGGCCTCGACCTGGTCGTGGGTGACGTACACGGTGGTGATGCCGAGGTCGCGCTGGAGCGCGGCGATCTGCGTACGGGTGGACACGCGGAGCTTGGCGTCGAGGTTCGACAGCGGCTCGTCCATGAGGAACACCTGCGGCTTGCGCACGATGGCCCGGCCCATGGCGACGCGCTGGCGCTGGCCGCCGGAGAGCGCCTTGGGCTTGCGGTCGAGGTACTGGGTGAGGTCCAGCATCTTCGCCGCCTCCTCCACCTTGCGGCGGATGGTGGCCTTGTCCTCGCCGGCGATCTTGAGCGCGAAGCCCATGTTGTCGGCGACGGTCATGTGCGGGTACAGCGCGTAGTTCTGGAACACCATCGCGATGTCCCGGTCCTTGGGCGGCAGGTGAGTGACGTCGCGGTCGCCGATGCGGATGGCGCCGCCGTTGACGTCCTCCAGGCCGGCGAGCATGCGCAGCGAGGTGGACTTGCCGCAGCCGGAGGGCCCGACGAGGACGAGGAACTCGCCGTCCTCGATCTCCAGCTCCAGCTGGTCGACGGCGGGCTTGTCGCCGCCGGGGTAGAGGCGGGTCGCCTTGTCGAAGGTGACAGAAGCCATGGTGGTGAATCCCTTCTACCGGCAGGAACGTGCCGGACGATCCGAGTGGAAGGTCTAGTCCAGTCGCCTGGACTCCGCCCGACGCTACCTGGCGGTACGGCTCCTGTCAGCAATCTGACGGCCCGGATTGCGGACACATTCGTCGGGCTCCGGCCTATGGCAGAGCACCTCACTTTTGACCATGGTTCCTGCTTCGACGCCCGCTGCCGGCCCGGCGAGACCCTGGGGGTCGCACCTGGTCGGTCTTGCGCAGGCTCCACAGGCATTGCGGCCGACGGCCCGTCGGTCCGTACTGTGTTTCGCTTCGCTACGCCGCCGGTACGAGGTCCAGTAGCTCCGAAGCCCTGATCATGCTCGGCGGCACACGCCCCGGCGGCAGTGCCATGGCCACCGTCCAGTACAGCCGCATCCCCTCGTCCCGGAGGTTCACCGCCGCGTTCGTGTCCCGATCGTGGACTGCCCCGCACTCCGTGCAGGTCCATTCGCGAACCGACACGTCGAGCTTCGGGCCCTTCGCGTGGCACGCGGAACAGCGCCGGGTCGACGGAAAGAACCGGTCCACGACCACCAGTGTCCGCCCGTACCAGGCGCACTTGTAGCGGAGCTGGCGCAGCAGCTCACCCCAGGCCGCGTCCATGATCGACCGGTTTAGAGCTGCCTTGCGGCGCCTGTTCCTTCCCTTTGCCGCACGCAGGAGATTGACGATCGGAAGGTCTTCCACCACGAGCACTTGGTTCTCGCGCACGAGGCGGGTCGTGACCTGGTCCAGCCGATCGCGACGGATGTCGCTGATCGAGGCGTGCAGGCGGGCGATCCGCTCCCGCACCTTCTCCCGGTTCTTCGAACCCCTCTGCTTCCGGTGCAGCTCGCGCTGCAAGGACGCGAGCTCCTTCTCGTACTTCGCCAGCAGACGGGGGTGCGGAAGCTTCTCCCCGTCGTCCAACGTCACCAGCGTCGCGAGCCCGAGGTCCAGGCCCACCGCCTTCGGCGCCCGACTACCTGGCAGGAACACCTCGGGAAGCGGCGCGATTACCTCCTCGACCAGCACCGACAGGAAGAACCGGCCGGCACGGTCACGCGTCACGGTCAGCTTCACCGGCAACTGCCCCGGCGGCAGCGCACGCGACCAGCGGATGTCCAGAGGGGCCGACTGCTTGGCGAGCGTGACGGAGGCCGTACCCGGACGCTCCGGATCCTCGACCCACCGGAAGCCCGTGCGCACGTACGTCGCCGAGTCCTTCGAGCGGCGCTTCGACTTCCGCTGCGGGTACTTCGCCGAACCCTTGAAGAACCGCGAGAACGCGGAGTCGAGATGTCGTAGGGCCTGCTGGAGGACCGTGGAGGAGGCCTCCTTCAGCCACGCGGTCTCCGGTATTCGCTTCCACCCGGTCAGGGCCCGACAGGTTTCCGCGAAGCCCAGCGACACCCGGTGCTGCTCCCAGGCCTTCACCCGGAGGGCGAGGCCCTCGTTGTACACCCAACGGCACGCGCCGAAGGTCTGGGTCAGCTGGGCCGCCTGGTCGGCGGTCGGGTAGAAGCGGAAACGGTATGTCCGCTGCTGCGCGCCGGCCTGCCGGACCAGACCCTTCAGTGGTGTGGCTGTGCGGCCCCGGTGTTTGGTCCGGTCGCCCACCCCGAGGAGTTCGCGCTTGATGCGCCGGGCTTCCTCCCCCGTCGTGCGGTCTGCCATCGCCCCTCCCGCGGTCCGATCTTCAGAACGGCACACCAGTCCGTTCAACGAACACACGAGTGAGGGGTTACGGGGGTGGGATCAATGTGATGGCTCGGGGAATCGGGCGCTGTGTAGAGTGATGGCGGCTCCATTCGTGGCGGGTTGGCGGGTGGGTTTGTGCCGCCTTAGCTCAGTTGGCAGAGCGGTTGCCTTGTAAGCTCCAGGTCGTCGGTTCGATTCCGACAGGCGGCTCCGTCCCAGGTCAGAGGGTTAGCGACCAAGGGGATTCGTACAGAAGTGGAAGGCCCCGGGTGATCACCCGGGGCCTTTTCGCGTTCCGGGGCCGGGGTCAGTCGCGGCCCGAGACGCGGTTGGCCAGGCGGGCCAGGGGGGTCGTCGTCGGGCGGTGGGTGGTGGATTCGCGGCGGTCCGCCTCGCGGTAGGCGGCGTAGAGGGCGTGGACGCCGAGCCAGCGGAGGGGTTCCGGCTCCCAGCGGCGGACGCGGTGCTGGACCCAGGGGAGGGCGGTCAGCTCCGTGCGGTCGCCGAGGACCAGGTCGCGGAGGGTGCGGCCGGCGAGGTTGGCGGTGGCCACGCCGGAGCCGACGTAGCCGCCGGCCCAGCCCAGGCCCGTGCCGGCGTCCAGGGTGACCGTGGCGCACCAGTCGCGGGGGACGCCGAGGACCCCCGACCAGGCGTGGGTGATCGGAGTGCCGGTCAGCTGGGGGAAGAACGTGAAGAGGAGGTCGCGCAGGGCCTTGACGGTGGCCGGCTGGGTGCGGCCGTCGTTGTCGGTGCGGGAGCCGAAGCGGTACGGGACCCCGCGGCCGCCGATCGCGATGCGGTCGTCGGCGGTGCGCTGGGCGTACATGTAGGCGTGGGCCATGTCGCCGAGGAGCGGGGAGTCCTGCCAGCCCAGCTCCTTCCAGACCGAGGGCGGCAGGGGGGCCGTGACGATCATCGAGGAGTTCATGGGGAGCCAGGTGCGCTTCTGGCCCTTGAGGGCGGCGGTGAAGCCCTCGGTGCAGCGCAGGACGTACGGGGCGCGGACGGTGCCGTAGGGGGTGACGGCGCGGCGGGGGGCGATCTCGGTGACCGGGGTGGATTCGTGGATCACGACGCCGAGGCGGTCGCAGGCGTCGGCGAGGCCGCGGACGAGCTTGAGGGGGTGGATGCGGGCGCCGTGGGGGGTCCAGCTGGAGCCGACGGCGTCGGCGATGTCGATGCGGGCGCGGGTGGCGGGGGCGTCGTACAGCTCGCGCCCGGTCTCGCCGAAGGAGAGCTCGGCGGCGTGGAAGGCCTTGAGGCGGGTGAGCTGGGCGGGGGTGCGGGCGACTTCGAGGACTCCGCCGCGGTGGATGTCCGCGTCGATCCCCTCCTCGGCGGCCGCGTCGATGACCTCGGTGACCGTGTCGTTCATGGCGAGCTGGAGGCGGCGGGCGGCTTCGTGGCCGTGCAGGGCGGCGTAGCGGTCGCGGCCGGCGATGCCGTTGTAGAGCCAGCCGCCGTTGCGGCCGGAGGCGCCGTAGCCGCAGGACTTCTGCTCCAGGACGGTGACGCGGAGGTCGGGGGCGGCGCGCTTGAGGTAGTAGGCGGTCCACAGGCCGGTGTAGCCGCCGCCGACGATGACGACGTCCGCCGTGGCGTCGGTGGTGAGGGGGGCGCGGGGTGGCCGGTGGGCCGTCGTGCCGGTCGCGTACCAGAAGGAGATACCGCCGTTGATCGTCATGGGGGAGTTGGTACACGGGGTCCCGCGGGGGTGTCCAGGGACCGGATGTCGTGGCCGGGGCCCGGTTGCGCGGCGGGATGTTCGCTGCGCGGGCGGGGTGGTCCGCCGTAGGGTGGCGGGGGGATTCGTGCTGGTTCGGGAGGGGTGTCCGGGTGGTGGCCGAGGCTTTGCTGGAGCGTTGGGGGCTGCGGGTGACCGGGCCGGGGATGCGCGGGATGACGGCGGTGGTGCTGCCGGTGGAGCGGGCGGACGGCACGGCGGCGGCGCTGAAGGTGCTGACCCCGGACGAGGAGACGGTGGGGGAGCCGCTCGCGCTGCGGGCGTGGGGCGGGCGGGGCAGCGTACGGCTGCTGGAGTACGACGCGCCGACGGGGACGCTGCTGCTGGAGCGGCTCGACGAGAAGCGGCCGCTGTCACGGCTGGCGCGGCGGGACGCGAGGGCGGCGGTCGGGGTGATCGGGGGGCTGCTGTCGCGGCTGTGCACGGTGCCGGCGCCGGCGGGGCTGCGGGGGCTCGGGGAGATCGCCGCGGGGATGCTGGCGCGGGTGCCGCAGGCGGCGGCCGGGCTGGCTTCGGCGGCGGACCGGCGGGTGCTGCGGGACTGCGCGGGGGCGCTCGCGGAGGTGGCGGGGGAGCCGGGTGACCGGCTGCTGCACTGGGACCTGCACTTCGGGAACGTGCTGGCGGGAGGGCGCGAGCCGTGGCTGGCGATCGATCCGAAGCCGCTGGCCGGGGACCCGGGGTTCGAGCTGCTGCCGTCGCTGGTGAACGAGTACCGGGAGCGGGACGTGCGCTGGCGGTTCGACCTGCTGACCGAGGCGGTGGGGGCGGACCGGGCGCGGGCGCGGGCGTGGACGCTGGGGCGGGTGCTGCAGAACTGCCTGTGGGAGGTGGAGGAGGGGTGCCGGCGGCTGCCGCGGCGTGAGGTGGCGGTCGCGGGAGTGCTGCTGGGGCGGTGATCTACGGGACACGCTTAGGGTGGCGGGATGATCCGTGCTGCCGTGGTTGAAGACGTTGCCGAAATCCACTCCATGATCCGGGAGTTGGCGGAGTACGAGAAGGTCCCGCACGAGGCGCGCGCGACGCCGGAGCAGTTGCGCGAGGCGCTGTTCGGGGAGCGGCCGGCGGTGTTCGCGCACATCGCGGAGACGGACGCCGGGGAGGTGGTGGGCTTCTCGGTGTGGTTCCTGAGCTTCTCGACCTGGCGCGGGGTGCACGGGATCTACCTGGAGGACCTGTACGTACGGCCGGGCGTGCGCGGGGGCGGGCACGGGAAGGCGCTGCTGGCGGAGCTGGCGCGGACGTGCGTGGAGCGCGGGTACGAGCGGCTGGAGTGGTCGGTGCTGAAGTGGAACTCGCCGACGATCGAGTTCTACGAGGCGCTGGGCGCGCGGCCGCAGGAGGAGTGGTCGGTGTACCGGCTGACGGACGGGGCGCTGGCGCGGCTGGGCGGGGCGGCGGCGTAGCGGGCAGGGCCGTTGTCAGTGCCGTGCGCCAGGATGGGCGGATGGTGCGAAACGGACAGGCGAAGGTGAAGGAGGCCCGGCGGCCGGAGGTGCGGCTGCCGGAGCTGGTGGCGTGGGAGGGCGGTGGGCTGGAGCCGGACGGGGACTACGACGGGCTGGAGTTCGCGGACCTGGACCTGGCGGGGGAGGACGGCATCGGGGCGCGGTTCATGGACTGCGCGCTGCGGCGGTGCGCGCTGGACGAGGCGCGGCTGTCGAAGGCGCGGTTCATGGACGTGGTGCTGGAGGGGGTCCGGGGCGTCGGCACGAACCTGTCGGGGGCCCTGCTGCGGGACGTGGAGCTGCTGGAGGCGCGCCTCGGCGGGGTGCAGTTGCACGGCGGGGTGCTGGAGCGGGTCCTCGTACGCGGCGGCAAGATCGACTACCTGAACCTGCGGATGGCGCGGCTGCGGGACGTGGTGTTCGAGGGGTGCGTGCTGGTGGAGCCGGACTTCGGGGGCGCGGTGCTGGAGCGGGTGGAGTTCCGGGACTGCGTGGTGCGCGGGGTGGACCTCTCGGGCGCGCGGCTGACGGACGTGGACCTGCGGGGGGCCTCCGAGCTGGGGATCGCCCGGGGCGTGGAGGCGCTGTCGGGGGCGGTGATCAGCCACGGGCAGCTGTTCGACCTGGCTCCGCTGCTGGCGGCGCACCTGGGGCTGCGGGTCGAGGGGTAGCGGCGGCGCCCCGCGGGTCCGGCCCGTACGGACGGGGGTCGTACGGGCCGGGTGCCGCGGGCGTCGGCGTCGGTGGTTCTCCGCGTCAGTGCTTCTTCGGGTCCTCGGCGTTGCGCCAGACCGTGAGGTCGACGGTGATGTAGTTGCTGGCGTCCTTGGAGTCGGACTTGCCGCGGTAGGTGACCACCGCGATGTGTCCCGCGTCGCTGAGGACGCAGATCTCGGTGCCGTCGCCGAGCTGGTCGAGCTTGATCTCCTCGGTGTAGCGGGTCTCGGTGCGGCAGGTCTCCAGGGAGCCCTTCTGGGCGTTGTTCAGCACGACGAGCTTGCCGTTGTCGGTGCCGAGTTTCTTGCCGAGGATCATGTCGGTCGAGTAGAAGAGGTCGCCGTGGTTGTAGTGCACGCCGTTGCTGCCGCCTGAGGTGGGGCGCGGCGGATTGTCGGCGAGCATGATCTGGTAGTCGGCCGTGATGTCGATGCCCTGGTACGTGGCCGGGGTGGGGTCGGGCCGCTTCTGGTTCTTGTTCTGGTTCTGGCCGGCCGGGCTCCCGGGGGCGGTGGCGGTGGCGCCGCTGCTGCCGGCACGGCTGCCGGAGGCGCTGCTGCTGCTCCCCTTGTCCTTGGCGGAGCCGTCCGGGAGCAGGGAGACGATCACCGCGATCCCGATGAGCCCGCCGATGACGGCCCCGGCGATGATCCGCCCGTTGGGCCCGGACTTCTGCGGGGTGGCGGGCGGGTAGCCGGGCTGGTGGGGCGGCGGCGGGGTGGGGTAGCCGGGGGCGGCCGGGTAGCCGGGCGGCGGGGTCGGGTAGCCGGGCGGGGGCGTCTGGTAGGCCGGCGGCGAGGCGGGGTAGCCCGGGGCCGCAGCCGGGGCCGCCGGGGCCGCGGGTGCCGCCGGGGCCGCGGGGGCCGTCTGCGTGGGCGCGTACGCGGGGGCCGGGGGCCGCAGCGGGTACTCGGCCGGCTGGGCGGGCCGGGCCGGCGCGGTGGGCGGCTGTGCCGGGGCGGAGAGTTCGGTCGGGGTGGGCGCGGCCGCGGGCTGCGGCGACGGGGTCCTGGCCGGTTCGGGCAGCCGCAGGCGTTCGGTGATGGAACCGGCGACGGCCTTCGGGAGCCAGTCCTCGCCCTGGCGCAGCGGCGCGGGGGAGAGGGAGTGGCACATCTCGATGACCTCGCCCAGGCTGGGCCGCGCGGCGGGGTCGCGGCTCAGGCAGCGGGTCACCAGGGGCTTCAGCTCGGCGGGCAGGGCGCTGAGGTCGGGGTCCTCGTGGACGATCCGGTACAGGATCGCGTGCGAGTTCCCGTCCCCGTACGCGGGTGCGCCGATCGCCGCGAACGCGATGATCTGGCCGAGGGCGAAGACGTCGGTGGCGGCGGTGACCGTGCCGGTCGAGGCCTGCTCGGGCGCCATGAAGGCGGGCGTGCCGACGCTGACCCCGCTGCTCGTGAGGGAGGTGGCGTCGGCGGCGCGGGCGATGCCGAAGTCGATGACGCGGGGGCCGTCGGAGGCGAGGAGCACGTTCGCCGGCTTCAGGTCGCGGTGGACGATGTCCGCACCGTGGATGACCTGCAGGGCCTCGGCGACCCCGACGGTCAGCAGCAGGACGCTGCGCAGCGGCAGCCGGCCGTGGGCGGAGACGGCGTGCGCGAGGGAGGGGCCGGGTACGTACGCGGTGGCCAGCCAGGGCTGCGCGCCGTCGGTGTCGAAGTCGATGACGGGTGCCGTGTACAGGCCCTGGACCCGCTGCGCGGCGCGTACTTCCTGCTGGAACCGCCGCCGGAACTCGGCGTCCTCGCTGAACTCGGGCCGGATCACCTTGAGGGCGACGGGCCGTCCGCCGAGCGTGTACGAGAGGTACACCTTGCCCATGCCGCCCGAGCCGAGCACGGCGCTGAGCCGGTAGCCGCCCACGGTGGCGGGGTCGTCCTGCCCCAGTGGTTGGAAGAGTTCGGCCGGATGCGTGTCGCTCATGAAAAAACCGTCCCCCATCAGGCAGTTCAAAGCCTGCCGACGCCTGAAGCCAACCGGGAGAGGGTATCCAACACCCTCCCCGGCAGGCCGTTCGGCGCCCGGCGACGGGCGCGCGACTCAGGCGGGAACGCGGGGGAAGCGGGACTGGAGCGTCCAGATGACCGGGTTGTCGCCGAGCCCCTCGTGCATGTCGACGAGGTCGGCGATCAGGTCGTGGAGGAAGTCGCGGGCCTCGCGGCGCAGCAGGCGGTGGCCGAAGGTGAGGGGTTCTTCCTCGGGGGCCATCCAGTCGGCTTCGATGTCGACCCAGCCGAAACGGCGTTCGAAGAGCATGCGGTCGGCGGACTCGGTGAAGTCGAGTTCGGCGTACTGGCGGTTGGCGGAGCGGCTGCCGCGGGGGTCCTCGTCGAGCTGCTCGACGATGTCGCACAGCGCCCAGGCGAAGTCGAGTACGGGTACCCATCCCCAGGCTGTGGACACTTCCGTGTCCTTCTCGGTGTCGGCGAGGTAGACGTCGCCGCAGAACAGGTCGTGGCGCAGCGCGTGGACGTCCGCGGAGCGGTAGTCGGTCTGCGGGGGGTCGGGGAAGCGCCGGGAGAGGGAGTAGCCGATGTCGAGCACGTTCCCGATGGTGTCACGGGTGCGCCTCTCCCGGCGCGGGGGGCGGTGCGGAGGTGGTGGTGCGGGGGCGGTGCGGAGGTGGTGGTGCGGTCGGGGTCAGCGGACGTTGACGGCGGTCCAGGCGGCGGCGACGCGGGAGGTCTCGGGGGCGGAGGGGCCGTAGAGGTCGGCGGCGGCGCGGAGGGTGGCGGTGCGGGCGCCGGCGTAGTTGGTGGTGGAGCGCATGTAGAGGGTCAGCGCCCGGTACCAGATGCGGGTGGCCTTGTCGCGGCCGATGCCGAGGAGCTTGGAGCCGTCGTGGGTGGGGGAGTCGTAGGCGACGCCGTCGATGACCTTGGGGCCGCTGCCCTCGGCGAGGAGGTAGTAGAAGTGGCGGGCGGGGCCGGAGCCGGCGTGCGGGTCGAGTCCGGCGATGTCGGACGACCAGTAGTCGCGGGAGACGCCGTCGGCGCTGGGGCGGTCCATGCGGCGGGGCGGTCCGTCGAAGACGCGCTCGCCGAGGAGGTAGTCGCCGGGGTCGGCCTTGTTCTCCGCGAAGAACTCGCCGGCGGTGGCGAGGATGTCCGAGGTGCCCTCGTTGAGCGCGCCGGCCTCGCCGCTGTAGCCGAGGCGGGCGGTGGAGGCGGTCAGGCCGTGGGCCAGTTCGTGGCCGACGACGTCGAGGGAGGTCGGCGGGCGTCCGGGGGTGGTGCCGTCGCCGTACGTGACGCAGGCGCAGCTGTCGCTCCAGAAGGCGTTGCCGAAGCCGCTGCCGTAGTGGACGCGGGAGGTGGTGCCGACGCCGTCGCCGCGTACGCCGTTGCGGTTGAAGGCGGCCTTGTAGAAGTCCCAGGTCACGGCGGTGGCGTAGTGGACGTCGGCGGCCGCGGTCTGGCGGTGGGCGGGGGTGCCGTCGCCCCAGGTGTTGTCGGCGTCGGTGAAGGGGACGCCGGGGTTGCCGGTCTGGTTGAGGGCGTCGAGGGTGCGCTGGCCGCCGCGGGTGGGGTCCTGGAGCTGGTAGGCGGTGCCGGTGTAGGTGGTGCCGAGGGGGACGGTGCCGGAGTACTGGGTGATGCCGGTGCCGGTGGCTCCGCCGGTGGCTGCGGTGGCCTGGGGGGCTGCCAGGGCGGCTGCGCCGAGCAGGGCGGCGGCGGTGAGGGCGAGGCGGCGGGGGCGGTGGGGGTGTGACACGCGGGCTCCTTCGCGGTGGCCGGGGTGGGGCCGGGTGACGGCGGGGCCGAGCGTGCCATTGGGGGGTGGGGGTGGGGCAGGTGTCCGGCGGGGGGTTGTCCGAAGAGCGGGGCGGAGTGTCCGGATCCGGGCCCCTGCCCTTGCCCTGGCCGGGCGGGGGTCCGGGAGCGGGGTGGGTCCCGGGGCGGGGGCGGGCGGCGGGGCGGGGGTGGGTGCCGCTGCGCGGGGCCGTCCCCTACCCGCCCTTCCACCGTTCCCCGGGCTGCGCCCGGACCCCCCTGGGGGGGGGGGGGGGGGGGGGGGGGGGGGGGGGGGGGGGGGGGTGG
>NZ_JBWKEZ010000096.1:0-5455 GCF_056434525.1 Streptomyces sp. NPDC044002
CCACCAAGAACACCACCAAGAGACCCACAACCACCCCCCACAGCGCGAAGCCGAACACCTCAGCGTACGGCAAGCCGAGCACCCCCCCCCCCCCCCCCCACCCAACACCCCCCCCCCCCCCCCCCCCCCCCCCCCCCCCCCCCCCCCTGGGCCCGGGGCCGGAAGGCCTCTGTCGAAACCGGAGGTCAGACGCCGATGGCGACGCTGGGCTCGCCGGAGGCCACGCCGTCCTTCTCCATCTGCTCGGCGATCTTCAGCGCCTCTTCGATGAGGGTCTCCACGATCTTGGACTCGGGGACGGTCTTGATGACCTCGCCCTTGACGAAGATCTGGCCCTTGCCGTTGCCGGAGGCGACGCCGAGGTCGGCCTCACGGGCCTCGCCGGGGCCGTTGACGACGCAGCCCATGACGGCGACGCGCAGCGGGACGGTCATGCCGTCCAGGCCGGCGGTGACCTCCTCGGCCAGCTTGTAGACGTCGACCTGGGCGCGGCCGCAGGAGGGGCAGGAGACGATCTCCAGGCGGCGCGGCTTGAGGTTCAGCGACTCCAGGATCTGGTTGCCGACCTTGACCTCCTCGACCGGCGGCGCGGAGAGGGAGACGCGGATGGTGTCGCCGATGCCCTCGGAGAGCAGGGCGCCGAAGGCGACGGCGGACTTGATGGTGCCCTGGAAGGCGGGGCCGGCCTCGGTGACGCCGAGGTGCAGGGGGTAGTCGCACTGGGCGGCGAGCTGGCGGTAGGCGTTGACCATGACGACCGGGTCGTTGTGCTTGACCGAGATCTTGATGTCGCCGAAGCCGTGCTCCTCGAAGAGGGAGGCCTCCCACAGCGCGGACTCGACGAGCGCCTCGGGGGTGGCCTTGCCGTACTTCTTCAGCAGGCGGGCGTCGAGGGAGCCGGCGTTGACGCCGATGCGGATCGGCGTGCCCGTCTCGCGGGCGGCGTACGCGATCTCCTTGACCTTGTCGTCGAACTGCTTGATGTTGCCCGGGTTGACGCGGACGGCGGCGCAGCCGGCGTCGATCGCGGCGAACACGTACTTGGGCTGGAAGTGGATGTCGGCGATGACCGGGATCTGCGACTTCTTCGCGATGACGGCCAGCGCGTCGGCGTCGTCCTGCGTCGGGCAGGCGACGCGGACGATCTGGCAGCCGGAGGCGGTCAGCTCGGCGATCTGCTGGAGGGTGGCGCCGATGTCGGAGGTGCGGGTCGTGGTCATCGACTGCACCGAGATGGGCGCGTCGCCGCCGACGGCCACGGAACCGACCTGGATCTTGCGGCTGACCCGGCGGTCGGCAAGCTTCGTCGGCACGGACGGCATTCCGAGAGAGATGGCAGTCATCTGCTGTGCAACCCCAAGGTGTGGATCGAGGTCCCGAGATCGGCGGGCTCCAGCCTTCGAGGTTACGCCAAGCTGCGCGCGCCCCTTGCATCCGAGGGGGTCGCGCCACCCGAACGTAGGGAGCCGGGCACGATGCGTGCCCGGCTCCGGTCGCCGCTGGGGGGGTGCCCGTACGACTACGTGATCTTGATCGGGTTGACCACGTCCGCGACGAGCACCAGCAGCGTGAAGCAGACGAAGACGCCGGCGACCACGTACGCGGCGGGCATCAGCTTCGCCACGTCGAAGGGGCCGGGGTCGGCGCGCCGGAAGACCTTGGCCACGGTGCGGCGCAGGGACTCCCACAGGGCGCCGGCGATGTGCCCGCCGTCCAGGGGCAGCAGGGGCAGCATGTTGAACAGGAACAGCGACAGGTTGAACATGCCGAGCACGTTGAGCAGGATCGACATCTTCTGCTCGCTGGGCAGGTCCAGGGCGGCGATGTCACCGCTCATCCGGGCCGCTCCGACGATGCCCATCGGGGAGTCGGCCTCGCGCTCCGCGCCGTCGAAGGCCGCGTTCCAGAGGGCGGGGATCTTGGCGGGGAGCTTGAGGAGCCCCTCGACGCTGCTGTCGACGATCTCGGCCATGTGGTCGACGGACTCGCCGAAGGACAGGGCGGCGATCTCGCTCTTGGGGCTGAAGCCGAGCCAGCCGGCGGTCACGTACTGGCCCTTGACGTAGCCGCCGTGGCCGTCGGTCTTGGCGACCTGGTTGGCGATCAGGTCGACGGGGATGCTGAGCTGCTGCCCGTCGCGCACGACGGTGACGGTGGCGGGGCCGACGGTGTCGCGGATCCGCTTCTGGAGGGCGGCCCAGTCGGCCACCTTCTTGCCGTTGAAGGCGACGATCCGGTCGTCGGCCCGCAGGCCGGCCTTCTTCGCGGGGGCCACCGGGTCGCCGTCCTTGCAGACGTCGCGCTTCTCGCTCTGCTGGATGACGCAGGGCGAGACGCTGGCGATCTGGGTGGTGGTCCGGTTGATTCCGAAGGTCATCCAGACGCCGAAGAAGATCGCGAGGGCGAGCACCAGGTTCATGAAGGGGCCCGCGAACATCACGATCACGCGCTTCCAGGGCTTGCGCGTGTAGAAGAGCCGCGTCTCGTCGCCGGGCTGGAGCTCCTCGTAGGCCGCCGAGCGGGCGTCCTCGATCATCGACCGGAAGGGCGAGGTGGAGCGGGCGGTGACCTTGCCGTCCTCGCCGGGCGGGAACATCCCGATCATGCGGATGTAGCCGCCCATCGGGATGGCCTTGATCCCGTACTCGGTCTCGCCCTTCTTGCGGGACCAGATGGTCTTGCCGAAGCCGACCATGTACTGGGGCACGCGGATGCCGAAGAGCTTGGCCGTGGAGAGGTGGCCGAGCTCGTGCCAGGCGATCGAGAACAGCAGCCCGACGACGAAGACGAGCACGCCCGTCAGGGTCAGCAGCAAGGTCATGCGCCCGCCTCCACGGCGGCCCGCGCCGCCATCTCCCGTGCCCGGGCCCTGGCCCAGGTCTCCGCTTCGAGGACGTCCGCCACCGTCAGGGAAGTTCCCGACGTGGGCGTTCCGTGCTCGTCGACCACTGCGGAGACCGTATCCATGATTCCTGTGAACGGCATCCGCCCGGCCAGGAAGGCGTCCACGCACTCCTCGTTCGCCGCGTTGAAGACGGCGGGGGCGGTGCCGCCCAGGGTGCCGACGTGCCGGGCGAGGCCGACCGAGGGGAAGGCCTCGGTGTCGAGCGGGAAGAACTCCCAGGTGGAGGCCTTGGTCCAGTCGAAGGAGCGGGAGGCGTCGGGGACCCGCTGGGGCCAGCCGAGGCCGATCGCGATGGGGCCGCGCATGTCGGGCGGGGTGGCCTGGGCGAGGGTGGAGCCGTCCGTGAACTCGACCATGGAGTGCACGTAGGACTGCGGGTGGACCACGACCTCGATGCGGTCGAAGGGGATGTCGTAGAGCAGGTGCGCCTCGATGACCTCCAGCCCCTTGTTGACCAGGGTCGCCGAGTTGACGGTGATGACCGGGCCCATGGCCCAGGTGGGGTGCGCGAGGGCGTCCTCGACGGTGACGGCGGCCAGCTCGGCGCGGGTGCGGCCGCGGAAGGGGCCGCCGGACGCGGTGACCACGAGCTTGCGGACGTCGGCGCGGGTGCCGGCGGCGAGGGCCTGGAACAGGGCCGCGTGCTCGGAGTCCACGGGGATGATCTGGCCGGGCTGCGCGAGGGCCTTGACCAGCGGGCCGCCGACGATCAGCGACTCCTTGTTGGCCAGGGCCAGGGTGCGGCCCGCGCGCAGCGCCGCGAGGGTGGGGGCGAGGCCGATTGAGCCGGTGATGCCGTTCAGGACGGTGTGGCAGTCGGAGGCGGCGAGTTCGGCGGCCGCGTCGGGCCCGGCCAGGATCTCGGGCAGCGGCTCGCCGGCGCCGTACTGCTCGCCCAGCGCTTCCTTCAGGGCCGGTACGGCGTCCTCGCGGGCGACGGCCACGGCCCGCACCCGCAGCTTGCGGGCCTGCTCGGCCAGCAGGTCGACGCGCCCGCCGGCGGCGGACAGCGCGGTGACCCGGAAGCGGTCCGGGTTGCGCAGGGCGAGGTCGATGGCCTGGGTGCCGATGGACCCGGTCGACCCGAGGATGACGATGTCCCGGCGGCCGGCCGCGGCGTCGAAGAGGAGGTGCGGGTCGGCGAGGGGGGCTGGACTGTCGCTCATGCCCCCCATTGTTGCCGCAACTCAGGGGCGCTTGGACACGGAGTCCCCGTCCGTGACCCGGGCCAGGAGTTCGGGGAGGGTTCCGGCGAAGTCGGGGAGCGCCCGGGCGGCGCGCCACCAGGCCCGGGGGTCGTCTCCGAGGGCCGCGTCGAAGAGCCGGTCGGCCTCGGCGCGGGCGGCGAGCACGGCGGCGGGCCGGTCGTGGCGGTCGGGGTGGCCCGTGTCGCCGAGCCACTGGTCCTCGTCGAGCGCCCAGCACGCGGGGACCTTGTGCCGGATGACGTCGGCGCCGGTGAGCAGGCCCCGGTCCAGGCAGTCGCGGACCCAGCGGACGTCCTCGGCCGCCGTGTCCATCGGCACGGCCAGGCTCACCAGGGCCAGCTCGCGCTCCCACGCGCCGGCCGGATCGGCGGGGGCCGGGTCCGGGGCGAGGTGGCGGACGGCGCGGGCGAGCGCCGGGTCGTGGCGTACGTCGCCGGGCGCGGCCGGGATGCCCGCGGCCAGCGCGGCCGCCAGGTCGGGCAGGGTGCCGCGGAAGGCGGGGGCCCGGCGGCCCAGTTCGGCCCACAGCCGGGGGTCGTCACCGAGCGCGGGGCGCAGTGCGCGGTGCACGGCCGACTGCATCTCGGCCTGTTCGGGCAGGGTCCAGCGCAGCCCGCGGGTGGCGGGGAGGTGGCCCAGGAGCAGGGTGCGGGCCGCGGGGGCCACGTACGCGACGAGCTCGTCGCAGGTCAGCAGGCCCATCCGGACGGCCCGGACGGCGGGCCGGTACCAGTGGCGGCCGTACGTGTCCCCCGTGCGCGCGTCGAGCAGTGCGCGGCACGCCTGCCGGGGCAGTCCGCCCGCCAGCAGCAGCGCCTCGACGGCGCCGGCCGGCAGCGGGGCGCGGGCGTGGGCGCGCAGCAGCGGCTCGGGGTCGTGGAGGTCGAGGAGGTGCGGCATGCGGAGCAGGGTGAGCGGGATCCGGGGGCGGCGGGCGTGCCGGCGCAGCAGGCGGATCAGTTCGTCGGGGGTGAGGGGGCCGGGGCCGGTCTCGGCGAGCAGTTCGGGCGAGGGTCCCGGCCGGGCGGCGTACCGGGCGGGGCCGGGCAGGCCGGGCAGCGGGCGGCCGACGACGTGCGGGTTGCGGGCGATGTAGTGCCGGTCGGCGTCGGTGCCGTGGCGCAGCAGGAGGGTGACGGCGGCGGCGGGCAGCCACTGGTCGCGGCACAGGTACTTGCGGGTGGGCCCGTCGAGCCGGTCGATCAGGTCGGCCACCACGTGGTGCGGTGGGGGGGGGGGGGGGGGGGGGGGGGGAGAAAAAAGAAAACAACAAAACCCCACACAAAAAAAAAAAAACCCACCCCCCACCCCAACCCCCAAAACCCCACGGCAAGCGGTTTTT
>NZ_JBWKEZ010000096.1:5465-25490 GCF_056434525.1 Streptomyces sp. NPDC044002
CACACCGCCCCCCGCCCTCCCATCAGTCGCTCCTCTGTATGCCCCTCCCCCCTCCCCCCCCCCCCCCCCCCCCCCCCTCCCTCTTCCCCCCCCCCCCCCCCCCCCCCCCCCCCCCAGGCCAGCCGCCGGCAGGCCCGGTCCTCCTCGGCCGTCGCCATCGTCCTCGCCCGCCTCGCGCTCGTGCCGGTACCGCCGGTGCTCGTGCCCGTACGTCCGTACTCGTACATCCGTCCGATCTGCTGCCGATGATGGCAGGTCAGCGCAGGGGACGGTGAACGTTTTTGCGCGTGGAGGGGCCGGGGGCGGCGTCCGCGATCCAGGGGCCGTCCCCGGAGGGGTCGATGACGCCTTCCTCCAGCCAGGTGTAGGTGCCGCCGAGGACCCCTTCGACGACCTTGCGGTCGAGGTCGTCGGTGTTGGCCCAGAGGCGGCCGAAGAGCTCCTCGACGCGCAGCCGGGACTGCCGGCAGAAGGCGTCGGCGAGCTGGTAGGCCTCGCGGCCGTGGTCGCCGCGCTCGCGCAGGTGCTCGGCGCGCACGCAGGCCGCGCTCATCGCGAAGAGCTCGGCGCCGATGTCGACGATCCGGCCGAGGAAGCCCTGCTTGGTCTCCATGCGGCCCTGCCAGCGGGACATGGCGTAGAAGGTCGAGCGGGCGAGTTTGCGGGCGCCGCGCTCGACGTAGCGCAGGTGGGTGGCGAGGTCGGGGTGGCCGGCCGGGTGGAACTCCCGGTAGGTGCCGGGGACCTGGCCGGGGCCGGTGGCGAGCTTGGGCAGCCAGCGGGCGTAGAAGCCGGCCGCGCGGGCTCCGGCCCTGGCCTTGTCGCCGAGGTCCTTCTCGGGGTCGATGAGGTCGCCGGCGACGGTGAGGTGGGCGTCGACGGCCTCGCGGGCGATCAGCAGGTGCATGATCTCGGTGGAGCCCTCGAAGATCCGGTTGATGCGCAGGTCGCGCAGGAGCTGCTCGGCGGGGACGGCGCGTTCGCCGCGGGCGGCGAGGGACTCTGCGGTCTCGAAGCCGCGTCCGCCGCGGATCTGGACGAGTTCGTCGGCCATCAGGCAGGCCATCTCGGAGCCGTAGAGCTTGGCGAGGGCGGCTTCGATGCGGATGTCGTTGCGGTCCTCGTCGGCCATCTGGGAGGCGAGGTCGACCACGGCCTCCAGGGCGAAGGTGGTGGCGGCGATGAAGGAGATCTTGGCGCCGACGGCCTCGTGCCGGGCGACCGGGCGGCCCCACTGCTCGCGCACCCCGGACCATTCGCGGGCAATCTTCAGGCACCACTTGCCGGCGCCGACGCACATGGCGGGCAGGGACAGCCGGCCGGTGTTCAGGGTGGTCAGCGCGATCTTGAGGCCGGCTCCCTCGGCGCCGATCCGCTGGGCGGCGGGCACCCGGACCCGGTGGAAGCGGGTGACGCCGTTCTCCAGGCCGCGCAGGCCCATGAAGGCGTTGCGGTGCTCGACGGTGATGCCGGGCGAGTCGGCCTCGACGACGAAGGCGGTGATCCCGCCGCGGTGGCCCTCCGACTTCGGCACCCGCGCCATCACGACGAGCAGGTCGGCGACCACCCCGTTGGTGGTCCACAGCTTGACCCCGTCGAGGACGTACGTGCCGTCGTCCTCGGGGTCGGGCACGGCGGTGGTGGCCAGCCGCGCCGGGTCGGAGCCCACGTCCGGCTCGGTGAGCAGGAAGGCGCTGATCGCGGTGGTGGCGCAGCGCGGCAGGTAGGCGTCCTTCTGCTCCTTGGTGCCGAACATCTTCAGCGGCTGCGGCACGCCGATCGACTGGTGGGCGGAGAGCAGGGCGCCGATGGCGGGGCTGACGGAGCCGACGAGGGCGAGCGCCTTGTTGTAGTAGACCTGGGTGAGGCCGAGGCCCCCGTACTCGGTGCCGATCTTCATGCCGAGGGCGCCGAGTTCCTTGAGCCCGCGCACGGTCTCGTCGGGGATCCGGGCCTCGCGCTCGATGCGCTGCCCGTCGATCTCGCGCTCGCAGAACTCCCGCAGCCGGGCCAGGAAGGCCTCGCCGCGCCGGACGTCCTCGTCGGCGGGGGTCGGGTGGGGGTGGATCAGGTCGAGCCGGAAGCGGCCGAGGAAGAGCTCCTTGGCGAAGCTGGGTTTGCGCCAGTCCTGCTCGCGGGCCGCTTCCGCGACCTGCCGCGCCTCGCGCTCGGTCACCTTGGGCTGTACGGGCCGTGTTGCCGACATCCGGGTACTCACCTCGCCGCATCGGGGGACCTACCGATCGGTGCTACCTGTCAGTCGTACCCGCTGCGGGCGCCCGGGAAAATACGGGCGCCTGCAAAAGGGGGACGCCCGGAAAAGCGTCCGGAAAAGGGGGACGGCCGGAGCCCCGCGCATGGCGCTACGCAGACCCGCTCCGACCCGCACGGATGATTCGCACATCTGGCCGAATTCCCCCTCGCCCGTGTCTCAGGCAGTCGGCGCACCCGTCCGCAGGACACGCACCACGCGCCCCAGGACCTGGTTCCGGGGGCACGGCCCGAAGTGCCGGGAGTCGCTGCTGTACGGGCCGTCGCCCTTGACTGCGATGTGCCCGGGAGGCACCGGGCCCTGCTGTGACGATCCGGCGGGCATGGGGTCACCGGGCAGCGCGACAGCGCGCTTGATGTTCCACGGTGATTCGTCCAGACCCCGGGGTGCGGGGCGACCGTCCCGCGGCCAGCCGAAGACGGGATCGGGCTGGGCGATGACGACCAGGTCGTCGACCTTCAGACGCCGGGCGCCCCGACGGACGATGACCCGGGCGCCGGGGTGGAGCGTGGGTTCCATGCTGCTTCCGTCGACGTCGACGGCCACGTAGGCGCGCTTGACCCACCACACGACGGCGGCCGCCGACACGGGGACGAGCCCGAGCAGGTGCCAAGGGCGGATGCGTGCGTTCACAGGGTTGCTCCGGATTCACTGGTCGCGGTGTAGTTCGACGCCTGAATGGTGAAGAGTCTCGCGTACTCCCCGTCGATCCCCATGAGTTCGTCGTGAGTCCCGGACTCCGTGATGCGTCCGTCCTCCAGGACGACGATGCGGTCGGCATCGCGCAGGACACCGAGGCGGTGGGAGATGAGCAGGCTCGTGGCCCCCTCCCGGTAGACCTTCAGCTGGTCGTGCAGCTGTTGCTCCGCCGCCGGATCCATGCCCGAGCTGGGTTCGTCCAGGACGAGGAGGTCCCGGCCGACACGCATGAGGGCTCGTGCGAGGGCGAGGCGCTGCCACTGTCCGCCGGAGAGCGCGACGCCCGCGAACTCGGCGTCGGGGTCGCCCTCCATGTCGGGGAACGTCCGGGAGAGCAGGGTTTGGTAGCCGCGAGGGAGGCCCCTGATGTGCTCGTGGATGCCGGCCTCCTTCGCCGAGGCCTCGACACGGGACTGGTCGTCCAGTCGCTGCACGTCTCCGATGCCGATGTTCTCCGCCGCGGAGAGGTCGTAGCGGACGAAGTCCTGGAAGACGGCGCTGATCCGGTCGCGCAGGCTCGGGAGATCGAGGTCGCGCAGATCCGTGCCGTCCCAGCGGATGGAGCCCTTCTCCGGGTCGTAGAGGCGCAGCATCAGCTTGACCAGGGTCGACTTCCCGGCTCCGTTGAGCCCGACGAGGGCGAGGGAACTCCCCTGCTCGATGGTGAAGCTGACGCCGCGGAGCACCCACGGTCCGTCCTCGCTGTAGCGGAACCAGACGTCGTCGAACGTGATGCGGTGGGCCAGCGCGGGGGTGGTGCCGGAGGTGCGCGCGGCCGGCAGGCCGTCGGCGGTCGTGGTCACCTCCACGTAGTGCCCGTAGAGGACCAGGGCATGGTGGTAGCTCGTCACCAGGGAGACGGTGGAGGTGAGCGAGGCCTGGACGCCGCCGATCGTGGTGATGAAGGCGGTGATGTCACCGGCGTTGAAGGCGCCGGACATCGAGGCGTCGACGATCCAGATCATGCCGGCGCCCGCGATCACGGCGCCGAGAACCGCGAGGGGAGCCTGGGTGAGGAGCGCCCTGCGGTCCACCCGCTCCTCGGCGGCGTTGATGGCGCGGGTCTCGCGGTTCATCCGGTCGAGAAGGAACGGGCCGATCCCGAAGAGCTTCGTCTCCTTGATGGCGGAGACATTGGTCATCAGGCTCTGGTAGAAGATCTGGCGCCGGTTGCGTGGGCTGATCGACCACACCATCTTCGCGCGCTGCTTGCTGAGGTGGAGCTGAATGGCCAGCGCGGGAAGGGCGGCCGCCACCGTCAGGACCGTCATCGTCGGGGAGATGAAGTAGAGCACCGTGAGGAGACCGGACACGGAGAGCGTGTTCTGAATCAACCCGAAGAGGGACTGGGTGATCGCCTCCGGTGCCCCGATCGCCGACTGCTGGGCGAGCTGGAGGCTGTCGAGGAAGCGGGGGGACTCGAACCTCTCGATGCCGTCGAACCTGTTGACCGAGGAGAACAGGTCGTGCTGTACGCGCATCGCGATGCTGCGCGTGAGTCGTGAGCGTACGTACTGGGCCATCAGGGGCAGCACACCGGCGAGCAGTCCCAGAACGGCCATGCCGATGACAAGGCCGAGGGGACCGGGACGGCCCGGATCGGACTGAGCGGGGTCCTGGCCGATCTGGTTGAGGAGCCACTTCAACTGAAGGGCGATACCGGCGGGTATCAGCCCCTGGACGAGGGTGGAGCAGAGATAGACGAGGAAGGCGCCCGGACTGGCGCGCCAGGTGAGAGCGACGATGCTGACCGTGCGGGAGAGGAACTCCCGCCAGCCTCCGACGGTGGTCATAAGAATCCCTCCACCCTGCTCCCGCCGACGGATCGGCGGGAGCAGAGCCGTTTCAGGTCAGGCGCACTGGGGACCGCAGCTGACCCAGGGAGTGCAACCTGGGCCCAACTTGCAGCAGCTGACGTACAGCGTGGCGCCGACGCACTTCGAATCCCAGTAGTGACCGTCGGGGCAGCCAGAGGTGCACGGCGACCACGCCGCTGCCGATGTCTCAGGTGCCAACCGGTGAAGCATGGCGTTGCCGAGCCGAGTGAACAGTTTCATACGAGTTTCAATCTCCCGTCGAGTGGCTTTCAGCGGTTCGGGCCGGAGGCCCGGGCGGACCCGCGCCGCGTGGACGAGCCGCACGGAGCATCTGCGGCGCTCGCGGCGCCTTCGGTGCCCGCGCGGTGCGGGGCCGGTCTCCGTCAAAGCAGCTGTTTCAGGTCAGGCACACTGCGGGCCGCAGCTGGTCCAGTTGGGGCACATCTCCACCGGGAAGTTCGGGTGGCAGCAGCGGATGTACAGCGTGGCTCCGACGCACTTCGTCTGCTTGACGTAGTCGAAGCAGCCGTAGGTGCACACGTTGTACCCCGATGCCGAGGCCTCGGGAGCCAGCCGGTCGAGGATTCTGTTGCCGAGCCGGGTGAACAGGTTCATGAGGGTTCCATCTCCCATCAAGTGGTCGTTTCAGCGGTAAGAGCCGCATTTCGGGGGCAGGAGCCCGGGTTGCCTACATCACGCGCACTGAAGGCCGCAGTACTGCCACGAGCTGCAGTGGTCGATGGTGGTGCAGCAACGGACGTACATCTTGGGGCCGTAGCAGTGCGTCTCCTTGAAGGGATACGAGGAGGGGCACCCCTGGGAGCAGTTGTTCCACGCGGTGGCCGTGGCCTCCGGCGCGAGCCTGTCGAGGATCGCGTCGCCGAGCCGGGTGAAGCGGTTCACGGGCAGATCACCTTTCGCTGGGTCGGTGTTACGGCAGGTTCTTCAGCAGTAGGCACCGCAGAGCTGCCACGGCCCGCAGGTGCCGGCGGAGCAGCTCGCGCAGCTGCCAGTGCAGCAGCAGCGTTTGTACAGGTAGGCCCCGGAGCACTTGTTCTGCTTGTATCCGCAGCCCATCTCGATCGCCGAGCAGTCGCCGCAGACGGCCTTCGCCGTGGCCTCCGGCGCGAGTCTGTCGAGGAGGGCGTCGCCCATCCTGGTCAGAAGTTTCACCAGCGCTTGTCCTTCCGGTACGTCGTGCTCACGTATCCGGCGTCGATTACGCCGGAAGCGCTCGGAGGTTCGGCTTGGAACCGGTGTGCGTGGCAGTGACGTACTGGTCGGCGTCCGCGATCACGGTCGTCGGGGTCGCGGTGATCGAGTAGAGGGAGGAGATGTCGCCGGGAGCCTCCTCGAAGACCACCGTGGCGAGGCCGTCGAGGCGATCCGCCATCTGCCGGGCCTTGCCCTGTTCGCCGGCGATGACGACCACGATGCGGGAATCGTCCAGACCGGTCTGGGCGGCGAAGTCCGGCATGTCCGCCACGAAGTCGTCGCACGCGCCGCAGCTGGTGGTGATGAAGGAAAGAGCCGCCGCACCGCCCGCGAGGGATTCCGAGGCGAACACCTCGCCACCGACAGCGGGGGCCGAGAACATCGGCAGCTTCGCGCCCACCTCGGGACCGGAAGGCGCGTTGGGGTCGACGGCCCGGCGCTGTTCCTCCTGGCGCCGCAACCGGCGCACGATGGCGAGGGACAGGGCCAGGTTGAGAAGGCCGAGCGCACCGACGAGGACCACGCCTGCGACGAGAAAGACCATTTTCTGCTACTCCGTTACGAGAGAGACGATGTCATCGAGGAAGGCGATGACCACGGTGAAGACGAGGGCGAAGGCCGCGGCGAGCACCAGGCCGGCGGGCTCTCCCGTGCCGGAACCCGTGACGAACACGAGAGCGAGGCCGCCGGCTGCCATCGTGATGAGCAGGGCGTTGCGTACGACGTGCCGGACACCGAGAGGGGAGGCGGCCCGCCCGAAGCAGGCGCAGACGATCTTCGTCCGAGAACGGGCCGAGTGGACGGCCACCCCGGTGAAGACGGAGAAGAGGATTAGTGCGGCGGCGAACCCGAAGCCGCGGAAGGGGAGTCCGGGTACCAGGGCGGCCGCCGTGACCAGCTCTGCGCCGATCAACGCCCCCGAGCCGAGAGGCGCGTACCGCCGCAGCCCCGGAGCCGTACGCCCCAGCACCTCCTCCACCATGACCCGGGAGTCCCGCGGGGACCGGATCTTTCCGATGCCGGAGACCAGCAGCGTGCCGAGCAGCGACAACTGGAGCCCCACCACGAAGTAGTTCACCGTTCGGCCGCCTTCCTCTTCTCGTGGGGCGAGAGGAAGGTGCAGGTCGGCGGCTCCTCGGAGTCGTGACCGCCCGTCCTCATGATCATGAACTGAAACGTCTCGTCGGTGCGGCCCGTGGCGGCCAGGTACCCGCCGACGTAGTCCCTGAGGATCCGGTAGGCGGGGGTGGCCGGTGCGGGAGAGGGCCCCTCGCCCGCGGCGAACGACACCTCCTGGCAGAGGTCGAGGAAGGCCTTGTCCCGTCGCCGCTCGGGGTACCAGACGAACTGGGACACCACGCGTTTGGCGATGGTGGACGCCACCTGCCACTCGCCTTCGTGTCCCGGCTCGCCGGCGCGGCAGAGCAGGTGGAAGTCGTGCATGACGGGCCGGGGTGCGAACAGTCGCCAGTCCGGCAGCATCAGCAGGGTGGGATCGAACCTGCGGAGCCGGTCGAACGAGCGCAGCGGGTGCTGGCTCAGCACGGTGACGGTCAGGGCGGCACCCAGGGCCACCTCGACGCAGGTGGCGGCGAGCGAGCTCCGGCGGCTGCCCACGCGGCCCTCGCGCAGAACGCGTCGTACGATCCCGCTCACAGCACACGCTCGCCGGTCGCGGAGACGATCGCCGCGACACGCTCGGCGGCGCGGCGCGAGAACAGCAGCCGTCCGGGGCGGAAGCCGTCCGACACTCGGTGTGTCGCGTGCCGGAGGTCGCCGTAACCGGTCAGGTCGGCATCGCGGTGCGCGATGACCTCCATGGGCGCCCGCACACTCGCGAGAAGAGCCTCGTGGACGCCGAGGTCCGCACTGACAGTCGCTTCCCGCCTGCCCGCCTCCCACAGGCGCGCGTCCCGGTACTGGTCGTCGCAGAGCCGGGCACTGCGCTCGGGGAGCGTACCGGCCCAGGACGGCCGGGGCAGCAGGTCGCCGCAGCCGATGCGCATCGATCTGACGAAGAGGGGGGAGATCGCGGGGGTGCGATGCCGGCCCGGGGCCGCGGTGACGACCGGCGGTTCGAGCAGTACGGCTCCGGCGACCACGTCCTCCAGTTCCGCGGCGGCCCGGAGCACGATCCCGGCACCCATCGCGTGGCCGACGAGCACGACGCGGCGCTCTCCTCGCGTGTGCCGGACGAGATCGACCAGGTCGGACACGACGGTGCGCGGGGTAAACGGCTGCGGTGTCCGCTGTCGCCCGTGGCCGTACCGGCTGCGGCCGTACCCGCTGCGGTCGTAGAAAACCGTGGATGCTTTTCCGTTCAATTCCTCAGAGATCCAGGTCCAGTGCTCCATGGTGGCCATGAAGCCCGACTCGAAGACAATCAGTGGCCGATCGGGTCTTCCAGGTTCCGCGGCCGCGTTCACACGGAAAGAGAGTCTGTTTCCGGAAGTGGTGGTCAGGAACTTCTCGTCGCCTCGGCCGGCCAACACCCTCATGTGCCGTGCGACCTGGCGCCCCGCGCCGAAGAGCATCGCACCGAGTGTCGATCCCGCCGCTATCGCAGGAAGTCGGGTCTCAGTGCTCACGGATCTCCACCTTCGAAGCGCGCTTTTGCGTGGTGTAAAGGAGTGCCGGATACGAAGCCGTGAATGCCCAGAAGAAGCGCCCCAGGCCCATCGCCCCGGAGTTGGTCAGATGGAAGACTCCGGCGGGCAGCAGGAAGAGTGGTGCGGCTTTCCCCTTTCCGACGAAGAAGACCAGCGGGAAAAGACATTCCCCGGCAGTCGTCGCGTGGCTTGCGAGCCGGGCCGCCCTAGGATGCCCGATCGCCCACCGGAAGGCCGTACCGCTTCCGTACGTCTCGGTGCGGAGAATTCCGGGAAGAGCTTCGCCTGAACGCCAGTGCGCACCGGCGAGTTTCGAGTAGCCGGCCACCGCGTAGGCAAGTGCAGACTGAAGCGATATGTACCAGAGGCAGGCATCGGCAATCCGCGTGTTCTCTCCGCCGAGACGGGCCGTGGCCGAGGCCAGCTGTATCTGGAACAGGAGCTGCTCGGATCCGTCCGACTGGAACCCGTAGCGGCGGTGCCGCAGTGCCGACGTGGCGGTGAGGCTCGCCAGGGCGAGCGTTCTCGCACGGCTGTCCCGGCCCGCCACCAGGAGGGTGGCGGCCGCCGCAAGCCGTGTGACCTCCATGCACTCGTCCCGCCCGGCACCGCTGGTCACGTCGAGGACGCGGGTGAGCCATGCGGGCCCGGCCGGCAGGCCTAGTCGCACCAGCGGCCACTGGAGGATGGCCGACTCGGGGGCCTTCCTCCTCGCGGAGCAGAGGATTTCGAGGCTCGAGGCCACACAGGAAACGCCTACGAGAGCCTCGGTGAGGAGGAGGGTCGTCGTCCGGGGGGAGTGATTTCGCTTGAATGACGAATACACCCTTCGGAGTGCGTTCACCTCAGCCTCTTTCTCGTGTGTCGGGTGCGGGTGGCTGCCCTTTGTGAGGGCAGCCACCCGTGGTCGCTGATTAGACGCAGCAGGGGAAGTCGTTGGTCCCGAGTACGTCGTCGGCCAGCGTTCCCGCGGAAGTCGAGGTCACACTGTAGGACGACTTCGCGGGGGATTCCGCGGAGCTGTCCGCGGCAGCCGCCGGACCTGCCGCGAGACCGACGGCGATGATTCCGCTGGCGACGGCGACAAGGCGAGAGCGATCCATGAATATCTCCAGTCTTCGAGTATGGCCATGGGATTGGCGAACGGTTGGCCAACCAGCCGCTCGTCAACGCAGCGGAGCCTAGGATCACCTTTCCGGGATTGTCAACGTGATGAGTGTGCCTATTTCCCGGAGGCGAAAATACGGCTGAGGAAGCTCAGGTTTTCCTCAACTCTCGGCACGCCCGCCCAAATATGTGGCAAGGAAGGCCTCGACGGCCGCGTAGTACCGCATGCGATTCACAGGGCGCACCAGACCGTGCCCTTCGTCCTCGAAGAGGAGATACTCGTGCGGCAGCCCATTCTTCTGAAGTGCCTTGACGATTTGCTCGGCTTCCGAGACCCTCACTCGGGGGTCGTTGGCACCGTGTGCGACCAGGATCGGGATGGCTATGTCGTCGACCCGCGAGAGCGGCGACTGGTCCCACAGACGGTCGCGCTCCGTCTCGGGGTCGCCCACACGTGCGCGCTGGTACGCGACGGCCGGCTTCCAGTACGCCGGAGTGGACTCCAGGAGGGTGAGCAGATTGGACGGGCCGCAGAGATCGACCGCGCACCGGAACGCCTTCGGAGTGAACGCCGCACCCGCCAGCGCGGCGTACCCGCCGTAGGAGGCGCCCATGATGCCGACCCGGGCGGCGTCGATCGTCCCGAGTGCGGCGAGGTGGTCCACCGCGTCGAGGAGGTCCGTCTGCATCTCCCTTCCCCACCTCTTGTCGCCCGCGTTGACGAATGACTTCCCGTATCCGCTGGATCCCCGGTAGTTGACCTGGACGCATGCGTAGCCGCGGTTCGCCAGCCACTGCGCCTCAGAGCTGAACCCCCAGGAGTTCCTCGCTTCGGGACCGCCGTGGACATTGACCACGGCGGGCAATGCCGTGCGGGGGACGCCTCGGGGATAGGTGACGTACCCATGCACGTGGAGCCCGTCCCTGGCGAGGAAGTCGAACGGCTCCATCATCGCCAGGGGGGCGCCGGCGAGGGCCGGGGCGTGCTGGAAGAGCAGCCGCAGCCGTCGCTCGTCCTGGTCGTACAGGTAGAGGTGGAGTGGGCCGTCCGAAGGGCTCACCGTGACGTTCCACAGCCGTCCGCTCCGTTCGTTCCGCTGGACGTCCAGCTCTCCGTCCGGCGCTCGCGCTGCGACCAGGGCTTCGCGCAGAAACCCGACCTCGCTCTCGAAGCCGATGTCGAGGTACCGCCACTCCAGTCGCTCCTTCTCGAAGGAGACAGCCTGGGGGCGCTGCGTGTGGGGATCGAACACGATCCCCCTCACGTCGTACGAGGGATCGCCGGCGAGCTCCGTCTCGGCGCCGGTCGCCATGTCCCGGACGAAGAGCCGGGATGTGTTCGCGTCCACGGACGAGGTGAAGTAGAGCGAGGAGCCGTCGCGTGAGAAGCCCCGGAAGCCACTGCCTCCCGAGTCGGCCTGCGGAATGTGCTTCCATGGCCGGAAGCCCTCCTCCCGGGTGCCCAGGTGGAGCACCTTGCCGCCGTCGTCGCTGTAGCTCAGGCCGCCGCGGACCCGCAGGTCCGTATCGATGAGCCAGCCGAAGAAGCCGGGGTTCTCGCACACTTCGGACAGGCCGCCGCTGACCAGGTCGAGCTCGTAGAGGTCGTGGAGGTGGGGCCGGTCCCGGTTCAGGCCCAGGACCATGCGGGTGGGGTGCCACGGGTTGTGCGCGAGGACCTGTGTCTGGACGCCCTCGTACGGCGTGACGCACCGTTCCTCCCCCGAACCGAGGTCGAGCAGGTACAGGCGCCAATTCTCGTTTCCCTCCTCGTCCTTGAGATAGAAGAGCGTGCTGTCGTCGTGGCAGAAGCCGTACGCGCGGATTCCACGCCCGCGATCCCGGGTCGCCGGGCGTGCCGAATCAGGATTGTCGCGGGGTCCTATCCATACATTCAACACTCCCTCATGGGGTGCGAGATAGGCCAGCAGCGTGCCGTCCGGAGAGATGCACGGGCCGGCGTACTCGGGGTCACCAAAGAGGACGGATCTGGGGAGTAGACGTACCGCATCGTAGGTCATGGCCCCGGATCATAGCCAGGAATTTCCTTTGGCTCGGCGGTCGAGCGGCGGGGGAACTCCCTTCCCTGGTTCGGCCATAGTTTCCGGACTAGGGTGAGCCGCTCGCACGGAGCCACGGTCCGGACACTGGATTTTCGGATTCCGCTTGCCCGGCTCACAGGCAGCTGACCAGGAGGTCCATCAATGACCATGCCCGTTCCTCTTTCGGTTCTCGACCTCGCGATGGTCGGGGTGGGGGAAACGGCCGAACAGGCCCTACGCACGACCGTGGAAATTGCCCGGTTTGCGGATCGGCGAGGTTTCCGCCGTTTCTGGGTGGGTGAGCACCATTCATTGCCGTCGGTCTCGAGTTCGTCCCCCGCGGTGTTGCTTGCCCACATAGCGGCACACACGAGCACGATCCGTCTGGGGTCCGGCGGGGTCATGCTGCCCAACCACGCGCCGCTGATCGTCGCCGAACAGTTCGGCATGCTCCAGGCGCTGGCACCGGGAAGGATCGACCTGGGTCTCGGCCGGGCGACGGGAGCCATGCCCGCTGCCGCGCGGGCCATCCGGAGCTATGCGGCGGGCGAGGGCGGGGCCGACTTCGCGGGGCGCCTCGCCGACCTCATCGGCTTCCTCGACGACGCCCTTCCCCCTGGTCATCCCCATGCCGGCGTGCATGCCGTGCCCGGTCCGATACAGGGCAAGGCCCTGGGGGGCGGGGACGCGCCGGGACGGCCCGAGGTGTGGATCCTGGGCACGTCGGAGGCCGGTGCCCGCTGTGCCGGGGAGCTCGGGATGCCCTTCGTCGTCGCGCATCACTTCTCCACCACCGACACGCCTCGGGTCCTGGAGGCGTACCGGCGGTCCTTCCGTCCGTCCGCGTTCCTGCCCCGTCCGTACGTCATGGTCTGCACGTCCGCCGTGGTGGCGACGAGCGAGGCGGAGGCCTACGACCAGGCGCTGACCCATGTGGTGGCAAGCATCCGGATGGGCGTGATGCCTCCCGGCCTCATCCCCTCTCCGGAGGAGGCGAAAGCGCACTCCTTCTCCGCCGACGACCAGGCCTACAAGGAACGGTGGCTCTCGCGCATCGCCCATGGGACGCCCGACCGGGTACGCGCCGAACTTGACATACTCGTGAGCGAAACCGGGGCAGACGAGCTGATGGTCACCAGTAATACCCACGGTTGCGCCGCACGTCTGCGCTCCTACGAACTGCTGGCCGATGTGTGCAAGTTGGCAGACAGGAATGCAGAGTTCCGGTGAGCCGCTCTCACGTTTGAGCTTTTCTTGAGGGTTCACACAAGTGCTTGAGGTAGCCATTCGTGTGATGTAGCGTCACGGCGAGGCGATCAAGTGGCCCGTTCTTCGGCGCAATCTCGCCCGACTCAGGTAATCCCCCGTACTGCTACGGATTTCGACGCTCAATTCGTTTGCGTCGAGTGCCGCATTTACCTTTGGCTCTTTCTGTAGTGGCCGGCGTTCTTCATCCATGTTCGACATCGATCTGATTCGAGGAATGACATGAGTACTGCAACTCTGACGGCGCCCGTCCTGGATGTGCTCGACTTCGAGCTCGACGTGCAGGAAGTCCCGGACGCCGCGAAGTTCGACCCCGCCGAGATGTGCAGCGACAGCAAGCTCTACTCGATGTGCTGCGGCGCCACCATCACCCCGACCATGACCTGGTCGGAGCTCGCGATGTGCGGGACGTGCTGCTGAAGGGCTGAGCCCTGATCACCCCTGCCGGGACAACGCGTCCCGGCAGGGCCCGTCCGTCAAGACTCATGCGAAGGGGAGCCGCGATGCGCCCGGCTCAGTTCACGGCCCAGGGGCCCGTCCTTGTCAGACTGTCCGCGCGGGCACCTGGCGACTTCTCTCAGATGACGCCCCACCTCCCCGCCGACGGCGCCGAGACCCGGGCCGTTCTCGCCGCCTACATCCGGCACATGGCCGCGGACCCCGTCTTCCGGGAGACGATCAGAGTCTCCAGCAAGTCCCTCTCGGGACTTCTCGACCGGTTCGAGGCTGGGGAGGAGTTCAACCGGAAGCGGCTGATGAGCGTGGCGATCTCCCTCGCCCGGTACGCGATGCGGTCGTCCGGGCGCCCGACTCCCTTCGGTCTCGCCGCCGGCGTCACCAAGGCCGACTGGGGTGATCGGGCGGCGGTTCACTTCGGTCCCGACGACCTGAAGTCGGCGCGGATCGACGCCAGCTGGCTCTACGCGGAGATCGTCAAGTGGCTCGATCGACCCGAGTCCCGGTGGGGCCTCGATGTGGTCGTCAACAACCTCTGCCACGTGCAGGGCGATCGCCTGGTCCTCCCCTACGTACGCGTCCGCTCGGACCGGCACGGTCCTCAGGCGATGCCGCTGCGTGAGGTCAACGTGGCGAACAACCGGTTCGTCCAGTGGCTCCTCGACACCTGCCGCAGGCCCACGCCCTACGGCGATGTGGTCGCCCGCGCCGTCAGCGAGCTGCCCGGGGCCACCGAGGAACTCGTCGACAGGATCCTGCTCGAACTCCTCAAGAACGAGGTCGTCGTCACCTCTGTCACACCGCACCGGATGAGCGAGGCGGCGCTGGACCGGATCGCCACGGCCACCGGCGGTTCGGGCAAGGACAACCGCGTGCGGCGTGTCGGCCTGCGCCTCCGTGACTACGAGGCGTGCACCCCGGGGCGGGGCGGCGAGATCTGGGAGGAGATCCAGCGCGATCTCGCCGAAGGCTACGACGGCTCCCGGCCCGGCGTACAGGTCGACCTCCGCCTGGACGCCGAGATCTCGCTCCCGCGGTCGGTCGCGAAGGAGATCGAGGCATACGCGTCGGTCATCTGGCGGATGTCGGGCCGGGTGTCCGGCTACGACCACCTGCGCGAGTACAAGCACCAGTTCCTGGACAAGTACGGCCCGCACGTGGCCGTGCCCCTGGTGGACGTGGTCCATGCCACCCACGGGATCGGTTTCCCGGCCGGCTATCAGAACCCCACGGTGGTCGACCGCCCGCCGCACTTCCCCTCGGACCCCGACGAACAGGAGACGGACTACCTGGACCGGCGGCGCGAGATCGTGGCGACGCTGATGCAGCGGGCCGTGATGAGCCCCGAGCGGGAAGTAGTCCTGAGCGAGCACGACATCGCCGCGCTGGGTTACCGGGACGAAGAAGAGCCGCCGCGTTCCCTCGAACTCTTCTTCCAGCTGCTGTCCAAGAGCCCTGAGGATCTGGACGCGGGACGCTTCACGGTCTTCCCTACGCCCAACATCGGTTCGATGACCGCCGGTTCGACCATCGCGCGCTTCTCGGAACTCCTGGAGTGCACCTCGGAGCTGACCGGGATGATGCGCGCGAACAGCGACTCGGGCCGCATCGAGGCCGAGGTCTCCTTCCTGCCGGTGAACCCGCGGGCGGTCAACATCCTTCCCACCACCCGCATCGGGGAGTACGAGATCCCCCTGGGGAGCTTCGCGGATCCCGAGGCGCCGGGCGTCATCGACTGGCGCGACCTGACCCTGGCCGTCGAGCAGAACGAGTTCAAGGTCTACTGGGCGAAGACGGGGCAGGAGGTCGTGCCGAGGACCCCGCACATGCTCGCCGTCGACCAGAACGCACCCAACCTCGGCCGGCTGCTGACCGAGATCGGCTTCGTCCGGGACAAGATGCTCCACCCCTGGCAGTGGACGGGGCTCGAATCCCTCCCCTTCTTCCCGCGCGTGCGGTACGGCAAGGTCGTCGTCTCGCCCGCCACCTGGCGCCCCACCCCGGAAGTGCGCGCCGCCGTCGGCGACCCGCGGGACTGGGCCCGTGCCGTCGGCGCGTGGCGCGACAGGATGGAGATGCCCCGGCACGTCGTGGTCGCGGTCGGGGACAAGTCGTACAGCCTCGACCTCGACGATGCCTTCCATGTCGAGATGCTGCGGAAGGAAGCCGCACGCAGCAACGTCCTCGTCACGGAGCAACTGCACGAGCAGGGCACGTACTTCGGCTGGTGCGGCGGACGCAGCAACGAGATCGTCGTCCCGCTGAGGAGCACCGCGGCGTCGCAGCGGAGCGACACCGGGCCGGCCCGCGCCTTCGTCCCGCCCGTCGCGTTCCCCAAGGGGGACGAGAACCATACGTTCCTGCCGGGTGAGGAATGGCTCTTCGCCAAGATCTACATCCCGTCCGGCCGGTTCAACACCGTGTTGGCCCAGAAGCTCCCGCAACTGCTGCAGGAGGTGCGGAGCGACGTCGACCGGTGGTTCTACATCCGGTACCGAGACCCGGCCAGCCACATCAGGCTGCGGCTGCACGGCGATCCGGCCGCGATCGCGGCGCGTGTCCTCCCCGCCCTGGGCCGGCACGTTCGAGCCTGGCGGCAGGCAGGGCTGGTGCAGCGGATGGTGCTGGACACGTACGAACCCGAGTACGCCCGGTACGGCAGCGGTACGTTCATGCCACTGGCCGAAGCGGTGTTCTGCGTGGACAGCACGGCGAGTGTCCTCCAGGCCGGTGTGCGGGACAAGCTGCTGCCGGGGCTTCCGGACGAGATCCTCGCGGCGGCGAACTACGCCTTGCTGCTCGAGTCCCTGGGCGGCTGGGACTGGTGGCGCTGGGCCGACCACGTCTTCCGCGGTGTGGAGACGAGCGAGATCTACCGGGTGCACCGCCGGGACATCGCGGGGATCATCCGCCCGGGCCGCGTGGCGGAGGGCTTCGCGGCGGCGACGGGTGCGCAGCACGTGGCGGCGCTGTGGCAGAACTCGCCCGAGGTGCAGAAGTACGGATCCGCCCTGCTCTCCGGCGACGTCCCGGACACGGTTTCCCGGGACCAGGCGCTGATGGGGCTGCTGCACATGCATCACAACCGCCTGTTCGGCATCGACCGGGAGAAGGAGAAGACTAGCTACTCCATCCTGGCCGGCTTGGCGAAGGACCACATGTACCGCACGTCGCAGGAGAGGTGAGCGCGGTGTTCGAGAAAGCTGCCCGTGACACGGCAACGCAGGTCATGAGCCTGCTGACCGACCCGTCGACGACACGGGACAAGTCCGCCGGATGGGATCTGGAGGGCAACCCGTTCAACGAGATGGGGTTCCCGGCGTGGGCTCCGCTCACCCTGGACCGAGGGCTGGCGGGCATCGCGGTGATGTTCCACAGCAGCGCGTCCGATGACCCGGCCCGACTCCACCACGCGCACCGGTACCTCACCGAGATGGTCCGGGAATGCAAGGGCCGCAAGCAGACCATGGGCGGGCTGTACTTCGGGGTGGGCGCCCTGGCGTTCGCCACCTCGCTCGCGTACGGGGCCACCGGCGGGTACCGGGGTGCCCTCGACTCGCTCGACGAGAAGGTCCGCACCGAGGTCGGCGTCATGATGGGCCTTTCGACGCCGGGCGCACCCGCGCACTTCATGGGCGAGTACGACGTCATCAGCGGTCTGACCGGACTCGGACGGTATCTGCTGGCCCGTGGCGAGGACTCCTTGCCGGTGCTCAGGCAGGTACTCACCCACCTCGTGGGCCTGACGCGGCCGGTGCCGTACGCCGGCCAGTCCGTCCCGGGGCTGTGGGTCGAGGGGCCTCCGGTGATCGACGCGGGGCCCCTGCCCCAGTACGAGCACGGGCACCTGAACCTGGGGATGGCCCATGGCATCGTCGGCCCCCTGGCACTTCTGTCCACGGCATGGGCCACCGGCGTCAGGGTTCCGGGGCAGGAGGAGGCCATCGAGGAGATCGCCTCGCTCCTGGTGCGCTGGCGGGCGGAGGACGAGCGGGGATACTACTGGCCGATCGCGGTCGCCCTCGACGACTGGGCCTCCGGGGCGCTGCTGAATCCGCAGCGCCAGCGGCCGGGCTGGTGCTACGGCACTCCAGGAGTCGCACGGGCCCTCCAGCTCGCGGGCCTCGCCCTCGACCGGCCGGAGTGGTGCGCCCTCGCGCGCGAGTCCCTCCTCTCCCTCCTGCGGATTCCCTACGAGGAGTGGGGTGTCGTGGACTCGGGACTGTGCCACGGCTGGGCGGGGAACCTCGTCACGCTCCAGACGCTGAACTCCGAAATGAAGGACGAGCGGGTCGCGGCGGCCATCGACGACATCGCCGGGATCATCGTGTCCGGCTACAGCGAGGAGCACGCCTTCGGATTCCGGGCTCCTGTGAAGCTCGGACTCGGAGATGGCGGGGTGGACGGGGTCGCCGACTACCCGGGGCTGCTGACCGGGGCGGCCGGCATCGCGCTGGCCCTGGAGAGCTACGCGCATCCCATGGCCGACCGCTCCTGGCAGGCGGGTCTTCTCCTCGCCTGACGCCGTTGCGACCCCGGGGTGTGAACACGGTGCCGTGCTCACACCCCTTCTTCCGTCCGGTCACACGGGTGAAGCACAGTAATCACGGGAACAAGCCGAAAGCCCCCGTTCTCGCAGGTGAGAACGGGGGGATAGGGGGACGGCCGGAGCCCCCGCACAGTAGGCTCCGGCCGTCGGTCTGTGACCGTACGAGTCGGTCAGATGTCGAGGCCCGTGAGGACCAGGACGCGCTCGTACGTGTAGTCGTCCATCGCGTAGCGGACGCCCTCGCGGCCCACGCCGGACTGCTTGACGCCGCCGTACGGCATCTGGTCGGCGCGGTAGGACGGCGCGTCGCCGATGATCACACCGCCGACCTCGAGCTCGCGGTGGGCGCGGAAGGCGACCTGGACGTCGCGGGTGAAGACGCCGGCCTGCAGGCCGAACTTCGAGTCGTTGACGGCGGCGAAGGCCTCGTCGGTGTTCTCGACCTTGGTGATCGTCAGGACCGGGCCGAAGACCTCCTCGGTGGCGAGCTTCACGCCGGCCGGGACCTCGGCGAGGACGGTCGGCTCGACCGTGGCGCCGTCGCGCTTGCCGCCCGTGAGCAGCTTGGCGCCGGCGGAGACGGCCTCGTCCACCCAGGACTCGACGCGCTTGGCGGCGTCCTCGGAGACCAGCGGGCCGACGTCGGTGGCGTCGTCGGCGGGGTCGCCGGTGACCTGGGCCTGGACCTTCGCGACGACCTTCTCGACGAGGCGGTCGTAGACGGAGGCGTCGGCGATCACGCGCTGCACGGAGATGCAGGACTGGCCGGCCTGGTAGTTCGAGAAGGTCGCGATACGGGTCGCGGCCCAGTCGAGGTCGGCGTCGGAGGACCAGTCGGCGAGGACCACGGCCGCGGCGTTGCCGCCGAGCTCCAGGGTGCAGTGCTTGTGGGGCACCGACTGCTGGATGGCGTAGCCGACGGTGTCGGAGCCGGTGAAGGAGATGACCGGGAGGCGGTCGTCCTTGACCATGGCCGGCATCTTGTCGTTGGCGACGGGCAGCACGGACCAGGAGCCGGCCGGCAGGTCGGTCTCGGCGAGGAGCTCGCCGAGGATCAGGCCGGAGAGCGGGGTGGCCGGGGCCGGCTTCAGGATGATCGGCGCGCCGACGGCGATGGCCGGGGCCACCTTGTGGGCGCACAGGTTCAGCGGGAAGTTGAACGGCGCGATGCCGAGGACCGGGCCCTTGACGAAGCGGCGGGTCAGGGCCAGGCGGCCGACGCCACCGGCGTCGGTGTCCAGGCGCTGAGCCTCTCCGCCGTTGAAGCGGCGGGCCTCTTCGGCGGCGAAACGGAACACGGACACCGCACGGCCGACCTCACCGCGCGCCCACTTGATGGGCTTGCCGTTCTCGGCGGAGATCAGCTGGGCGATCTCCTCGGTGCGCTCGACGAGCCGCTTGGACACGTGGTCCAGGGCGGCGGCACGTACGTGGGCGGGGGTCGCGGAGAACTCCGCCGTCACGGCGTACGCCGCGGCCACGGCCTCTTCGACCTGGGCGTCGGTGGGCACGCTGACGGTGCCGACCAGCCGGCCGTCCCACGGGTTGTGGACGTCGAAGCTGTCCTCGCCGGTGGCCTGGCGGCCGGCGAGCCAGAAGGCGTGGGTGGAAGTCATGCGAATCCCGGCCCTTCGGTTTGTGCGGTGGTCCTTGTCCCCACCAAGGTAGGGCGCCGCCGGGCCTTCGCGGTTTAGCCGCGTTGGAGAACCTCCGCCCGGGGCTGCGCCGCTTTGTCAGTGTCCCTCTCTTGACGCGCCGCTCGCGCGGTGCGGCGCCGGGGCGCCTTACCGGCTTCGCGCCGCTGCGACAGCCTCCGGCCGTCGGACCGGGGGCGGGGGCGGTTCGCGTGGCCGCTGCCGGTGGGTCGGGTGCGGGTGGGTGGGCCGCTGCGCGGTGCGGGGTCCCCTACCCGCCCTTCCACCGTTCCCAGGGGCGCTGCCCCTGACCCCGGTACGGGCGCTGCGCGCCCGTCGCCTCAAACGCCGGCGGGGCT
>NZ_JBWKEZ010000097.1:0-24606 GCF_056434525.1 Streptomyces sp. NPDC044002
GCCCTTCGCCCGTTCCCCGGGCGGCGCCCGGACCCCTCCTGGGGGCTCCGCCCCCAGACCCCCGCGCCTCAAACGCCGGCGGGGCTGAGATGTGCTGCGCACATCCAGCCCGCGCGGCGTTTGAGCGCATGGGGCGCGGAGCGCCCGGCTCTTTCAGCCTCGCCTGGGGGCACCTCCCAGCGGTAGCTGGGGGAGTTTGAGGCGCGGGTCCGGGCAGCGCCCGGGGAACGGTGGAAGGGCGGGTAGGGGACTCCGCACCGCGCAGCGGCACACCCACCCGCACACGCCCCACCGGCCCCGGCCACACGAACCGGCCCCGCCCCGCAGGCCGCCGGACGGAGTCCGGCGCAGCGGCGCGAAGCCGGTAAGGCCGCCCGCGGCCGCACCGCGCGAGCGGCGCGTCAAAAGGTGCGCGGCGCGTCAAGAAGGGGCCACCACCGCGGCGGCCGTCGCAGACCACAGGCTGCACCCGAAGCGCGTCGCGCGGCGCTCGCACGTCACGCGGACGTACCGCGTGTCCGGCGCGTCCAGCCGGACCGCGTCCACCCCGCCCCGGGAGGACACCACCGCGCCCGGGCGCCACGTCACGCCGTCGGCGGACGTCTCCACCCGGAACTTCGAGGGGTACGCCTCCTGCCAGTGCAGGGTCACCAGACCCACCCTGGCCGGAGCCGCCAGTTCGGCCTGCCACCACGCGCCGTCCACCGCCGGGGACGACCAGCGCGTCGCGGCGGAGCCGTCCACCGCCGCCGACGCCGGAAACTGCGGGGCCTCGACCCCCGAGGCCGTGGCGCGGGCCCCGCGCAGCAGGTCCGGGCCGCCGGTGCGCGGCACCGCCCGGACGGTGAGCACCCGCACCTCCCCGTCGAAGGACAGCGGGACCGCGTACTCCCCGGACGGGGTGCCCGCCGCGACGGTCACCTCCACCGGGACGGCGACCGTCGTACCCCGGGGCACCACCACGTCCTGCGGCAGCCGGACCTGGACCCCGGCCGGCGGGGCCGCCGTCAGCGGGCCCCGGAACTCCCCGGGGCGCAGCCCGGACAGCTGCGCGGTCACCGTGCGCGCGGCGCCCCCGGCCTCCACGTCGGCCCGGCCCCCGTCGGCCAGTTCGAAGCGGGCCCGCGGGCCGTCCGCGAACCACGGGACCACCTTGTGCACCACCGGCGCCGGCCCCGCCCACGACAGCCGGACCGCGTCCGCCCGAACGCCGCCCGCGTCGGCCTGCGTCCAGCCGGACACCGCCGCGTCGGCCAGCCGGCGCCAGCCCTCGCCCGGAACGTGCACCTCCACCGCCGCGCCCCGCGCGCCCGGCGCCAGCGGGTCCGTCATCACCGTGACCGCGGCGAGCGGCCGCGCGGAGTCCAGCCGGACGGTGTGGGCGCCCGGTTCCTCCCGCACGGTGCCGTCCTCCCGGGCCGCGCCCGTCCAGGCGTCCGACTCCGCGGCCACCTTCGCCAGGAAGGGGTCCAGCACGGAGGCGTCCACCCGCACCCCGCCCGGCTCCGCCAGCGCCTCCCGCGCCGCCGCGAGTTCCCGCGAGGCCCGCCAGGCGGCCGCCCCGTCGCCCCGGGCCTCGGCCCGCAGCAGGTCGACCGCCAGCTCGCCCGCCGCCCCGTACCGGGAGAGCCGCTCCAGCCACGGCCCGGCCTCCGCCGCCACCGGCGCGTCGAGGCGCCCGGGGGCCTCCCGGAGCACGGTGAACGCCGCGCGCAGCCGCTCGCCGGCGGCCTTGTCCCCGGCGGCGCGGGCCCGCCAGAACTCCTCCACCAGCGGCTTCAGATAGGCCGACTCCTCCACCTTCAGGCCCGAGGAGGCGGTGTTCCCGGCCAGCGCCGCCAGCGCGGCCCGCGTCTTCGGGTCCGGGCCGGACAGGTCCCGCACCGCCGCCGCCCACGACTCCCCGGCCCGGTAGCCGCGCGGGTTCCACGCGTAGTCCGCCGCCGTGAACAGCGGGATCCGCGACAGGGTGCCCTGCGCCATCGCGTTGGCCAGCACCCCCGCCGAGCCGCCCGCCACCGCCGGATCGCGTCCGGCGTACGGGCCCAGGAAGATGCGGCCCGGGTCCCAGTCGTTGACCGGGTAGTTGTCCATGGTGACCAGCGGGTGCGCGAGCGCCGCCCGCGCCCCGGCCAGCTCCCTGCCGGTGATGGTGCGCGGCACCACGCCCACGCCCGTCCAGGCCACCTCCACGCGCGGGTCCAGCGCCCCGGCCAGCGCCGTCCGGTAGGTGGTGGCGCCATCCTGGAAGTACTCCGTCGGCAGCAGCGACAGCGGGGCCGCCCCCGGATGCCGCGCCGCCAGGTGCGCGGCCAGCTCGCCCGCCACCTCCGCGTGCGCCTTGGCCGCCGCCGCGGGGCCCGTCCCGTACCGCACCCGGTCGGCCCGGCAGCCCCATTCGGTGTAGCTGACGTCCTGGAACTGCACCTGGAACGCCCGGAAGCCCAGCTCCCACATGGCGTCCGCCTTGCGCAGCAGCGCCGCCCGGTCGTCCGCCGACGCCAGGCACATCGACTGCCCCGGCGACACCGCCCAGCCGAGGACGACGTGGTTGGCGCGGGCCCGTTCGGCGAGCGCCCGGAACTCCTCCTGCCGTTCGCGCGGGTACTCCTCGCGCCAGGCCGTGGTGCGGTACGGGTCGTCGCCGGGCGCCAGCAGCATCCGGTTCTGCTTGGTGCGGCCCAGGAAGTCCAGCTGCGCCAGCCGCTGTTCCCGGGTCCAGGGCTGCCCGTAGAAGCCCTCGGTGATCCCCCGCACGGGCGCGATCGGCCAGTCCCGCACCAGCATCCCGGGCACCTTGCCGTGCCCGGCCGCCAGCAGCTGGCGCAGCGTCTGCGCGGCGTGGAACAGCCCGTCCCCGCCCACCCCGGCCAGCGCGACGGTGTCCCGCCCGCCGGCCTTGCCCACCGCCAGCCGGTAGCCGCCGGCCGGCAGGTCCCCGGCCGGGGCCGCCCCCAGCGCCAGCAGGGCCTCCTCGGCGTCCGCGCCCTGGAGCCGTACGACGAGGGCCCGTTCGGGCAGCGCCGCGCCCGGGGGCCGCTCGTGCAGGGTGCGCACCCCGGCCGCGCGCAGGGAGGCGCGTACGACCTCGGCGGCGTACGGGTCCACGTCCGCCGGCAGCACCAGGACGGCCTCGGCCGGCACCGGCAGCTCCCGGCCCGGATCTGCGGTGGCCGACTGCGGACGCGGCCACACGGCCGGGCCCTCGGAAGCGGCTCGGGGAACGTCGGAGCCCGGGTCGATGGCGGACCCGAGTCCCGCCGTCCAGACGGGGGCGGACCCGCTGTCGGGGCGCGAGGAGCCCGAACTGCCGGGGGCCGCGCCGATCCTCGGCGGAGCCGACGCGACGGCCCCGCCGAGCAGGCTCCCGATGACTGCGACGGCCGCGGCCGTGGTCCGCTTCCTGCCCCTGAGCTGCACGGAGCCTCCCCAGTCCCGAGTCGTCCCCCGACCGTGTGAACGGGCCCGAGCCCACCACCCGTGCTGCCGGGGTGTCAATGCGCGTGGGGTGATCTGACCTGGATCCGCCAGGAATGCGATGCCCCTGACTGGGTATGGCTGCGGTGTTCGACGCGGGTGTTGCATGGGCGGTCGGAAGAACCGCAGCACGGTCCCGAGAACCGCACGGCGGTCCGGAGGGCCGTAGAGGGAGGACCCCATGAACGCCCGCACCGCGTCCGGCCACCGCAGGAAGACCGCCCCGCTCGCCCACCTGCCCGTGCCGTCCGGCCCCGCCGACGGGCCGGCCGCCGCCGCGCACCCGCCGCTGACCAGCGAACCCCCGCTGGCCGGTGCCGCGTACGCGCCCCTGACCAGTGAGTCCCCGCTCGTGGCCGAGGCCCCCCTCACCAGCGAGCCGCTCACCTAGCCCCTCACCCAGCCAAGGATGACGATGGACGACCTCGCCCGGCTCGCGGCCCTCTACGGCGTCGCCACCTCCTACCAGCCCGCCGAGGACGTCACCGTCCAGGTGCCCGAGGCCACGGTCCGGGCCGTGCTGGGCCTGATCGGCGTCCCCGTCGACACCCCCGAGGACGTACGGCACATGGCCGCCAGTGCCGAGCGCGAGCGGGCCGGGCGGCTGCTCCCGCCGACGCTGGTGCACTGGCGGGGCGAGCCCGCCCCCGGGCCCCTGGCCGCACTGCCGGCCGGGACCCGGCTGCGGGTGACCCTGGAGGGCGGGGCCGGGGAGGCCGACTGGCACCCCGGCCTGCCCCTCGGGGTGCACCGGCTGGCGGCCGCGACGCCGGACGGGCGCACCGCCTCCGCCACCCTGATCGTGGCCCCGGACCGGGCCCCGGCGGCGCCCGAGCGCGCCCACGGGCTGCTCGTCCAGCTCTACTCCCTGCTCTCGGAGCGCTCCTGGGGCATGGGCGACCTCGGCGACCTCGCGGAGCTGGCCCGCTGGGCCGCCCGCACCCACGGCGCCGGGTTCGTCCAGGTCAACCCGCTGCACGCGGCCCTCCCCGGCACCCCGACCGACCCGTCCCCCTACCGGCCGGCCTCGCGCCGCTTCCCCGACCCGGTGTACCTGCGCGTCGAGGACCTCCCCGAGTGGGCGGACTGCCCCGACCGGGACGCCCTCGCCGAACTCGCCGCCCGGGGCGGGGAGCTGCGCCGCGAGGTGCTGGAGAAGGGGGCGCTGATCGACCGGGACGCCGTGTGGGCCCTCAAGCGGGCCGCCCTGGAACTGCTGTACGCCGTCCCGCGCGCCCCCGCCCGGGAGGCCGCCTTCCGCGCCTTCCGCGCCGTCCAGGGGGAGGAGCTGACCCGGCACGCCGCCTGGTGCGCGGCCGTGACGGGGGAGGACTGGCAGGAGCGCACGGACTTCCACTGCTGGCTGGTCTGGCTGACGGACACCCAGCTGACCGACGCCCAGCGGGCCGCGCGGGAGGCCGGGATGAGCGTGGGCATCGTGCACGACCTGGCCGTCGGGGTGCACCCGGACGGCTCGGACGCCCGCACCGGCCCCTTCCACCACCGCGAGATGTCCGTCGGCGCCCCGCCGGACGCCTTCAACGCCCGCGGCCAGGACTGGGGACTGCCGCCCTGGCGGCCCGACGTTCTGGAGTCCTGGTCGTACGCCCCCTTCCGGGCCCTGCTGCGCGGGGTGTTCCGGTACGCGGGGGCGGTGCGCGTGGACCACGTGATGGGCCTGTTCCGGCTCTGGTGGATCCCGAAGGGCACCGCGCCCGCGCAGGGCACGTACGTCTCCTACGACGGCGAGGCGATGCTGGCCGTACTGGTCCTGGAGGCCCACCGGGCCGGGGCGCTGGTGGTCGGCGAGGACCTCGGGACGGTCGAGCCGGGGGTGCGGCGGGCGCTGGCCCGGCGCGGGATCCTCGGCACCTCGGTGCTGTGGTTCGAGCGGGACTGGGCGGGCGACGGCGAACCGCTGCCGGCCGGGGTCTGGCGGTCGGAGTGCCTGGCCACCGCCACCACCCACGACCTGCCGCCCACCGCCGCCAAGCTGGCCGGCTCCCACGTCGAACTGCGCGACCGGCTGGGCCTGCTGACCCGCCCTCTGGACCTGGAGCGGGCCGAGGACGCCGCCGACACCGCCGAGTGGCTGGCGGTACTGGACCGGCTGGGGCTGGAGACCAAGGGCGAGGAGGCCGCCGTACGGGCCCTGTACGCCTTCCTGCTGCGCACCCCGGCCCGGCTGGTCGGCGTGTGGCTGCCCGACGCGGTGGGGGACCGGCGGCCGCAGAACCTGCCGGGCACCTGGGACCAGTACCCCAACTGGCGGCTGCCGGTCGCCGACGCGGACGGCCGCCCGCTGACCCTGGAGGCGCTGACCGCCTCACCCCGGGCGAACGCCCTGCTGAGCGCGGTGCGGGAGGGCGCGCAGACCCGTACGGCACCCCCGGGCGCGCGCCCCGTTTAGGTGTTCGCTACGTTTGCACCGTGGACAAGAAGAACGCTCTGCGCGCCGGCGCCGTCACGGCCGGATCGACGCTGATGATGCTGCTGATGACGTCTCCCGCCCTCGCGCTGACCCGCGACGACGGCGACGACCCGGGCCCGGGCCTGAGCATTGGCGAGACGCTCGGCCTGTTCGTGGCCGCGCCGATCGTGCTGTTCCTGGTCATCGCGGGTCTCGTGATGGTCGGCGACAAGTCGCGCAAGAACCAGGCCTGACCCGACCGGGCAGGTCCCTTCACCAAGACTTCCGGGCGCCGGAGGTCCGCGGAAACGGTATGAGCCGTTCCCGTCGCGACCTCCGGCGCCTTGTCGTGCCCTGAAGCGCCCCGCCGCCCTCAGGAAACGTCGGCGAGCAGCTTGCGCAGCATCCCGGTGAGCTGTTCGACCTCCTCGGCGTCGAAGCCCTCCAGGGACTGGCGGTGCACCGCCAGGCCGGCGGAGACCGCCTCGTCGGCGAGGGCGAACCCGCGGTCGGTGAGGGTCACCTGGAGCCCGCGCCGGTCGTGCGGGTCGGGGCTGCGGGTGAGCAGTCCGGCCTTCTCCAGCTTGTCCAGCCGGCCCGTCATCCCGCCGGTGGTCAGCATCAGCGTGGCCGCCAGCTGGCGCGGCGAGAGGGTGTACGGGGCCCCGGAGCGGCGCAGCGTCGCGACGACGTCGAACTCCCCGCGGCTGATGCCGTAGCCGTTGTAGGCGCGCTCGACGGCGTCGCCGACGGCTTTGGCGATCCGGTAGATCCGGCCGAAGACGGCCATCGGGGCGGTGTCCAGGTCCGGTCGCACCGCGGCCCACTGCGTGGTGATCGCGTCGACGGCGTCCGGCTGGGCGTCCTTCTTCACCTCGGTCATAAATGAAGTATCCGATTCCGGTCAGTGGTTCGCAAGAAAGTAGCTTGCGTAAAAGTAGCTTAGGAGTAAGCTACTTATCAGCGACCTACTCGGGGAGGTCCTGAGACGGGCCCCCGGGTAGGTCGCGACTAACCCGCACCCCGCCAGCCCATCCTCACCGCCGAGGAGTGACCGTGAACCGCGTCACCACCACCGTCCTGACCGCGCTCGCCCCCATCTCCTGGGGCTCGACCTACTTCGTCGCCAGCGAGCTGCTGCCTGCCGACCGGCCCCTCTTCACCGGGGCCATGCGCGCCCTGCCCGCCGGCCTGCTGCTGGTCGCCCTCTCCCGCGTCCTGCCCAAGGGCGCCTGGTGGTGGAAGTCCGCGGTCCTCGGCACCCTCAACATCGGCGCCTTCTTCCCGCTGCTCTTCCTCTCCGCCTACCGGCTCCCCGGCGGTGTCGCCGCCGTGCTCGGCTCGGCCGGACCGCTCTTCGTCGTCGGGCTCGCCGCCCTCCTCCTCGGGGAGCGGGCCAGGCTGCGGACCGTGCTCGCCGCCGTGGTCGCCGCGTTCGGCGTGAGCATGGTGGTGCTGACCGCCGAGGCGAAGCTCGACCTCGTCGGCGTCATAGCCGGCGTGGTCTCCTCCGCCTCCATGGGCGCGGGCACCGTGATGACCAAGCGCTGGGGCCGCCCCGAGGGCGTCAGCCTGCTGGCCGTGACCGGCTGGCAGCTCACCGCGGGCGGCCTGGTCATCATCCCGATCGCCGCACTCGTCGAGGGGGCGCCGCCCGCGCTCGACGGCAAGGCCTTCCTCGGCTACGGCTACATGATGCTGATCAACACCGGGGCCGCGTACTTCCTCTGGTTCCGCGGCATCGGCCAGCTCACCGCCACCTCCGTCACCCTGCTCGGCCCGCTGTCGCCGCTCACCGCCGCCGTCATCGGCTGGGCCGCGCTCGGCCAGGCCCTGACGCCCGTACAGCTGGCGGGCATGGCCCTCGCCTTCGGTGCCACGGTCTTCGGCCAGCTCCCGGGCCGGGCGGCGAAGGCCGAGGCGGCCGTCGCCAAACCGTTCAGCAAGACTGAAGAAACCGATCGAAATCTTTCGATGGACCTGGGCAAAGCGAAGGTGTGAGAGTAGGTCCACGACCCACTCCAGACCCTCAGGGGGAGACCACCAGTGACCGTCATGGACCGCATCCGCACCGCACCCACCGCCGCCGGCACCCTCGCCGGCGGCGGCGCCGTTGCCGGAGACAAGGCGAGGAAGGGGGCCGCCGGACTCGGCGTACTCCTCGCCCTGGTCGCCACGGTCGTCTGGTCCGGCAGCTTCGTCGCCACCCGCGGCATGGCCGACACCGTCCCGCCCGTCCAGGCCGTCTTCTGGCGGTGGATCACCGCCGCCGTCGCGGTCACCCCCTTCGCCGCCCGCCAGGCCTGGCAGCAGCGCGCCCTGCTCCGCAAGCACCTCGGCTACATCAGCCTCGCCACCCTCTTCGGCGTCACCCTCTACAACACCCTGGTCCACCAGGCCGGCCTGACCACCTCCGCCTCCAACATGGGCATGATCATGGCGGCCTCGCCGGTCATCATGGCCCTGTACGCCCGCCTCGGCGGCGAACGGCTCGGCGCCCGCCGCTCCTTCGGGATGCTGCTCGCCGCCTTCGGCGTGCTGCTGCTCGTCGGCGACGGCTCCCTCGGCTTCGACTTCGGCGCCGGCGACCTGTGGATGTTCGGCGCCGCCCTCTCCTTCGCCACCTACAGCGCCCTCCTCAAGCGCAAGCCCACCGAAGTCGGCGGCCTGGCCTTCCTCCTCACCACCTTCGTCCTCGGCGCCCTGATGCTGGCCCCCGCCTACGCCGTCTCCCTCACCGTCCAGGGCGGCTTCGAGGCGACCCCCCACACCGTCGGCCCCCTCCTCTACGTCGGCGTCTTCTCCTCCGCCGTCGCCTTCTTCGCCTGGAACAAGGCCATCTCCCTCATCGGCGCGGCCCGCGCCGGAGTCGTCTACTACCTCCAGCCCGTCTGCGTCGCCGGCCTCGGCCTGCTCCTCCTCGGCGAACGCACCGGCCCCGCCCAGCTCCTGTGCATGGCCCTGATCCTGGGCGGAGTCGCCTTCGGCAGCACGGCCCGCAGGTAACTTCCCCCTGTGACCGACTGGGACATCAAGAAGCTCCGCATCCTGCGGACCCTGGCCGACCAGGGCACCGTGACCGCGACGGCCGAGGCGCTGCACATGACGCCCTCGGCCGTCTCGCAGCAGCTGACCAACCTCGCCCGCCAGCTGGGGGTACCGCTCCTCGAACCCCAGGGCCGCAGGGTCCGCCTCACCGACGCCGCCCACCTGGTGCTGCGCCACACCGAAGCCGTCTTCGCCCAGCTGGAACGCGCCGACGCCGAACTCACCGGCTACCGGTCGGGGGAGTCGGGCGAAGTCCGCGTCGGCGCCTTCTCCACCGCGGTCCCGGTCCTCGTGGTCCCGGCGGTCGCGGCGCTCCGGCTCACCCATCCTGGGATCGAGGTGAGGGTCCAGGAGACCGAAGCGGCCGAGTCCTACGAACTCCTCTCCGCCGGCGCCGTGGACCTCGCCCTCTCCCTCGCCGCGCACGCCCCGACCGCCCGGGACACCCGCTTCACCCGGATCACCCTCCTGGAAGACCCCCTGGACGTGGCCCTCCCCCCGGACCACCCCCTGGCGGCCGCACCCGTACTCCGCCTGGCGGACCTCTCGGCGGACCGGTGGATCTACGGCGGCAGCGGCCCCTGGTCGGAGATCACCCGATCGGCCTGCGAACCGGCGGGCTTCGTCCCGGAACAGGCCCACTCGGCCTCGGGCTGGACCGCGATCCTGGCGATGGTCGAGGCGGGCATGGGCGTCGCCCTGGTCCCCCGCATGGTCTCGGCCCGCGCCTCGGGCGTAACGGTCCGCACCCTCACCCACGACCGCCCCACCCGCCACGTCATCGCCGCCCTCCGCCAGGGCACGGAAGCGGCCCCGGCCCTCGCCCAGGCCCTGAAGGCCCTCCAACAGGCGGCGTCGGCGCTCGGCTGAGGGGGGGCGGGGTCCCCTGGGGCGGTCTCAGAGCAGCCTGGGGGCTTCCCGTCAGTCCCATCGTCCTTCCGGTTCGGCCCGGTCCCTCAAGGGCGCTCCCTTCGGTCGCGTCGCTACGCGATGGCCTTCGGCCACCCTTGACCGACCGACCCGAACCGGAAAGCCGAAAGACTGCCGGGAAACCCCCAAAGAAACGGCACGGTCCAGAGGAGGAGGGACGGCCGTGTCAGTGATGAGGCGAGGGGCCGGGGGCCGGCCCGCCGGGGATCCGGGCCCTCAGATGCCCGGTTTCCGGGCCAGGGGCGCGACTACCCGCACGAGAGGTTGATCAGGACCTCCCCCGGAGCCCCCAGGCGCGACAGATCGCTACGCGCTCCTCGGATCTCGGCGTCAGACGGCCGTCTTGGGCGGATACCCGCACCAGAGGGCGAAAAGAGCAGCCCAGGGAGCCGACAGGCGCGTGAGATCGCTACGCGCTTCTCAAGGTTGGGCGTCCAACGGCCGTCCTGGGCTGGTCGTTGACGGATCGTGTCGGGCACGGGACCGTGGAGCGGCAGCCGCGACATCAGGGAGGGCAATGCCCAGGCGTGACTACGAAGACGACCCCAGCGCCCCGCCCGCGAACAGCCTCGTCCCCGCAGCCTCCGCCGTCGTGGTGGACGACGACGGCCGGGTGCTGCTTCACCGCCGCACCGACAACGGAATGTGGGCGCTTCCCGGCGGAATGATGGAACTGGGCGAGTCGATCGGCGACTGTGCTGTTCGTGAGACCCGCGAGGAAACAGGCATCACCGTTGAAATCACCGGCATGGTCGGCACCTACACGAACCCGGGCCACGTCTTCGCCTATGACGACGGCGAAGTCCGTCAGGAGTTCTCCATCTGCCTCCTCGCCCGACCCACCGGCGGGAACCTCCGCACATCGGACGAATCCTTCGAAGTCGCCTGGTTCGCACCTCACAAGACCGACGAACTCCCGATGGTCCCCAGCATCCGCAAACGCCTCAACGACTGGAGAGCCGGCAACGGCCCCGTCATCCGATGACCACCATCAGACGCCGAGACCGGAGAAGCGCGTAGCGATCTGTCGCGCCCACGCGCTCCCTGGGCTGCTCTGTTCGTCCTCTGGTGCGGGTATCGGCCCAAGGCGGTCGTCGGACGCTGAGATGTGAGGAGCGCGTAGCGATCTGCTGCGTCTGGAGGCTCCGCAGGTCGCCCAGATCAACCTCTCGTGCGGGTAGCCGCGCCCGCGACCCGGAAACCGGGCATCTGAGGGCCCGGATGCCCGGCGGGCCGGCCCCCGGCCCCTCGCCTCATCGCTGACGGACCCGCTCCTCCAACGATGGACCGTGCCGTTTCTTTGGGGGTTTCCCGGCAGTCTTTCGGCTTTCCGGGGCGGGTCGGTCTGTCAAGGGTCGCCGAAGGCGATCGCGTAGCGACGCGACCGAAGGGAGCGCCCTTGACAGGCCGGCACGAACCGGAAGGACGATGGGACTGACGGGAAGCCCCCAACCAGCTCTGATCCGGTCCAGGGGGATACCGCTCCCCGGCCCCCGGACCCGCAGTCGGGGGCGGGTGGGCAACTACCGCCCGGCCCCGAGGGGTCGAGGGGGAGATGGCGGGCCCGCGCCCCTGCCGCCCCCCCCCGAAGAGGGCGGCGGCAGGGTTACGGCTGCCGTCAGGCCTGGGCGGTGGCCGCCGCTGCGTCTGCGGACTGGGCCTTCAGGGCGCGTTCGACGCCCGAGCGGGACTCCGAGACCAGGCGGCGCAGGGCGGCGTTCGGCTCGGCCGAGGCCAGCCACGCGTCCGTCGCGTCCAGGGTCGCCTGCGACACCTGGAGCGACGGGTACAGGCCCACCGCGATCTGCTGCGCGATCTCGTGGCTGCGGCTCTCCCAGATGTCCTTGACCACCGCGAAGTACTTCTCCGCGTACGGCGCGAGCAGCTCGCGCTGGTCGGTCTGGACGAAGCCGCCGATCACGGCCTCCTGCACCGCGTTCGGCAGGTCGGCCGACTCCACCACCGAGGCCCAGGCCTCCGCCTTGGCCCCGGCCGTCGGCCGCGCGGCCCGCGCCGTCGCCGCGTGGCGTTCGCCGGCGGCCGTGGCGTCCCGCTCCAGCTCCGCCGCGATGGCCGCCTCGTCGGCGAGACCCGTGGCGGCCAGGCGCTCCAGGAACGCCCACCGCAGCTCCGTGTCCACGACCAGGCCCTCGACCTCGGCCGAGCCGTCGAGCAGCGCCGCCAGGTAGGTCAGCTGCCCCTCGGTACGGGCCGTCGCCGCGAAGGCGCGCGCCCACGCCAGCTGGTGGTCGCTGCCCGGCTCGGCGCCGCGCAGGTGCTCCAGCGTGGCCTCGGTCCAGACGGCCAGGCCCTGGTCCCGCCACGCCGGGTCGGCGTACAGGTCGACGGCCAGCTTCACCTGGCGGTGCAGGGACTGCACCACGCCGATGTCCGACTCCTTGCCGATGCCCGACAGGACCAGCGACAGGTAGTCGCGCGTGGCCAGCTCGCCGTCACGCGTCATGTCCCACGCCGACGCCCAGCACAGCGCCCGCGGCAGCGACTCGGTGAAGTCGCCGAGGTGCGCCGTGACGTTCGCCAGCGAGACCTCGTCCAGCCGCACCTTCGCGTACGACAGGTCGTCGTCGTTGAGCAGCACGACCGCCGGACGGGCGCGCCCCGCCAGCTCCGGCACGGCCGTCCGCTCGCCGTCGATGTCCAGCTCGATGCGGTCCTTGCGGACGAGCTTGCCGCCCTCCAGGTCGTACAGGCCGACCGCGATGCGGTGCGGCCGCAGCACCGGCTCGCCCTTGGCGCCCGCCGGGAGCGCCGGGGCCTCCTGCCGGACGGCGAACGCGGTGATGACCCCGTCCGCGTCCGTCTCGATCTCGGGGCGCAGCACGTTGATGCCGGCCGTCTCCAGCCATGCCTTCGACCAGGCGGTCAGGTCGCGGCCGGAGGTCTCCTCCAGCGCGCCCAGCAGGTCCGACAGGCGCGTGTTGCCGAAGGCGTGCGCCTTGAAGTACGCCTGCACGCCCTTGAAGAAGGCGTCCATGCCCACGTACGCGACGAGCTGCTTGAGCACCGAGGCGCCCTTGGCGTACGTGATGCCGTCGAAGTTGACCAGGACGTCGTCCAGGTCGCGGATGTCGGCCATGATCGGGTGCGTGGACGGCAGCTGGTCCTGCCGGTACGCCCAGGTCTTCATGGAGTTCGCGAACGTGGTCCACGCGTGCGGCCACTTCGAGCCCTCGGCGTAGGCCTGGCAGGCGATGGAGGTGTAGGTGGCGAACGACTCGTTCAGCCACAGGTCGTTCCACCACTCCATGGTGACGAGGTCGCCGAACCACATGTGGGCGAGCTCGTGCAGGATGGTCTCGGCGCGCACCTCGTACGCGGCGTCCGTCACCTTCGACCGGAAGACGTACTGGTCGCGGATGGTGACCGCGCCGGCGTTCTCCATCGCGCCCGCGTTGAACTCCGGCACGAAGAGCTGGTCGTACTTCGCGAAGGGGTAGTCGTAGGCGAACTTCTCCTGGAACCAGTCGAAGCCCTGCCGCGTGACATCGAAGATCGCGTCGGCGTCGAGGAACTCGGCGAGCGAGGGGCGGCAGTAGATGCCGAGCGGCACGGACTGCCCGTCCGGGCCCTCGTACGACGAGTGCACCGCGTGGTACGGGCCGACGATCAGGGCCGTGATGTAGGACGAGATCCGCGGGGTCGGCTCGAAGGCCCACACCCGGTCCTTCGGCTCCGGCGTCGGCGAGTTCGAGATGACCGTCCAGCCCTCCGGGGCCGTGACGGTGAACTGGAACGTCGCCTTCAGGTCGGGCTGCTCGAAGCTGGCGAAGACCCGCCGCGCGTCCGGCACCTCGAACTGGGTGTACAGGTACGCCTGCTGGTCGACCGGGTCGACGAAGCGGTGCAGGCCCTCGCCGGTGTTGGTGTAGGCGCAGTCCGCGACGACACGGAGCTCGTTGGCCCCGGCGGCGAGGTGGTCCAGGGCGATCCGCGAGTCGCGGAAGACGGCGGCGACGTCCAGCGACTTGCCGTTCAGGACGACCTCGTGCACGGCCGGCGCGACCAGGTCGATGAAGGTACCGGCGCCTGCCTCGGCCGACTGGAAGCGCACGGTGGTCACGGACGGGTAGGTACCGCCCTCCTGTGCGCCGCTGAGATCGAGTTCGATCTCGTACGAGTCGACGGTGAGCAGCTTCGCCCGCTGCTGAGCCTCTTCACGGGTGAGATTCGTGCCAGGCACGCGTTCATCTCCTTTGATGGTGACGTTGCCCCGCCATCCTTCCACGCGGGCCGGTCCGCCGTGCGGGACTAATCCAGAGGCGAACACGAGGTCCGATTCCCGCCAGACCGGCCCGGGCCGCCCGCGCACCCTGGACCCATGACCACCATCACCGCGCACACGGCCCTGCCCATCCCGCCCGCCACCCTGACCGCCCTGCGGGCGCGGGACGACGCCGGGCGCCCCTGCACCCCGTACGAGGACCCCGAGGGCGGCGCGCCGCTGCGCTGCTGCCTGCGCCGCAGCCGGCCCGGGGAGCTGATCGCGCTCGTCTCCTACGCCCCGCTGCGCCGCTGGGCGGCCGGGGCGGGCGTCGACCCGGGGGCGTACGACGAGCAGGGCCCGGTCTTCGTCCACGGCGCCGAGTGCGCCGGACCGGCCGCCGGGTCCGGCCACCCCTTCGTGAACGCGGGGGCCCTGCGTACGGTCCGCCGCTACGACGCGGGCGGCCGCATCCTCGGCGGCCGCGTCCTCGCGCTGCCGGAAGCCGGCGCCCCGGAAGCCGGCGCCGAGGCCGTCGACCAGGCCCTGTCGGAGGCCTTCGCCGACCCGCGCACCGCCCTCGTCCACGTCCGCGCGGCCGAGTACGGCTGCTTCCTCTTCGAGGTCCGCCGGCCCTGACACGCCGGAGGGGCGGCGCCGACCCGGCACCGCCCCTCCCGTCGAACCGGTGGCGTCAGCCGCGCAGCTCCTCGGCGACCAGCTCCGCGATCTGGACGGCGTTCAGCGCGGCGCCCTTGCGGAGGTTGTCGTTGGAGAGGAACAGGGCGAGGCCGTTGTCGACCGTCTCGTCCACGCGGATGCGGCCCACGTACGAGGCGTCCTTGCCGGCGGCCTGGAGGGGGGTCGGGATCTCGGAGAGCTCGACGCCGGGGGCGTCCTTCAGCAGCTCGTAGGCGCGCTCGACGCTGATCGGACGCTCGAAGCGGGCGTTGACCTGGAGCGAGTGGCCGGAGAAGACGGGGACGCGCACGCAGGTGCCGGAGACCTTGAGGCCGGGGATCTCCAGGATCTTGCGGGACTCGTTGCGGAGCTTCTGCTCCTCGTCGGTCTCGAAGGAGCCGTCGTCGACGATGGAGCCGGCCAGCGGCAGCACGTTGAAGGCGATGGAGCGCTTGTAGACGCCCGGCTCGGGGAACTCGACGGCCTCGCCGTCGTGGACCAGCTTGGTCGCGTCGGCGGCCACGGCCTTGACCTGGCCGTCGAGCTCGGCGACGCCGGCCAGGCCGGAGCCGGAGACGGCCTGGTAGGTGGTGGCGATCAGGGCGGTGAGCCCCGCCTCCTCGTGCAGCGGGCGCAGCACGGGCATGGCGGCCATGGTGGTGCAGTTCGGGTTCGCGATGATGCCCTTGGGGCGGTTCTTGATCGCGTGCGGGTTGACCTCGGAGACCACGAGGGGGACCTCGGGGTCCTTGCGCCACGCGGAGGAGTTGTCGATCACGACGGCGCCCTGGGAGGCGACCTTCTCGGCGAGGGCCTTGGAGGTGGCGCCGCCCGCGGAGAAGAGCACGATGTCCAGGCCGGAGTAGTCGGCCGTGGAGGCGTCCTCGATGGTGATCTCGCGGCCTTCCCACTCCACGGTGGTACCGGCGGAACGGGCCGAGGCGAACAGCCGCAGCTCGTCCACCGGGAACTTCCGCTCGGCGAGGATGCCGCGCATGACTCCGCCGACCTGTCCGGTGGCTCCGACGATTCCGACCCTCACGGTGACTCCTTCAAATACGTGGACGCGGGCGCGCGTGAAGCCATCATGCGTTCGACCCCACGAGGCTTGTCCAATCCATTGTCCGAGGTGCGGACAGTGTCGGGTTCGTGAACCGGGGTGACGAGTCCGTGACGGCCGTGTTTCACCGCCCTCGAAAGTCCGTTTTGCCTGGTCAGGGGCGGTTAGCGTCCGTTCAGCCGTGATCGTTATCCGGACGCGGCGCACCTGAAGCCGATACACCCGCACCCCGGGGGGACAGCACCATGCCGAACATCCACCGCCACCGCCGGTCCATACCGGCCCTGGCCGCCCTCGCGGCGGCCGCCGTCGCCGCGCCCGTGCTGCTGGCGGCCACCCCGGCCAGCGCGCATCCGCGCGAGGGCCGGCTGGCCCAGGAGCTGGTGGAGGAGGTCACCGCGCGCGGGGCCTACCGCCACCTGGCGAAGTTCCAGCAGATCGCCGACGCCAACGGCGGCAACCGGGCCGCGGGCACCCCCGGCCACGCCGCCTCGGCCGCGTACGTCCACGACACCCTGAAGAAGGCCGGGTACGACGTCTCGTACCAGGACTTCGACATCTACGAGGCGCACACGAAGACGGAGAAGACCACCGTCCTCGGCGACCAGCCGCGCGAGCTGGCCACCGCGGCCTTCACGTTCACCAAGTCCACCCCGGCCGGCGGCCTGGCCGCCCCGCTCGCCCTCGCCCGGGTCGACGAGACCCCGGGCTGCACCGCCGACGACTACGCCTCCGGCACCTTCACCGGGAAGATCGCGCTGGTCAAGCGGGGTGCGTGCACCTTCGTGGAGAAGCAGCGGGCCGCCGCGGCGGCGGGCGCGGTCGGCGTGATCGTCTACAACCACAGCGGCACCACCCCGGTCCGCGGCGGGTTCTCCTCCCCGGCCGAGGGGATCATCCCGAGCGCGGGCATCACCCTGGCCGACGGCGAGGCGCTGGCCGCTGCCGCCGCCAAGGGCGAGGTGAAGGTGCGCCTGGACCTGGACCAGGAGCACGTGAAGAAGACCACCCGCAACGTGATCGCCGAGACCCGCGGCGGCCGCGCCGACCGCGTGGTGACGGTCGGCTCCCACCTGGACTCGGTCCCCGAGGGCCCCGGCATCAACGACAACGGCTCCGGCTCGGCGGGCCTCCTCGAAGTGGCCCTCAAGCTCGCCGACGAGGGCGCCAACAAGAAGAACAAGGGCCCCGCCAACAAGGTCCGCTTCGCCTGGTGGTCGGCGGAGGAGCTGGGCCTGCTGGGCTCCGAGCACTACGTGGCGCAGCTGTCCGAGAAGCAGAAGAAGGACATCGCGCTCTACCTGAACTTCGACATGATCGCCTCGCCGAACCCGGCGCAGTTCGTCTACGACGGAGACGACTCGGACAAGACCGGCGCGGGGGCGGGCCCGGCGGGCTCGGCGCAGATCGAGGCGCTGATCAACGGCTTCCTGGACAAGAAGGGCAAGCCGCACGAGGGCAGTGACTTCGACGGACGCTCCGACTACGGCCCGTTCATCGAGAACGGCATCCCCGCGGGCGGCACCTTCACCGGCGCCGAGGGCATCAAGACCGCGGAGCAGGCCAAGCGCTACGGCGGCACGGCCGGGGCGGCGTACGACCCGAACTACCACGGGGCGGGCGACAACCTGAAGAACATCGACCTCAAGGCGTTCGACACCAACCTGGACGTCATCGCCCACGCGGTCGGCACGTACGCGGAGTCCCTGCGGACGCTGGGCAAGTAGGAGGCGCGACGGGGGAGCGCGTGACGGCGTAACGGGGGAACACAGGAGGGGCGGTGCTCGGTCGAGCACCGCCCCTCCGTCATGCGTTCACGCGTTCACGCGTTCAGCCGGTCACGCCGTTACGGGATGACCTTGTCGATCTGCACGCTGCCGGTGCCGGCGGCGGTGCCGCGGGCGTTGAGCAGCTGGACCTGGCCGAAGAACTGACGGCCCTCCGGGGCCGCGCCCGTCACCAGAACGTTCGCCGAGACCTGCGCGGAGGCGCCGGTGGCGAGGTTGACCGCGGCGGCCTCGTCGACCTGGACGGAGCCCAGGGCGGCGGAGAAGAACACGTCGCGGTAGTCGTACGTGGTGGTGCCGGCCGGGACCGCGTAGCCGATCACCTTGATGGTGTAGGTGCCGGCGGCGGGCTTGACCAGGCTGACGGACTCGTCGGAGTCGCCGTCGGCGGAGGAGCCGACCTTGACGCCGTCCTTGTAGACCTCAAGGTCGAGGTCGGCCGCGGTGTCCGAGGGCTTGTTGATCGCCACGTCGAGGCGGGCGGCGCCCTCACCGACGGTGACCTCGGTGGTCTTGGTCTCGCCGGCGGCGATGGTCGGCTTGTCGACCTTCGCGGAGCCGAGCGGGCCGCCCCGCAGCTTGCCGCCGGAGATGGCGGCGGCGTCGTTCTTCACGGTCCACTGGACCGGAGCCGGGGTGCCCTGCTTGACCTCGGGCAGGACCTTGACGGCCGGGTCGAAGCCCGCGCCGAGGACGGAGACGTCCAGCTTGAACGGGTTGTCGAGCAGCGGCGACGTACGGCGCGACTCGACCTCGATCTCCCAGACGCCCGGCTGCGGGTTCTCGTAAGAGCGCAGGTCGGGGCGGCACTGGTTGGCCGGGTTGTCGTAGTTCGGGTAGCACTGGGTGGTCGCGCTGTCCTCGACGCCCGTGCCGTACGGGTGGATCGAGATGAAGCGCGTCTGGCTGCCCGCCGCGAGCCCGCCGAGGGCGACCTCAAGGGTCTTGGCGCCCTGCGGGACGGTCACGAAGTACGACTTGTGGCTGTTGCGCTGTACGGAGGACTTGTCCGACAGCGTGAAGGACGGCTTCGCCAGCGGGGTGGAGGCGACGACCGTGGCCAGGATCTGCTTGTCGACGCCCTCGGTGGTGGGGTCGTCGAGCTGCAGGATGCCGCTGTGGACGCCGCCGGACTTGACGTTGGCCTCGACCTTGATGGTGACGGGCTTGTTCAGCGGCAGGGTGACGTAGTCGTAGCCGCCACCGCCGACGACCTTGAAGGTGCCGTCGTTGTTGCGCCAGCTGATGTTGTGCCGGGTGCCGTACTTGACGCCGGTGGTGCGGGTGACGACGACGTCGTAGACCTTCTTCTGGCCGACCTTCAGGCCGCCCTCGCGGTCGTAGAGGCCGGTGCCGAAGCCCGGGGTCTTCAGGAACTGGTCGAGCGCGGTGTCGACGGGGGCCTTGACCGTGAACTCGTTGGCCTTGGCGCCGCGCTGGATGGACTCCCACGCCTTGGGGATGTCGATGAGACCGGCGCCCTGTGCGTGGGCCGGAACGTCGTCGATCTTCTTGGCGGTGCTGGTCAGCGCCACGCGCAGGTTGGCCGGGGGCAGGGCGATCTTCGCCTGCTTGGCGGCCGAGATCAGCAGGGCGCTGGCGCCCGCGGCCTGCGGCGAGGACATCGAGGTGCCCTGGAGCATGCCGTAGCCGGCCGGGAGGTTGTAGCCGGCCTCCTTCACGGGCGCGCCGGGCAGCCAGGTCTGGATGGTGTTGATGGCCGCGCCGGGGGCGGTGATGGTCGGCGTGAACCCGCCGTCCTCACGCGGACCGCGCGAGGAGAAGGGGAACATGTTGTACTTCTTGGTCACGCCGGAGCCGTAGTTGGCGGCCCAGGTCTCCTTGGAGACCGCGGCACCCACGGAGATGACCTTGTCGGCGAGGCCGGGGTCGCCGATGGTGTTGACGCCCGGACCCTCGTTGCCCGCCGAGATGACGAGCTGGACACCGTAGGTGTCGATGAGGTTCTTGTAGAGCTCGGAGCGGGCGTTGTTGCCGTCGTTGAGGGCCGGCAGGCCGCCGATCGACATGTTGACGATGTCGACGCCGCGGTTGACGACGAGGTCGATCATGCCCTCGGTCAGCGCGACGTTGGTGCAGCCGCCGGACCAGGAGCAGGCGCGGGAGGAGACGAGCTTGGCGCCCGGCGCCTGGCCGTTCATCTGGCCGCCGAACAGGCCGTTGGCGGCGGTGATGCCCGCGACGTGGGAGCCGTGCTCGGACTCGATGATGCCGATGTTGACGAAGTCGGCCTTCTTGCCGACCCAGTCGCCACCGAGCGGGTCCATCTTGACGTCCTTGCGGATCTCGATGGTGAAGGGGATCCGCTCCGCGACCTCGGTGGCCGGGTTGTCCGTACCGAAGTAGCCGATCTGGTAGCCGTCCTTGTACGGCTTCATCGGCTCGTTGTTGGTGAAGTCGCCGTCCTGGTCGGTGTCGACGCGGACGGTGCCGGCGGCCGGGTCGTAGAGCATGCCGAACCGGTCGGTGGTGTCCCCGTCCCGGTTGACGTCGCCCTTCATGTCGCCGTTGGCGGTGATCGACTCGCTGAAGCGGCTCCACTGGAAGGTGCCCTCGGGGGCCTTCCAGCTCTGGCCGCCGGCGGTGAAGGCGCCGCCCGTGGCGGTGACCGGGGTGATCTGGGCGCGCCAGGTCCCGTCGTTGTCCGTGATCGGGTCGGTCGCGGTCACCCAGTCGACGATCTTACGCTCGCCGGTGGTGGTCTTCTGCAGCGCGGGGTGGCTGACGTCGACGCCCGAGTCCATGATGCCGATGGTCACGCCACGGCCGTCGGCCTGCGGGTTCTTCTTGAGGAAGTCCAGCGAGCCGGTCTCGAACGAGGGGTTGTACGGGTTCTTGGCCGGGGTGTTCTTGTCCGGCGCCGGGTAGGCCTCGGCGGCGGTCTTCCTGGCCGAACCGTCCTTGCTCGCCTCGGGGCGCGGGTCCGGCAGCCGGATCTCGTGCCGCAGGTCCATGCCGTGCACGGACTCCAGCTTGGCGGCCGCCTTCAGCGCGGCCTCCGCCTTGTCGGTCGGCAGGGTGGCGCGTACGTAGCCGAGCTTGTCGTACGTCTGGCCGACCGAGGCGCCCTGGACGGCGTCCAGCTGGTCGGTGACCTGCTTGGTCTGGCCGGGGGCGGTCGCGACCATGACGGTGACGGTCGCGTCACCCTTGGCCTTGGCCTCCTGGAGCAGTTCGGCGTCGGCCGAACCGAGCTTCTGGTCCGCGGACTTGACCGGGGCGGTCGTCCACGGGTCGTCGCCGGCCGCCGCGAAGGCGGGCACCGCGCCGGTGGCGCAGAGGGCGGCCACCAGGCCCGCGGCCGCCGCGACGCGGGCCGCGCGCCTGGTGCCGGGTATGGCCCCGGTGGTGGAGCTGGGGGAGTCGAGGGTCATCAGCATCCCTGGCTAAGTGAAAGATACGGTCCGGAATTCGGTGCCGGATGACCGGTCAGCTTTGCGCAAGTGACAGCTGTTTGGGGAGTGTTGTTATTGACCGAGACCTGACATGGCGGGTTCCCGTCAGTGCGGAGTGTCCGCCAGTGAGGACATGCCGGGGCAAGCCGGGGCGACTTGTAGTGCCCGGTGAGTTGATTTATCGACTTTCCGGCCGTCTTGCGGGGAAGGATCGACCTTCCGTCTCACGACCGGTGTGACAGATTCCGACTGTTCAGCGCTCGCGCGTGCGCGCGTAGTGCCGCGAGGCCTTGGCGCGGTTGCCGCAGACGGCCATGGAGCACCAGCGCCGGGTGCCGTTGCGCGAGGTGTCGTGGAAGTGCAGCACGCAGGTCTCCGAGGCGCACTTGCGGATCCGGTCGGGCGCGGTGGCCAGCAGGCCGAGGTAGTCGCGGGCGGCCGTCCAGGCCGGGCCCCAGGAGGGGTCGGCGAACTCGGCGCGCTCGCCCGGACCTTCGGCGGTGAGGGTGGCCCGGATCCGGCCGTGCTCCAGTACGGAGTCCACCAGGGAGCGCGCGCCCTCGTCGGTCGGGTCCGCGACCGCGCGGGCGATGGCCTCGCGCGCGGTCAGCAGGTGGACCAGGGCCGACTTGTCGGCGCGGAAGCGGCCGGCCAGGCCGGTGCTCTCCAGCCAGAGGCCCAGTCCCTCCAGCCGGCTCAGCCCGAACGCCCCCGCGAAGAGGTCGGCGATCTCGCCGTCCAGCATCCAGCGCGTGTTCAGCAGGTCCAGGGAGACGGGCTCTCCCGTCAGCGGACGTGGGTCCGTGGTCACCGCCGTCATGTCCGCCTCCTCGCGCCGCTAACCCCTCAAGGGTACGTGACCGGTTGACGGGCTTCGCCCTAACCCTTAATCTCGACTTAGAAGGTTAGAAACTCTCGGACCTCGGGGAAGGGAACCCTCATGTCGACCGCCACCACCGGCACGCTCCGCACCGGGCACATCGGCCTCAACGTCACCGACCTGGACCGCTCGCTCGCCTTCTACCGCGACGCCCTCGGCTTCGCGCTGCTGGGCGAGGGCAAGGAGGAGGGTCGCAGGTTCGCCTTCCTCGGCCGGGACGGCGAACTGGTCCTGACCCTCTGGCAGCAGGCGGAGGACCCGTACCGGCCGCAGGCCGCCGGACTGCACCACCTCGCGTTCTCGGCCGGCGCGATCGAGGAGGTCAGGGCGTACGAGGAGCGGCTGCGCGGCCTCGGCGTGGACTTCGCGTACGAGGGCGTCGTCGCCCACGGCGAGGGCGCTGCCTCCGGGGGGATCTTCTTCCACGACCCGGACGGCACCCGTCTGGAGATCTCCGTGCCCACCGGCGCCGAGGGCGCTCCCGCCCCCACGGCGGACGCTCCGACCTGCGGCTTCTTCTAGGAACTCAAGGATTGGGGGACACCATGGGCCGGTACCACCAGGGCTCGCTGGCCGTGCAGGAACGGGTCGGCGTACGCGAGCTCGCCGAGCACGTCGGCCGCTCCATCGGCGCGGACATCCGCGACGTCGCGGCGGCCTTCCTCGCCCAGCAGCCCCACCTCGTCGTCGGCGCCGCCGACGGCGCGGGGCGGCTGTGGGCCTCGCTGCTGACCGGCGCGCCCGGCTTCGTACGGGCCACCGGGCCGGACCGCATCCGGGTCTCGGGGGGCCTTCCGGAGGGCGACCCGCTGGCCGGGGCGCTGGCCACCGCGGGCACCCGGGTCGGCACGATCTCCCTCGACCCGCGCACCCGGCGCCGGATGCGGCTCAACGGGACCCTCGCCGTGGCGCCCGGCGGTTTCGCGGTGGCGGCCGAGCAGGTGTTCTCCAACTGCCCTAAGTACCTGCAGAAGCGGCAGCCGCTGGAGCTGGTGGCCGACGGGCCCGGTGTGGTGCGGCGCGGGGACGCGCTCACCCCGGGGCAGGAGCGGGCCGTCCGCGCCGCCGACACCTTCTTCGTGGCCACCACCGCCGAGGCGGACGGGGTCGACGCCAGCCACCGGGGCGGGATGCCCGGCTTCGTGGAGGTGCTCTCGCCGACCGAGCTGCTCTGGCCGGACTACGCGGGCAACGCGATGTTCCTGACCCTGGGCAACCTGGCCGCCGACGAGCGGGCCGGGCTGCTCTTCCCCGACTGGGAGGGCGGCGGGCTGCTCCAGCTGAGCGGGCGGGCCCGGACCGAGTACGGCCCCGGAGGGAGCCGGGCCGTGCGCTTCCGGGTGGAGGCGGTGGTGGAGAGCCTGCATCCGGGGCGGCTGCGCTGGAGCACCCCGGAGTACTCCCCGGCCAACCCGCCTCACCGGGGCAGTACGACCAGGTAGGCGGCGGGCTCGCGGTCGCCGGACGCCGTCAGGGCGGTCCGGACGACCGCCGCCTGCTGCTCGGGCCAGTCGCGCAGCTTGCGGGGCGTCAGGTACAGGACGGTCACCCCGAGGCGCTCCAGGGTCTCCCGCTTGCGGACCGCCTCCGACCAGTCCTCGTCCTCGCCCTGGCGGGGTGCGCGGGTGTCGATCTCGATGGCGACGGCCTGCTCGGGCCAGTACGCGTCGACCCCGCCCAGGTGCGGGCCGCCGGGCAGCCGGAGGTCCACGTTCCAGACGGGCTCGGGGAGCTCGTAGCCGCGTACGAGCTGGTACAGCCGGTCCTCCGCGATGGCCCGGCCCTCCGCGAGGAGGGACTCGACGGCGTCGACCACGTGCGGCCGGTTCAGCAGCCGGGCCACCGTCAGCTCCCGTACGACGGCGGCCGGTTCGCAGTGTCCGCCGCGCACGGCCTCGCTGAGGATGCGGCGCACCGTGCCGGCGTCGGAGACCTGTCCGACGGCGTCGGCGACGGCCCGGGCCACCGGGGCCACCGGCAGGCCGGTCACCTCCACGGGGCGGGGCGGGGTGTGGGCGCGGACGATGCGGACGTCGCCGGTGGAGCGCAGGCGGCGGGTGTTGGGCACCAGCACGTCGATGTGGGAGAGGGCGAGCAGCGCGGGGGTGGCGGAGAACCGGTAGAGCGCGAGGGCGGCCAGCCCGGTGATCATGACCTCGCCGCTGCCGCGCCGGCCGGCGTACAGCAGGGCGGCGTGCAGCCGCTCCTCGCTGGTCGCGGGGCCGGAGTGGAGCAGGAACACCCCGGGCAGCACCTGCTGCCAGGGCCGCCCGGCGGCCTCGGAGGCGCTGACGCCGTGCTCGCGCAGCTGCGCGAGGGTCAGCACGCGGGGGCGGCTGGCGGTGAGGTGGGCGAGGGGGAGGGGTGCGTTCTGGTTCATGACGCGGTGATTCCCTCAGGCCATGGCCTTGCTAACCCCTGTTACACGCCCGTCGACAAATCCGGACAAGCCGGGGCTAAAGTACGGGCGTTCGAGTGCCGAAAAGGCCCGCTGAGTCCGACCATCCTACGAACTCACGGGCGCCGCCGCGGGTCGGCGGGGGGGGGGGGGGGGGGGGGGGGGGGGGGGGGGGAGGAGGGGGGGGGGGGGGGAGGGGGGGGGGGGGGGGAGAAAAAAGGAAAGGCACCACGGTGGTTCCCCACCCCCCCCCCCCCCAAACGGGGTTGGGGTGGGGGGAAGGGAGGAAGGAAAGAG